>JAIRYM010000101.1 GCA_031267615.1 Dysgonamonadaceae bacterium
CATTCCTACTGTTATATAAAATATTCCCGCCTGAATGAAAAATATTTGCATCCATAGCTGAATTGTTATTATTTAAAAGGAAATGTTTTCGGGACTTCCCGAAACGGATTATGACATAACCCGTTGATGTTTTGGCGTTTATTGGGGGGGGGGGGGGTAAAATGGCATTAACTGACACACTTTTTCATGTGTCAATTGCGAATTTTTGCTGTAGAAGTATTCGGTTGCCATTTTACTTTTTGTTTTTAACGGTGCAAAGGTAAGATATTATTTTTAAACGGCAAAATTATTTTTATCAAAAACCTACTGAATGTAATTTTTTCAGAATTTCCAGCGCCGTTTCTATTATCGTATCTCTTCCCGACTGTCTGTCACTGTCTTTCAAATTAACACGAATGTCGGGAGGAATGCCAAATTCTATGTTCTGCATATTAGCATCGAACATTGGCACAGATGAAAATCGAACAGCCCAGCCGTTTGGCAATTCCGAACCGAACGGCATACCGCTGCCACCACCTGTCATATCTCCGACAACCGTAACGTTGGGGCAGTAACGCATTGCATTGACAAAATCATTGGTAGCGCTGTAACAGCTGCGATTCGTCAGCACTGCGACAGGCAATTTGCACGAAACCTTGCCGCCCGGCTCGATATATCGCGGATACGGCTCTGAAAAATCGTTATGTCCTTTGCCTGTTTTATGGCTTATGTAACCAATCAAAGTTTTTTCTTCGACAAACCGCGCCGCAAGCATTTCAACATTCGACAGCAATCCGCCGCCATTGTTGCGCACGTCAATGATAATTCCATTGCAATACGCCATTCTTGCAAGAATATAATCCAGGTTGGAGGTTGTCATTCCCGATGAAAAATTGCCGTAATAGATATAGCCGATATTGTCGGAGAGAATTTTGTAGCGCATACCGCCCGCGATGGAATAATCCGTACCCAAATAATTATCAGTCAGTTCGGAATAGAAATTTACAGGATAATCTTCAAACCATTTCCAATATCGCCCAATATCGAAAGATGTAACAAGATTGACGTGTCCGTCTTTCAGTTCCTGTAACATAAGATTTAGCGTGTTGAACAGTTGATATTCATTCATGCCCGCAGTTATCTTTTTAGAATAATCTTCGTAAACGCTGTCCCAATCAATATTTTTGTATTCAAAGAAACAATAATGTTCATCAATTATTTTCCATAACGCCTCAAAATTTCCACGAGGATTGTCAGGATATTCTTCGATGTCAATGCAAGAAGAAAGAATAAATAGAAAAAACAGACTTAATATATTTAATTTAACAGGCATAAAAAATAACAATTTGCAAATTTAATAAAATCGTTGAAGTTGGCATAATTTTTGATAGAAATTTTGTAATTTTGCAATCTTAAATATTATTCAATTAGAATGATTCAGAAAAATTTCTCGGACAGAGTAAAAAATATATTGATGTTCAGCCGCGAAGAAGCAGGCAGGCTGCGTAATTCCACTGTTGGAGTTGAGCACATTTTACTTGGTATTTTGCGCGATAATCACAGCAAAGCATCATCTATAATAAACTTTCTTGGTGTCAAAACAGAAGTCTTGAAAACAGCGCTCGACACAGAACTTTATGAGGAAGGCGCATACCACCCTGAAAATCAACTAACCGTTAATCGTGACGTTGAAAATATGCTGCGTATCAGTGCTTTGGAATCGCTTAACCTCAAGAGCGCACAGACAGATACAGAACATTTATTGCTGGCTATTCTGAAAGACAATAATTCATTAGCATACAAAATGTTAAAAAGGTATTCAATAGACTATGATCAAGTTCTCGGGCTGCTAAAAAAACAAGATAAAAAAGAAGAAAAAGAACTCATACCAACAGCAGGATTCGATGATGTAGACGATGATGATGATGATTTACAAGAAGCGTCATCTCATAAAAACAATAAGCAGGAACCTGCCAAATCGGCAGCACCGAAATCAACCGATACGCCGATGATAGACGCTTTCGGTACGGATCTGACGCGGGCAGCTGAAGAAAACAAACTCGACCCTGTTGTTGGACGGGATAAAGAAATACAGCGTTTGGCGCAGATTTTGAGCCGCCGCAAAAAAAATAATCCCGTGCTTATTGGTGAGCCGGGTGTAGGCAAATCGGCTATTGTCGAAGGACTTGCTTTGAGAATTATACAGAGAAAAGTTTCGCGGGTACTGTTCGACAGACGCGTTATCAATCTTGATATGGCTGCCATTGTAGCAGGAACGAAATATCGCGGACAGTTTGAGGAACGCATAAAATCAATTCTTAACGAGATGCAAAAAAATTCAAATATAATTCTTTTCCTCGACGAAATTCATACTATAATAGGCGCAGGCGGCGCGGCGGGCGCACTTGACGCAGCAAATATGCTAAAACCTGCGCTGGCACGAGGAGAAATACAGTGCATTGGCGCTACGACACTTGATGAATACCGCAAAAGCATCGAAAAAGACGGTGCACTGGAACGCCGTTTTCAAAAGATAATTGTTGATGCTACAACTGCGGAAGAAACTCTGCAAATTCTCACAAATATAAAAGACAGATACGAAGAACATCATAATGTACGCTACACGCCTGATGCATTGCAAGCCTGCGTGAAACTGACTGACAGATACATTAGCGACCGCACGTTTCCCGACAAGGCGATTGATGCGCTTGACGAAGCAGGCGCTCGAATGCACGTTTCAAACGTAGTTGTACCGCACGAAATGGAAGAAATAGAATCGCAGATTGAAGAAATCAAAACAAAAAAAGTTGAAGCAGTAAAATATCAGAATTTTGAACTCGCAGCAAGCTGTCGCGACAGAGAGCGCAACCTGCAAATAAAACTCGAAGAACTTAAAGCAATATGGCAGGAAAACCTGAATGAAAATCGTCAAACTGTCGATGAGGAAGTTGTTGCAGAAGTAGTTGCAATGATGTCAGGCGTTCCTGTTCAGCGTATTGCCAAAGCAGAAAATCAAAGACTTGCCGAAATGGATACTGCCTTAAAATCGAAAGTTATTGGGCAAGATGAGGCTGTTGCGAAAATTGTGAAAGCAATACAGCGCAATCGTATCGGACTGAAAGACCCGGCAAAACCTGTCGGCGTGTTTATGTTTCTCGGACCGACAGGCGTAGGTAAAACGCACCTTGCTAAAAAGTTAGCCGAATATCTGTTTGATTCCGAAGACACGCTAATCAGAATTGATATGAGCGAATATATGGAAAAATTCAGTGTAACACGGCTCATAGGAGCGCCTCCGGGATATGTCGGCTACGAAGAAGGAGGACAACTGACAGAGAAAGTTCGCCGCAAGCCATATTCTGTTGTGCTTTTAGACGAAATTGAAAAAGCGCATCCTGATGTATTTAATCTCCTGTTGCAGGTAATGGACGAAGGACGGTTGACCGATAGTTTGGGACGCCGAATAGATTTTAAAAACACTATCCTGATAATGACTTCCAATGTCGGGACACGGCAATTGAAAGATTTTGGACGCGGTATCGGATTCAGTGCAAGCGCTGATGTTACGGACAGGGAATATTCGCGTGGTGTGATTCAAAAGGCTCTGAACAAGCAGTTTTCACCCGAATTTATCAACCGTGTTGACGACGTGATAGTGTTCGACCAGTTGGATAAAGAAGCACTCTACAAAATTATCGACATTGAACTTTCTAATTTTCTTAAACGTACTGAAGCACTCGGTTATCGACTGGAAATCTGTGAGAAAGCAAAAGAATTTGTCGCTTCGAAAGGTTATGATGTTCAGTTTGGCGCTCGCCCATTGAAACGCGCTATCCAAAAATATTTCGAGGATGAACTTGCCGAACTCATAATAAAATCAGATGTTCAGGAAGGCGATGTTATTCGACTGGATTTTGACGAAGAAAGCAAAAAGATTACAGCAAGCCATGAGGCTATCGCTATGGATTCGTGATTTATTCATGTCAATTACCACGTAACATTAAACGTCAATCCCAGGGTTTCGTTCAGACTGAAATAACCAAATTGAGGATCCCTCACTCGACTGTCGTCGAAAGTCAGATAGGCATACAAACGCATTGATAAATAACGATTGACTGGCATATTCATTGTGTTTTCAAACTCGCAGTAAGACTTGTGGTAGTTTGTAAAATATTTAAGTCGGGAATCCAGAGTTACATATTTGTTAAAATTGACTTTCAGAGTTGAAGTTACGGTAGAACCGAAATCTACCTGCGACAGTCGTTGAACTCCTTTCGGTTCTATGATTCCATATTGTTTCGGTCTATCGGCTTCCAGTTTTGCGTGAATATAAATATATTGAAGAGCCAGAGGGTTAATGTCTGCTACAAACGTTACTTTGCGTCCCAGTATTTTTGGAAAATCCCTGGAATGTTGATATTTCATACCCAAACCATAAGTCAATTTCAACGGCGAAAGAAACGAAGACACAAGCAGTGTATCGCTGTTTTCTCTGTAATTATTCAACAGCGGAGTCGTGATTTCGAGCGAAGTAGAATAGTTCCAGTGATTGATTGCCCTGATGCCAAAATCGGTATATGAACGCAATCTGTCTTCAACAATCCTGATTGAACGCACACTGTCGTTCATACTGTTGGCAATATTCAACCGCCACTCCACTGTATGATTTATTTCGAGGCGTTTTTTCTTGTATTTGCCTATTATTGCCTGTACACTGATCATATTCATCGAACCAAGCCCTTTTTCTTTCCAACTGCGAGTTGTGTCTGTCCAGTTGCTCGAATTGTCGGACTGCGAAAAAGACAGATAATGCTGACCTTTCCACAGCCAGAATTTCGGGTTAGGCTGATATTTTTCGGGTTTGTTTAAATCTCTGTTCAAATCGTATTCTATTTGGAAAACATTTTTCAAATCATTTGCCTCAATCTCCGACGCTTTTTCTACGGCATCGGAAAACTCAGAAATTCTATATTTTACATATTCAGGATGATTATCAAGAACATACTGATATGCATTTTTATCTATTTCATTTCTGCCATACCTGTCGCTGAAAATTTTAACTGTGGAAAGGCGTTTTTCAAATGTTGCAATATCAGGCGAAAACGATATTTCAGGCAACGAAACTGTATCGGGAATCCTGTCCTGATAATTGACAAACGGCAACTGGATCGAGGGCAGAATAACTGTATCAGAATATTCAACACGTGTTCGTATTGGCGAAAATTTATAATCGCGCAGCAATCGCCGTATAAAATCAAAATCTGCTGAATCGGGATTCGGCGTATAACTTGAAACTGCAACAGATACTGTAACAGGAGCAGTAATTATTTCTGTGGTTTTCTCTGTAACAGTATCCTGAATCTGAACTGACGGATTTTCATTTCCTTCACTCCCAATTGTAATGATTTCTGCAGATATAGTGTCTAATTCAGCAATATCAGTATTTTCAACATTATGAGCAAAAATACTGCCTGAAATAATAATAGAAAAAACTGTGATTAACACTCTGCAACGTAGATATTTATTTTCATTCATACTGTTTAACTGCGATTTGGGTTGCAAAGGTAATGATTTTTTACAATATAAAAAAAAATCCTGCGTTTTACTGTGACAGTTGCAGATTCAACATATTAATGCAACTCTGTCGAAGGCAACAGAGTGCGTATATACGGTTGTGAAATTTTTATAGTCATTAAATTGATTGCAATTCACAAATAACGCTAATAATCAATTATCTAC
This sequence comes from Dysgonamonadaceae bacterium, assembly GCA_031267615.1. Classification (GTDB taxonomy): domain Bacteria; phylum Bacteroidota; class Bacteroidia; order Bacteroidales; family Azobacteroidaceae; genus Azobacteroides. The sequence goes on from JAIRYM010000101.1 coordinate 5,719, forward strand.
ATTGGATTAAGAAACGGTTTAGCACCACTTTATGCAAAATGGCTTTTATTTTTGCTTTTCGTGGGTAGTTGTTTATTTATACTTTCTGATAGTCGTTTTTTACGAGAAACGGTAAACCGTTTCTTAATCGTTTCTCGTCTCTTGATTTCGGGGATAAAAGTACAAAGAAAACATTTACCTGTTTTACAACAGGGCTTTTAAGCAATTACGACAGCCTCCAAATAAACGCCGTTTGCAACTTCCTTTTTGTCTTCGGAAATGAAACTCAAATAAATCTGGACTTCATCGCCCGACCAATCGGCAGGCAATACAACGGTTTAAATGCCTGCGGTGTCGGTGATTGCCTCGACTTTGGCTGAATTTACGATTGCGATAACACCGTGTCGGTCTGCTTGGCAGAGCCTACGCTGCTGCTATCGTCCCACTAAAATTCAATGTTTCCTCCGCCTGCGGCGGCAGGTGTTAAAGCACCGCGCGAAACCAACATTTTGCTTGGGTCAATAGCATAATCGGGATAAGTTCCTGTTATGGCGTTTGCCAAAGTGTAAGAAGTAGCCGTATTGAAGTCGATTGATAGTGTGCATACAGTTTCCAACCTGTGAGCAAAAACGCTGTCATCGGTTTGAATAAGACCAATACAAGCGCAAACTTGGTGCATTGGCTAACTTGCCCTTCTACCGCCCGATTTCAAAAATGGTTTTAAAGCAAATGCATGAAACAGTGCTTTGCAATGCGCGGAGATTGGGCAAGATTGACGGTTGCGGTGTATTTATGTCTTTGCAAAATAGCCATATTGTTGTCGAAAGTAAAGTACATTTCTTTTTGCGCGGAAAGTTCCGGTTGTTGCTACCACTAATACCGAACATTCGTCAGGGAAAAGCGTGTAGCGGTGTGAACCTTCGGTTTTTTTCGTAAAAAGCGAAAACGTAATTATATCTGTTAAAGATATGAATGTCAGCAATTTTGTCTGCATAAATATATCTATATCTATCATTATTTTTTCCGCTATTCCAAGGTACGACAGGATTTTTGTCCTCCCACAAACCATTTTTTGATTGCGTGCCTGAATTTCGAGTTCGACGTATTCCGTATCATTGGAATATTTTTTGAAATGCCAATCCATTCCTGCTTTGAGCATTTAGGCGAAAATATCTTTGCTTTCTTTGGTACTTTGATGGTAACGATTTTTTCGAAAATCTTACTTACTCTTTCCACAAATCGTACTGACAAACGACAATCCAACATATACATTGCGTAAACCCTGATTTGTAGATTGCAAAAGCGTTTCGTAGAATTTGTAATCTTTAGAAATAACAAAATTATCTTTATATTTTAACGGAGTTCCAAAACCGTATTTATCGCCCGACAAATATCCCAAACCGTGTTTATAGCCAATGTCGAATTTCAACAAACTGCTTTTATTCAATGCAACCCACAAACCGACTTTACCCAATGCGCCAAAATCAAACTGATTACTTTTGTCTTGCAATGATTGCTGAATGTCTTTGTTGCTCAACTCAAAATGTCCGTAATCGTAATGATGGTCAAATTCTACGCCGCCGTAATAGTCGTAAAGTCCTGTGTAGTCGGCTGTAAAATTAAAGTTATTCCATTGATATGCAAAATATTCCGCATAAGCACCAAGTTCAAGAGAGAGAGAAAAACAGGGTGTTTTTTGCTGTTGGAAATTTTGTACAAATACTGAAAACTCAACGGCAAAGAAATGCCCAAATTATGTGCTTTTTCCTGCAAGCCTGTGATTTTTATTTTCCGCAAATAAGGGTCGTTATCAGCATCAATAGCTTGATATTCTGTATAATCATCGCCTTTGTAATTATAATTGTACAAACTCAAATCTAAACCAAGATTGAGAAACCAAGTGGATTTTTGTTTGTGCGAAAGTTGCCAAGCATAAAACAACGATAAAGAAAGCGCGTTGTTAGTGCTTTTAATATCGCTGAAATTTGTGCTGCTGATTTTATTTCCCAAACCAACAGGCGCGCAATTTATGCCAAAACCAAAGAGATTTTTCTTTATGGTTTTAAAGTCATAGAAATGATTATCTGCCTCGTTTTTAACAAGCGTAGGCGGGTTGAAATAATCGCCGCTTTCTACGACAATACGATTAACATTAAAGTTAGGAGTTTGAAACAAACGGCTGTTATTTTCCTCGTCCCAACCGTCAATCGTTTCATTTTCGTATGTCAGATTATACCGATTATTTTTCTCTACAATGAAAAAACCTTCCAATGGCTCTATAACGTCAATGCGAGTGATTTTTGCATTTTTGTATATTTTGTACCGCTCATTGTATTCATTGTCCATTTCAATGGTCATTTTATACATAAATTCGTATTTCGGATAGTAAAAATCCTTTTTTGTGCGGAAACGAATCGCCTTTTTGAACTCACACTGAACTTTCCATTTACCGTTTTCCAAAGCAGGGAACGACAAATCGAAACTACTGTAATCGCCGTAAATCATTTCAATATTTTCGGTAAAGAAATCAAAATATTCCTGCGGCGATATTTCCTGCGGCATATTATTGGGCAAAATATCGTTGTAAATAACAGCATTTTCGGCAAATAAATCAAGAAAGTAGTCGAGATTATAGGCGTTTCCATTGCTTAATTTGCTGATAAGATTGCTGTATTTTTCATACACTTCTACTGCCGTTGTTTTGATAACACGCGTTTCTTTAATTGTTTGAGAATTAGCAAAATTCAAACTCAAAACTGCAAAAATGGCTGATATTATTACTGTCTTTTTCATTATTCAATTACAATTTTAGAGGTTGATACTTCGTCTTTTGTTCTTACGACAATTAAATAAACACCTTTGGTAAGCGAAAGCGAAAAATTGATTTTTTCATTTGCCTTATAATCAGCGTATTGCTGTTGATAAACCTTTTTACCGAGTAGATTACAAACCGAAACATTGAACTGATTTTTAATATTATTGTTAAGTTGCACAGCAAAATGCTCTTTGGCAGGATTGGGTGAAACTTTGAGTGTTAAATTTGAATGTTGAGGTTGCATATCGCCCTCTATCACGTCTTTGAGCCAGCATGTTTTTGTTCGGCAGGAAGTTTCGCCGTAGTCGAACCAAGTTCGGACAAAGTAATCATACTTTGTGGTATCAATTTGGTGCGGCGGCATAATATACTGAAAATCTGAATTTTCAATCATTGTTTCCTGTCCCGTTTGCAGATTTTCAAAGCCCCACTCATAGTGAATATTCTGCGAAGCGTCTTCACAAATCAAGATAGCGGATTGGTTGCCGTACCGTTTCGCTGATAATTTTTTGCATTATTGATACCGTTCTGATCTTCAGGAAAAATGGCAGGATAGATATTCTTGCCTTTGTAATAATTTACAGCACTGCTTGCCGAACTTGGTTCGAGCAACAGACGATAGTTCCATTCTGTAAGATAATCTCCCGAAAGCCAACCGAGCAAGTCGTCTTCAAATCTACCGTTGAAATCGAGAATGTTTTTTGTCGAAAGCAAAAAATAGGTCTTGTCGCTTACTTTCGCTTTCTTCATAATATACAAAATATCAAGGTCAGACGAAAAAACTGACGATTCGCTTGCGCCAGAATTGGGCGACAACAGATAATTCGGATTTTTCTTTACCGAATTGCCCTGACTTGGCGAATAAATCACAATGCCTTTGTTATAAATCTGATTTGCGTTTTTTGGACATTGATCCCACATCAGCAAATTTTCTACAGGCACCCAGCCCTTCCAGTTGGGCGACGAGATATTTGGGTAATCGTATTGTTTGCTGTCTGACGTAAACACCAACGCGAAGCCATTTTTGATTTCTGCAACGAAAAGTTTGTCGCAAAAACGCAAAGTCGATTCTTGAGAAGCACTTGAATTTGGGCTAGAGTAAGTTTTGTTATTTTCGCGGTCGCTGATAGCTACCCACACTTTGCCCGATTTTGTGCCTGAATAATCGCGAATTTCTTTTATAGCCCAATCCTGAAAGTCATTTCTACCTTTGGGCGAAGTTACAAAGTCGGGCGTTGCAACCTTAAACTTTGCAGGATACTGCGCCATTGCTATTACATTAAACAGCAAACACATACCGAATATTATTGATATTTTTTTCATATACTTTTTATGTTAATTTCTTTTGATAATTTATACTGATTACTGAATTTTACATCAGAATACCTTGCGCCGCAACAATAAAAATTGATTTGCAAAGGGAAATCAGACAAACTGTTAACAACAATGCTTCTTGCAAAAACCTCATCCTGATATTTGTTTTCAACAAAATTGTCGCCCACAATGCAGTTTAACGTGATTTGTGAATATTTTGGAGAAACGAGCCGATTGTTTTCATCAAATTCTGCCTGCAAATATTTTTCCAGCACCTCTGCAATGTCGGCTACTTCGTTGGAAAGCGTAATCGCCGAAGACGACATCTGTTCGTTGATAAGCCCCAAAAGTTCTTTTTCGGAAAAATTTTCGGCATCCATTGTCGCTTTATGATTGCTGTAATACAACACAAAATCTTTGTTTTCAAACTCGCTTGTCAAATCACGGATACGCTCTTTCACAAGTTCAATGTCCATCGAATCGTCTATTCGCAGATAAACAAAATGAAAATCCTTTGCAGAAATTGTCAACGAAACGAGCAAAATTCCGATTGTTAGAAATATTTTCTTATTCATCTTCTTTATTATATTATAGTTATTGAAACAACTTCACCATCACTGTCTGTATCTACATTTGTTACGGTAAAACTCGTGCCGCTGATATATGCCTCGTGCGCCAAAGCATCAACATCGCTTATTTTACTGTTGCCTTTCACGGGAATGCTGCCGCCCAATTTTGCAATCAAATCGTCGTGAGCCGACAAATCCCGGCTTGCCGTTTTCGCAAGTAAAGAGGTCTGTTCCCCAGCCGTTGGCGGCGGCGTTGGCACAAAGGGGTCGAGCATAATACTTTTTTGGTCGGTCAAACTCTTGTCATGAATATTTCGGGCATAAAAGGTGTAAGTTCCTGCCTGTATATTATTAAAGGCATTGGAACTTTGCCAGTTTGCGCCGTCAGCCGAAAATTCGGTTTCGTTAGCAGGCAAAACGGAATTGTCTGTATTAACAGTTACCGTATAAACCTTGATTTTCTTTGTCAGTTTGGGCGGATTGAACAAAACACCTGTGATTTGTGGCGCAACAGGGGCTTTCGGCGGCTTTGTAAAGATAAAAGTCCGCTGATATTTGTTGATTTCGGGTAGCGAACCTTTGCCAATAAATTGCACATCGAGCGTGTAAGTCCCGTCCAAGTCGGGAAAAACGGCTTCGGCTTTTTCCTCTTTTTTGCCGTACTCAACGCCGTCTTTGCGCAGCACAATTCGGTATTCCGCGCTGTGGTTACCGTCAATTTTTACGGTTAATTTGCCGCGAGAATTGTCGGCGTCAGTCGTTACGGTTGTGCCACCGCCACCACTGCTAAAAAGCGCAATAAGAATAATTAGTGCGACAATGCCGACAACTATCCACCAGATAAATGAAGGAATTTTCATACCTACTTTTACAAAATTTGCCTCGTGGCAATTTGGACATTCAAACGGCTCATCGTCTGCCGTCCATTTGTGATCACAATCTAAACATTTGTATTTTGCCATAAAATTATTGAATCTTGAAAGTTATATTTTTGAAAATTATATTTACAAAACGCAAAAGCCCCAGCCATTCCTGCGAATGTGGGACATGAGTGTATATAACGAAACTGTTGGAAACGGCGGATACCACCGCCCCCAACGAGTGTGTAAAGTTCTGAAAAAGAAAATGTTAATAAATGTGAATAGGGGGGGGAGGTAAGTACTTAATAATCAATAAATTACGGGCACAAAAGACATTCCCAAACACAAAAAAAGCATTAGCAACCAGATTTTGAATATAAGGCACAACAAAGCGGGTGTCAATTTCTATTATGTTTTTAGATGAAAAATCTCTCGCTTTTACATACATATTTGATAGCATTTTATCGCTTAAACATTGATATTTACCATTGCAAAACCTTTCCAACATACTCAAAAAATTAAACATACATTTTGTGGGTGCAAAATTATATGTTTTTCACATACCAAACAAATTTATTTTATTTTTCTTCTTTTTTTTCTGCGTTTTGTTTGCTTTTCTTTGTTTTTACTGCCAATCAATGCAATTTATTCTTTTATTCAACTGTTTTTATTTTGTCGGCTGCCCAAAACGATGAGTGATTTGAGTGGACGCTGTAACTTAAATACTGTAAATCTCCATATTCCGGAGCAGACAGATATTTACGCCAATTATCAAGAGTATGCACTTCACAAACTTTGTAAGGTAAGAGATATTCGCAGAAATCATCAAAAGTGAGATGAGTTGCAAATTCACCATTTTGCCAAAGGTCAAAAGCGCGATCTATATTGTCGATTAAACAGTCTGTTTTGATAACCTGCAAATCGCGCACTATCGCTAAAAATTTTACAGGCTCTGACGTTTTCAAAGCGCTTTTGATTTCTTCCTCTTTTTTGCCCTGACAAATCTTTACAACAGAATCAATCTTATCATAAAAAAACCTATAGCACACTGCCCGCGTAAGAATAATGTCCCGCCATATTGCTGATAAGAAACACAGTAGCGCGATATTTCAGCGAATCAGCAGGAGTTTTTAAATACTGGTCAAGCACTTTTTGCAGTTCCGCCCGATTTGAACCTGCGATGATAAAAGATTCCTGTAGATAGTCGGGCGTTCCGCCGAAACAGGACAGCAAAGCAAAAATAACAACAAGCGAAAAATATAATTTACAGAATATCCTCATAGTAATGAATGATTTATAAACAAAACTTCCTCAGGCAAACTGTTAATTTGTCTGAGGAAGTTTTGAAATAAAGAAATGTCACAACTAATCATCTGTACAATCAGATACTACACTGTTTTCGAGCAGTTTTACCTCCTGCCCAAAACATAACCCAAAATTTAAACAGACAAAAAATAATAGAAATAATCTTGTTGTTTTCATAACGGTCATTCTTTTATCTTTTTAAGAAAATTATCTTCTGTCAGATTGTCTTCTTTGTAGCCATTGTAAAGCACGCCTACGACATAGCCATCTATTAATTGTGTAATACAGTGAGCACACCCAACCGTCGAGTAATAACCGGGACGTTCATCACCGTTGGAGTTTATCCACGCCCTTTTTTTTGCCATTAGAAACAAGATATCGTTGAGTTTATAACTACTAATATTATCAGGTGATTCGTTTACACCAGAGCCCCAAAAGATTAATTGAGATTCTTGAGAATTAAAATTACCACGAACATCCTCAATAATTTTGATTTGTATTCCTGCATCCAAGACATTTTCTTTGACAACAATTCCCTTTAATAACAAGATTGATTCGTCTGTTTTATTATTCTTTTGATAAAAATCAATAAAACCTTCTGTATCGCGACAGTCTAATATTGTTAATGGGGGAACCTCCGCTGGAATAATATCCTCTGCTACAATAGACAGTATCTCGTCTGTTCCTGATGTGTCGGGTAAATTTTCATTAGAACAACTTACCCCAAACAGCATTACGCTACATAGTGCGATTGTAAAAAAATAGTTTTCATAATTTTTTCTCCTTTCATTTTGTAAGTAACATTTTCTTAGTGTCAATGATCACTCCATTCACAACAAGTGAACAGGTGTAGATACCAGCCTTCAGGTCGGAACCTTCAAGCACGATTACGCCCGAATTGGTCGCCGGTAGCGTCTTGAGAAGTTTACCCGAAAGGTCTGAAATATAGACAGCTGCCTCTCTGGCGCCTTCGGGCAAAATGTAACGAATTTCTGTTGTCTCTTTCCACGGATTGGGAGTGTTTTGATAGAGAACAGCCGACGGGACTTCGACCTCAGGCACATCCGTCTGGACTTTAAAAATGGTAGATTTTATCAAACCTTTCAGTGCATCAATCTCAGCCTGCTGGTTATCAGCCGTTGCCTGCTGATTTTCGATAATGGACTGTCGCTCCTTTATGGCGTTTGCCAGAACAGGTATAAAGCCGCTGTAAGCTATGCCAGTACCGTCAACAATACTCGGCAATACTTCGGAAACTTCTTTTGCTATGAAACCGAAGTGTTTCCTGTTTTCGGAATCGCCGGTGTAAGAGAACTTGACACCGCGTAATTTCAAAACAATGTCGAGAGTATTTCCCAATTCTCGGACGTTTTTGATGTAAGGGTAATTAACTGCTCCCGACTCTTCTTCTTCCGCCTCTTCCTCTATAGATACACGCTCAACAGCAGGAATCTGACCGGCAACAGGTTCCAGCAAATCTTTCAGTTCGTCAATCTGCTCTTGCAGATTTTCAGCCGTAGCCTGCTGTTTTTCGATAATAGCCTGTTGCTCCCTTATAGCGTTTACCAGGACAGGCGTAATTTCGTCGTAAGACATACCCGGATACCCCAAATTGTCATAATGAACGAGGTTCGGCAGTATTTTCCCGACTTCGTCGGTGATGAACCCGAAAGTTTCCTTCTTTTGCAGGTCATCTGCATGATAGAAACTTACTCCCTGCAATTCTTTAACGATGGCGAGAGAATTTTCAATCTCCTGGACATCCTGGATATAAGGAACTCCTTCTTCATCCTGATATAGGACAGGTTCAACAACAGGGCTTTTTGCAACAACAGATCTTAGCAAACTTTTCAGTTCGTCAATCTGTTTCTGCCGGTCAACTATTGATACCTGCTGGGTCTCAATAATCGCCTGCTGTTCCCTAATGGCGTTTGTCAAAACAGGGACAAAACCCTGGTAGTTCAGCCCGAGATTTCCCAACCCGTCGTCGAAGACAAGTTGCGGTATCACCTCGCGAACTTCTTCTGCAACAAAACCAAGATATTCTCTCTTGTTGGAATCGCCGGAGTAGTAAAAACTCACACCGCGTAATCCCTGCACAAGGGCGAAAGCATTGTCAATGTCACGGATGTCTTTCTTCAAAACACTGTCGGACTTAGTCAACGACGAGCCTTTGCTTACAGTGACTGCGCAAACCATAAAAAGGCTTGCCAGTACAATTGTGAATAAACGTTTCATAATAATTTTATTTTTATTTTAATGTAAAATTTAACTAAATAAACTCTTGCCCATCTTCCCTGTTTGCCTTTATTTTTTTGACATTCAAGTCCGTTTTTTCGGTCAGGACGAACCGCTTTCTACCGTAGCCACCATTTTTCATGATCTTTTTTTTCTGTACTTTGAGATAAAAGCCTGGCGGCATCACGCTTCTCGATACTGATAGGGGAGACGACGTTGCTGTTGAGAAATCTGTCCTTTAAGACAGCAGCAACGCCCCCCTCGTCAGGTAGGGTGGAATCTCCCGAGCCATCTGCTGTATTTTGCCTGTATAGATTTGCTGTTGCATCGTTCGGTAGAGTATTCATACATATAATATGAGTTCATTCCATCCAAACCGGCGTAAATCAAAGGAATAACGCTGATCATTGCACGGTTTATAATGCGGCTCAACAGATCTACAAAAATGGCTAATATGGACGTTTTTGCTTTCATGGAAAATATCTTTTAGTTTCCGACTACAAATATAAATAATATTTTTCTTATATGCAAATATTTTTCTGTTTTTTCTGTTTTTTCTGTATATTTTATATTAAATCGCGGCGTATAGGTCAAAAATGTGGCTAAAGATTCATAAATTTTGCTGTTATAAAATAGCTTCGTAATTTTGTTTTGTCAAATCGAAACGTAAACAAGCTCTGCTGGGAAGCAACTTGTCAGGGATAGATTTGACATTATACAGATTGTAAAGAAGGATTGCCTGTTAAAGCAGTCCTTCTTTACTGTAATCCGGTAAGTTTATGCCTTTAAAAAACCATTCAAACTGCATTAAAAAAAGAACAGTATTTAGAAAAAAGTTATTACCTTTGCGGGCAAAAAATCAATAAAATACAGATAAATGAAGAAAACTCCTTTTACAGACCTGCATTACAGACTTGGAGCACGGATGCACGAGTTCGCAGGATATGACATGCCGGTTGAATATTCGGGCATTATTGACGAACACAATACTGTCGCCGGCAGTGTCGGAGTGTTCGATGTTTCACACATGGGTGAATTTTGGATTAAAGGCGAAAATGCAAAAGCATTAGTTCAACGACTGACGACGAACGATATATCGTCGCTACCTGTTGGAAAAGCACAGTACACCTGCTTCACGAACGAAAACGGCGGTATAGTTGACGATTTACTCGTTTATCATTACGAGCAGGGAAAATATATGCTTGTCGTTAATGCCTCAAATATTGAAAAAGACTGGGCGCACTGTGTGGCAAACAATACTGTTGGTGCAAAACTCGAAAATGCGTCGGACAGAATGGCGCAACTTGCCATTCAGGGTCCGCTGGCGCAAAAAACTTTACAGAAACTTACTGCTGTCGATTTATCGTCTGTTCCCTATTATTCATTTGTAACAGGCAATATGGCAGGAGTCGATAACGTAATTATTTCAAACACAGGATATACAGGTTGCGGTGGTTTTGAACTCTATTTTCATCCCGATAGCGCACTGAAAATATGGAATGACATATTTGACGCAGGCGCTGAATTTGGTATTAAACCAATCGGACTTGGCGCTCGCGATACTTTACGCCTTCAGGCTGGCTTTCCGTTATATGGTAATGAATTAGATGATACAACTTCTCCGCTGGAAGCTGGACTTGGCTGGATTACCAAATTCACTGACGGCAACGATTTTATCGCCCGCCGTCTGCTGGAAACACAAAAAGCAAGTGGAGCCGTCCGTAAACTTGCAGGTTTTGAAATGATTGGTAAAGGTATTGCACGACACGGATACGAAATAGTAAACAGCGAAGGTGAAATCATTGGAAACGTTACTTCCGGCAGCATTTCACCCGCAACAAAAAAAGCAATCGGACTTGGTTATCTCAAAATGGAATACACCGCTTTGGGCACTGCCATCCATATCAGGATCCGCGGCAAAGATATTGAAGCTACAGTTGTTAAACCTCCATTCAGATGAAAAAATGTATTCTGTTGATTTTCATCGTTTCTGGCTTTTATGTTTCAGCACAGGAAAGTGTAAATCTAACATACAGGTCTACTATAGCCGGACTTGGCGTCGCGAATGTATATGATTCCTATCTTTCGCCGCTGAAATATTCGGGTATCAAATCAGGACTTGTTTTTGAACAGATGAGAAACACAAATATAGGTGAAAACATTGTTTCACAGAATCTTTTCGATATTGCATACATGCAGGCCAAAAATCCTGCGGGAACGGCAACTTGCATTGCAGGCACGTTTCAGTATGATTACGGGCTGTTTTACAAATTTAAGATCGCCGACCGGTTACGGCTTTTTGCAGGAACACAGGCCGACTGTCTGCTCGGATTCATTCTCAACAGCCGCAACGGAAACAATCCTGCTACGGGCAAATTTCATCTTAACCTCAATTTTTCTGCAATAGCAAGTTACACAGTAAATATCAAATCTCTGCCTTTAAGATTTTTATATCAGACAAGTTCCCCTTTTGTCGGTTATCTTTATGCAACAGAATACGGACAGTCATATTACGAAATCGGACTGGGCGACAGTGAACGCCTGATGCACCTGTCGTCGTTCCACAATTATCTGTTTTTCAAAAATACTGTAACAGTCGAAATTCCGATAAAAGAAACCACTTTCAGGTTCGGATATATTCATTCGTTTTATCAGACAAAAATCAACAGCCTTGAATCGCAAGTTTTTTCGAACTCTGTATATGCAGGCGTTACGAGGAATCTCTTTGCTGTTCCCGCAAAAAAACTTAATCAGTATCGTTCTGTGTTTGAATAGAAAAGTAAAACAAGCGCGTGATTCATATTAAATCACGCGCAACTCTTAGTTCTCAGTTTTCAGTTCTTGATGGTTTTCACCGTTTGTCCGTTCACATTAACTAAGTAGACGCCTTGCGGCAAATAACCGGCGGCTATCGGTTCGTTGCCTGAGATGGTTTGTTGAAATACCGTTCGTCCGTTGAGGTCGGTGATGATTACCGATGCCGGAGCGGTAAGTCCTTCAATGCGGAGATTTCCCGTTGCCGGATCGAAACGGACTGCGACAACCGACCGGGCAACGCCGTCAATACCGGTAGCGTCGTCCATGATGTTGAAATCCTTCCAAATATCGTGGGCTATATAAGCGGCTTTTGTACCGGGCGGAACATGCAAATTGACCGCGCTTTTGTCAATGCCGTAAAAGATATCATCATACTGAGAATCGGTAATCGGAATGATCACTTCCGACGGGGCGTTCCAGAAAACAGTAAGGTCTGTTAACTCCGTGCAACTGCTGAAAGCATAAATATTGATGAAACTCACACTCTTTGCCAGTGTTATCGACTTTATGCCGCTCCATCCGAAAGCGCCGATGCCGACAATGATAACGCCCGGCGTGGAAAGCGACGATAAATGCTGGCAATCACTGAAAGCGTACCGGGAAATTTCGACAACGGAAGCGGGAAGCGTGAACGAAACGGTTGACTTATTGGGCGGATAGCGAACAATGGTCGTTTTATCGCGATTATAAAGGATACCATCGGCCGATACATAAACGGTATTCTCCGGGGCTACTTCAAAGGCGGTCAATCCGGTACAATTATTAAATGCCGACGTGCCTATACTCGTTACATTCCGTGGAATCGCCAGGGTATTCAGATTGGGACAGTTGTCAAACGCATGTTCGCCAATCGTTTTCAGGCTTTCAGGGAGTGTAATCGACCTCAGACTGCTTCCCATAAGAGCGGCTTCGGCAAGCGTAGTTACCGTTTCGGGAATGGTGAATGAGTTATCCGTCTTGCCGAGAGGGTAAAGCAACAGTTCCGTGCGGTCTTTGTTGTACAGCACTCCGTCTAAAGAAGAATAAGTTGCGTTTTCCGTAGACACGTCAAAATGAGTTAAGGCCGTACATCCGTAGAAAGTAATACTATTGCCGACGCTTGTTACTTTTTCTCCGAAGTTTACGGAAATCAGTCCGGTACATCCGTAGAAAGCGCCATCTCCAATAGCGCCGCCGAGAATGGTAGCGGCAGTCATATTCGT
>JAIRYM010000030.1 GCA_031267615.1 Dysgonamonadaceae bacterium
ACCGCCGTGATGACGTTGAGAGGGAATCTCACGTTTATCTCTTTCAGGTTGTTTTCTCTCGCGCCCCGGATTTCTATGTAATTATTCCACCTGCGCCGTTTTGCAGGTACCGGAATCTGTTCTGCGCCCGACAGGTAGTCTATTGTATGCGCTATGCCGGCCTGTACGGCCGGTCGGTCTCCTTTTTTCGGCACGCTTCCATAGTATACCACCTTTCCGCCTTTCTGTCCTGCGCCCGGTCCTATATCTATCAGCAGGTCGGCCGATCTTATGATTTCTTCGTCATGTTCCACCACTATCACGGTGTTCCCCATCTCCTGCAGCTGCCTTAACACCTTTATCATGCGTTTTGTATCGCGTGCATGGAGACCAATGCTCGGCTCGTCGAGTATGTACAGCGATCCTGTGAGACTGCTTCCGATTGACGTCGCGAGATTAATCCTCTGGCTCTCTCCTCCCGACAGCGTTGAGGACTGTCTGTTCAGCGTCAGGTATCCCAGCCCGACGTCTGTAACGAGTTTCAGCCTGCTGTTGATTTCAGTCAGCAATCTTCTGGCAGTTATATAATCACTGTCATTTAGATACGGGCACGGGTTGTTTTCTCCTCTGTTCTCAAAATAGAATATTTTCTGCAGTTCGGACAGTGGCGTATTGACTATCTCGGGTATCGTCCTTCCCGCGACTTTCACATAATTCGCTCCCGGTTTAAGCCTCGTTCCGCTGCATGCCGGACACAATGTTTTGCCTCTGTATCTCGCCTGTATAACTCTGTACTGTATCTTGTGGACGTTTGCTTCAACCATGATAAAGAAGTCATTAATTCCCTTGAGACTGTTTTTCCCGTTCCAGAGGAGGTCTTTTTCTGCTTCGGTCAGTTTATAATAAGGTCTGTGTATTGGAAATCTGTGTTTCTCGGACTTCCTGATGAATTCCTGTTTCCATTCGCCCGCCAGGTCTCCTTTCCAGCACGTTACGGCGTCTTCGAACAGAGACAGGGACTGATTCGGCACCACCAGGTTTTCATCTATCCCCGTATAGCGCCCTGATCCGCCGCATACCGGGCACGCTCCGCCCGGCGAGTTGAAGTTAAACATAACGTCGGAAGGCTCTTCGAACTCCATGCCGTCAGCTTCGAATTTTCTGGAGAACTCTCTGATCACTGTGTCTGTTTCCGTATAAATCTTGAGTACAGCATATCCGTTTCCCTCGAAGAACGCGGTTTCTACGGAGTCGGAAATGCGGGCTGTGGTTTCATGTTCTGAAGATACGGCGAGTCTGTCCACCAGCAGGAGTATTTCTCTGCCGGGTCTGTTTCTGTCTTCTGCGCTTTTTTTCAGGAACTCGCTTATCAGGATAATTTCTCCATCGGTTTCGATTCTTGTAAAACCTTCTTTGATTAATACCTCGAGCTGTTCCTTTAGAGACCTGCCGTCTCTTTCGGGAATCTTTGTCAGCAAAGCGATTCTTGTACCTTCCGGGTATTCGAGTACAGCATCCGCTACGTCGCTCACGCTGTCTTTGTGTACCTCTTTTCCCGATACGGGAGATATTGTCTTTCCGATGCGTGCGAACAGCATCCTGATATAGTCATATATTTCTGTAGAAGTACCAACCGTCGACCGTGTGTTTCTTATATTCACCTTTTGCTCTATCGCTATCGCGGGCGGAATACCTTTAATGGAATCAGTTTCAGGCTTGCTCATCCGTCCGAGGAACTGTCTGGCGTATGAAGATAAGCTTTCAACATATCTGCGCTGTCCTTCGGCATACAGAGTATCGAACGCGAGCGATGATTTCCCCGACCCCGACAGTCCGGTAATCACAACCAGTTTCCCGCGAGGAATCTCCAGGTCAATATTTTTCAGATTATTAACTCTGGCTCCCTTAATAATTATTTTGCCTTCAGACTCCATTTTTAAAAATTAGAATACAAAGATACAGTTTTTTTAATTATATATTCTCCGGTTTTATAAAAAAATATTTGTAATATAAAAAAAATATATACCTTTGCC
This sequence comes from Dysgonamonadaceae bacterium, assembly GCA_031267615.1. Classification (GTDB taxonomy): domain Bacteria; phylum Bacteroidota; class Bacteroidia; order Bacteroidales; family Azobacteroidaceae; genus Azobacteroides. The sequence continues at coordinate 2,013 of JAIRYM010000030.1, forward strand.
CCCCGTGAAACTAACAGTTTATATATGAAATTCAATTCAATACTAAGTATCTTTGCGCCTAAAGAATCAAAGTTTTTCCCTCTTCTTGAGGAAACAGCGTCGATCTGCGCACACACCGGCTCTCTAATGTCCGATCTTTTCAGTTCCTCCGATAAAAACAGGATAGCAGACCTGTACAGGGAGATAAAAGCCGAAGAATCTAAGGGAGACAAAACTACGGGCAATATTTTCAACGAGCTCAACAACACGTTCATCACTCCTTTTGACAGGGAAGACATCAGCGAGCTGACAGATGTCATGGACGACGCCGTTGACGCCATGAATCGCGCTGCCCACAAAGTCGTGCTTTTTCAGCCGGAAACATTGCCGGCATCTACTCGCGAGCTTGCCGAAATCCTCAAGAAAGGCGCTGCTGAAATCGAGTCTGCAGTCACAGAGTTGTCCAATATAAAAAAGAATGACACCGACATCCGTCATCATACCAACGAAATAAAACGTCTGGAAGAGGAAGCCGACGTGATTTATGAACGCGGTACGACAGAACTTTTCCGCAGCGATATAAAAGCAGAAGAACTCATCAAGTTGAAAGAGATCATTCAGGAGTTGGAAAAATCAGCAAACCGTATAAACAACGTAGGTAAATGTCTCAAGAAAATACTTGTAAAATACTCCTAATTTACTGTTGACAATGACTCTGTTATTTATAATAATATTTCTTGCGCTTGCATTTGATTTTGTAAATGGTTTTCATGATGCTGCAAATTCAATTTCTACCGTCGTAGTTACAAAAGTATTAACACCGTTACAAGCAGTCCTCTGGGCTGCTTTTTTTAATTTCCTCGCGTTCTTTTATGCGAAATACGTAACACACGGATTCAAGATTGCAGACACTATTGCAAAAGCGGTAGATAAAGACTCCTTCACCGGGACAGACCTGTTACACGTAGTTCTGGCAGGAATCATCGCCGCAATTATCTGGAATCTGTTCACCTGGTGGCGGGGTATTCCCTCATCATCTTCACACACGCTTATCGGTGGTTTTGCCGGAGCAGCAATTGCTCTGGGCGGTTTTTCCGCAATACATTCGTCAGTTATCGGCAAAATCATACTCTTTATCTTTTTAGCGCCACTGATCGGCTTTATAGCAAGCATTATCATCACTTCGATAACATTGCACATAGTCAAAAAAAGCAAGCCGGCGAAGATAGAAAAATGGTTTCGACGATTGCAGCTTGTATCCTCCGCGTGGTTAAGTTTGCAGCACGGACTTAACGATTCACCCAAAGTGATGGGAATAATTTGCGTAGCTCTGATAGCATTCAACAAAAGTATTGACCCGGCGTCAATACCACACTGGCTTCAACTGTCGGAAATAAACGATGTTCACGATTGGGTACCGTTTGCCTGTTTCACAGCCATTGCCCTTGGAACAATGTCCGGCGGATGGAAGATAATCAAAACGATGGGAAATAAAATCACTAAAATACAGCAGGTAGAAGGGTTCTGCGCCCAAACAGCAGGCTCGCTTACCCTTACGCTAACAGAACATTTTGGCATTCCGGTCAGCACTTCTCACGTCATAACAGGATCAATCATGGGCGTCGGTTCAGTAAAACGTCTGTCTGCTGTCCGTTGGGGCATAACAATAGATATGCTTTGGGCATGGATTCTCACTATCCCTGTCAGCGCACTGCTTGCTGCAGGAGTTTACTGGATAATACAATTATGTATCTAATAATTATGAAAAAACAGCTGATTATTTTCTTTACAGCAATAGTAACTTCATTTAAGATATATAATTACGATCAATGATTTAGTATGAGAAGAGTTTTTATATTTCTTTTGCTTTGTTTTCCCCGTATCCTGCCTGCGCAAGATACAATTCTGTACAGGGCTGAAACTTTTGCATCAATAGCAGCAGGCGATTACACTCCGTTTTGGATTACAAGCAACACATTCGGTGTTGTACCGTTAAAACCAAATAATGCCTATCTGCGTGGAAATGCGCTTTATACTCATTCTTTTTATGAAAAATTACAAGTTGAGGCAGGCGTTGATTTGCTGACTGCCGCTCGTCATACCTCAAAAGTTTGGGCAAATCAGCTTTTTGCAGGCGCTTCGTATAAAAACATAAAGATTATTGTCGGTACCAAAAATTATTACAATTCATTTCTTGACCGGGAATTAAGTGTCGGTGATATGTGTTTTTCGTCTAACGCCCGCCCGATTCCTGAAGTTTTAATTAGTATTCCTGAATACATAACATTACCTTATACAAAAAAATATTTAAATTTCAAGGGCGATTTTGCTGTTGGAAAATCTATGGAAGATGATTATATAATTCGTACTAAAAATTCAACCGCGAACTATACGACAGGTGTTTTATATCATCACAAATCATTATTTATCAAATTGGCAAAACCTGTTGCAGAAGCGCCATTTGCTTTTACAGCAGGCTTGGTACACTCAGCACAGTGGGGCGGAGTTTACTACGGCAATACAGATGTAAATAAACATCCTGTTGGTTTTGACGATTTTTTGCGTATATTAATGTGTAGTAGCGGAAATTCCAAAGCAGGAATAGGCGACAGGATAAATGTGCTTGGAAATCATCTTGGAACAATCAACGCACGTTTAGACTGGAAAAAAGAAAAATTTGAAGCGGCGATTTATAAACAGCATTTATTCGACGACAATTCAGGTTTGGAATATGCCAACTGGCGAGATGGAATTTGGGGTGGTGAAGTGCACTTTTCTAAATTTAAGTATATAGAAAAAGTTATTGTAGAATATCTGAATACAACACACCAAAGCGGACCATTACATTTTATAGATTATGATAAAAGGGACAAATATCGCGGTGGCGGTGCAGATGATTATTACAACAACTATTCATATAACGGTTGGTCTTATTTTGGCAGAGGAATCGGCAATCCGTTACTTACTTCTCCTGAATATAATCAAAACGGTGAATTAAAGTTTAAGAATACCCGCGTTAAATCTTTGCATTTAGGATTTAAAGGAAAATTTTCAGAAGAAATGACTTATCGTGTTTTGCTGACTGGAATGTACGGTTGGGGACGAATGGCAGTACCATTTTTTGAACGGCAGGACAATGTTTCTGTTCTTGTAGAATGTAACTACTCGTCTGAAGTGTGGAAAGGCTGGATTGTCGGCATTCAGGCGGCAACAGATAACGGCAGTCTTTATGGAAATAATTATGGTTGTTCTTTGAAGATTGCGTATAATCGCTTGTAATGTAAACTTACATCAATTATCAATTTTGCTGCCCTGTCAGATACACAGGGTGTGTTGAGTTTTGTAGCTATTTTATCATAGCCGGATTGAATGAATTTTTTGTATTCTTCATCATTCAACAGACGATTAAGTTCTGTACGGATATTTTCTACTGAGAAACGTTCATTAAACAATTCACAAACAATTTCGCGCTCTGTAATCAGATTAACCAGCGAGATAAATTTTACTTTGAAAAAATGTTTCCAAATAAATGCTGCAATATGTTTCAGCGGAGTTTTGTAACAAACCGCCTGTGGAACTCTTAGCAATGCCGTTTCGAGTGTGGCAGTGCCTGACGTAACCAATGCTGCCTGCGCTTGTTGCAACAGTCGATAAGTGTTGTTGTAAATGATTTGCACATTGTACCCATGAATAAATTGTGCATAAAATTCCACATCTATTGAAGGCGCACCTGCAATAACTAACTGATAGTCATTAAACGTTGAGGCTGCACGCAACATTGCAGGAAGGTTGTCTTTTATTTCCTGACGGCGACTGCCAGCCAAAAGTGCAATTACAGGTTTGTCGGAAAGAGAAAAGGCTTTAGTAAATTTATCAAAACTTTCGGCTGCAAACTCTCGTTCCTTAATAGTATCAACAGTAGGATTGCCTACATATTCGGCTTTATCATATCCGTTTTTTTTGTAAAAATCAGGCTCGAAAGGTAAGATACACAACATTTTATCGATATATTTGTTGATCGCTTTAATTCTTCCTTTTTTCCAAGCCCAGACAGTTGGAGAAATATAATAAACAGCAGGAATATTTAGGTGTTTGCGTATATAGCGTGCAATTTGCAGATTAAAACCGGGATAATCAACTAAAATGACACAGTCCGGCGAATATGCGGCTATTTCACTTTTGCAGAACACCATATTCCGAAGAATAGTGTGCAAATGCAGCAGGACAGGGATAAATCCCATATACGCAAGTTCACGATAATGCTTTACGAGTTTTCCGCCGACAGCCTGCATCAATTCGCCGCCGAAGAAACGAAAATCTGCTTCTTTGTCAATCGCTTTCAGCGATTTCATCAAGCCCGATGCATGTAAGTCACCCGATGCCTCGCCCGCTACGATAAAATATTTCATAATGCACAAACATAACCATACTGATGACGCTAAAATTTGTTTAACGTCATCAGTAAAAATGCTGTTTTTTTAATTATTGTCCAAAATCCACGCATCTTTGTATTCAGGATAATATTTATCCTTAATACGGTCACGCTCGGCTGCCGCACTCGCCTTGTCGTCGAAAGAAGCGATGATTACGCGGTACATTCCATTTGAATTTTGCGCCAGTGAAACCATGTAACCATCTTTTTCTCTACGTTCTTTTTCTTTTACTGCATTAGTTTTGATGCTAAAACTGCCGATGACTACGTTGTACTGTTTGATTGCACCCTCAAGTACAGTAACTTTCTCTTTTTGAATCCTGTCCATAGAAAAAGATTGCGGTTTTTCTACAGGCACAACTTCATCAACTGTTTCAACTTCTTTCTGTTTTGCTGCCTCGTAAGCCGCTTTGTAAGCGCTTTCCTTCGATTTACAACTGTCGAAAACTACAAGTGCGCTCAATGTTGCACTGATCAAAATAATTTTTGTTTTCATAAATTTTAATAAATAAAGTTAATGTATTGTTATATAATTGTTTATTCTAAAATTTTTTTAACGTAAAACTGTCCCCTTCTGCCGAAAGAACTAACCGTTTTATCGTTAATTCTTTCAATCTGAATAATTTGACAAGTTTCTTATATTTCAAACTATCTTCTAATGAAGTTTTGATATACGGAACAGTGTCCCAACTTAAATAATCAAGCGAAAAATTAAACTTAATATTTCCGTTTTTATCTTTTTCTCGCAAAATCTCTATGTTTATGGCAGTATCGCCAAGTAACTGATAATAGCCGTAAACACCTGAATTTTCGTTATTTAGATATTCTTGATATTCAAACAGATTGTTCTGAAAATTAAAATATATTGTATCAGTACCTTCCATCTTCCATTTGCCCTGTAAATCAGCGTTTTTGCCATCTACATTCAGAAAAATACTGTCGCAGGCTGCGACAAGGAAAATGATTCCGAATAACACCGCCAATGTTCGTAGATTAAAAGATTTATATTTACTTAACATAAAATTCCTTTTGTTGATGGTAACTCATATTTTAATATATCGCGACGAATTGCCATTTTAATTGCTTTTGCAAGTGACTTGAAAATTCCTTCCGCTTTGTGATGCTCATTATCGCCTTCCGCTTTGATATTCAGATTCATCTTTGCTGCGTCGCTAAACGATTTGAAGAAATGCATGAACATCTCTACTGGAACATCGCCAATCCGCTCGCGACGAAATTCTACATTCCACACGAGCCACGAGCGTCCGCCAAAATCAAGCGCCACAGCACAAAGACAATCGTCCATAGGCAGACAGAAACCGTAACGTTCAATGCCGCGCTTATCTCCCAAAGCCTTGTATAAAGCCTCCCCAAGCGCAATGGCGGTATCCTCTATCGTATGATGTTCATCGACATTTAAGTCGCCTTTCACGTTTATTGTCAAATCGATAGAGGCGTGTCGTCCGATTTGTTCGAGTAGATGGTCGAAAAAGTTTAGCCCTGTCGAAATATCTGTTTTGCCGTTGCCATTAAGATTTATTTCTATGAAAATATCGGTTTCTTTCGTTATTCGTTTCACTGTTGCGCGACGCTCTCCTGCAAAAATAAACTCTGCAATGCTGTTCCAATCGGTTGTTGCAAGAGCAAGGTTTGATTTCAGTTCAGGATTTTTGTTAAGAATTGCCTCATCATTAATTAAGATTGCGCGACAATCAAGATTTTTCGCGAGTTCAACGTCAATGAGTCTATCACCGATTACAAAAGATTTTTGCAAGTCATAATCGCCTGACAGATATTTGTTTAGCATTCCTGTATGCGGCTTACGATTTGGACTGTTTTCTTCAGGCAAACTTGCATCTATCAAGATATTATCGAACTCAATATCTTCATTTTTTAACGTTTTGAGCATTTTTTGCTGCACCGAATCAAAATTTTTTTGCGGATAAACCTTTGTTCCAAGTCCATCTTGATTGGAAACCATAATAAGTTCAAAATCAGTATTTTTACGAATAAAATACAGGTTTCGGATTACAGCAGGCATAAATTCCAACTGCTCAAGATTGTCCACCTGAAAAGTTTCGGGTGGCTCTACAATTAGTGTGCCGTCTCTGTCTATAAACAATGCTCGTTTCATCTTTATAAATACGTTTTGAGGGCTTCCACAAGCGCGTGATTTTCGTCTGGTGTGCCGACTGTGATACGCAGGCAATCGTCGCAAAGACTTACTCGACTGCGATTACGGACAATGATGCCTTTTTGAGTTAAATATTCATATATCTTATTGGCATCCACAACTTTAATTAAAATAAAATTAGCATCGGAATGATAAATTTCTTTTACGATTTTCATTTGACGTAGCATGTCGATAAGAGGTCGGCGTTCTGCAAGTATTTGTTCAACCCAGCAGTTTTTCTGTTCATCACCTTTACTTAATTGTTCAGATACAGCATTTTGTGTGAGCGAACTAATATTGTAAGGATATTTTACCTTGTTGAAAAGAACAATTATTTCTTCTCTCGCAAAAGCAAGTCCACAACGCATTGAAGAAAGTCCCCACGCTTTTGAAAATGTTTGATAAATTACGAGATTCGGATATTTATCCAATTTCGGCAACCATCCACTACATCCAGCGAAATCAATGTATGCCTCGTCGATAGCTATAATACCGCCAAAATCTGTGAGAATTTTTAAGATTTCAGCTTTATCCATCAGATTTCCTGTCGGATTATTAGGGGAACACAGGAAAATTACTTTCGTGTATTCATCAACTGCGTCTAAAACTTTTGTGGAACGAAGTTTAAAACCATCTTCCAAAGCTACTTTACGATATTCCACATTGTTGATGTCAGCGCAAACTTTATACATTCCATAAGTAGGTTCCATAGCGACAACATTATCTACCGACGGCTCGCAAAAGACGCGGAACGTTAAATCAATAGATTCGTCAGAGCCGTTGCCAATCAAAATTTGCTCAGCACGAACTCCTTTTATTTTCGCAATTTTCTCTTTCAAAGAGCGTTGCAGCGGATCAGGATAGCGATTGTACGGACTATTGTACGGACTTTCATTAGCATCAAGATAGACAGACGCTTCGCCTTGAAACTCATCCCTTGCGCAGGAATAAGGCTCAAGATTAAATATATTTTTTCTGACTAATGCTCGCAAATTCATAAAATCATTATATCTTTTTTCAGACAACAAAGATAAGTCAATTTTTTGGAAAAGTATATTTTTACATTCTTTTTCTTACCTTTGCCACCCAATTCTCAAAAGCGGAGTTATTTTTATTAACAATTTAATCTTTTTAAAATGACGAAAAAACAATTCCAATCAAAGCAAGCATACCGTTTCCGACGATTTATCCGCAAGCGGTTTGCGGTATTCAACAGCCTGCACCGCCAAGTTACAATCGGTGTTGTTACAGGTGCTATTCTCACTTTCGCAGCCGTTACAGAATCTTCTGCGCAAACCAATGTAATTTCTGTCCACGATTCGTTACCCGAACGGACGCTCGACGAGGTGCTTATTACTTCCTCAAAAGCCGAACTCACTTTCGGTCAAATGGCAAAAATCGTTTCCGTCATCACCCGCGACGACATTGAGCGACAACCAGTGCAGTCGGTTCAAGACTTGCTGAAAAACTCAGCCGGAATCGACATCCGACAACGCGGCGCAAATGGCGTACTTGCAGGTATTTCTGTACGTGGCGGTACTTTTGAACAAACCGCAGTTCTGCTCAACGGAGCTAACCTTACAAATCCCCAAACAGGACACTATACCCTTGATATCCCCGTTAACCTTTCCGACATCAAGCGCATTGAAATAATTGAAGGACCAACTTCGCTACTCTACGGCGCAGGCGCACTTTCGGGAGGCATCAACATCGTTACGAAAAAAGACGCACAAACAGATGCAACAGTAGCGCTTGAAGGAGGAATGCAAAACCTTTTCAACGTAAACGCACGCACTGCATTTTCTTTCACTCCATCTTCATCGCATAGTTTATCCGCATCTTATTCATCTTCAGACGGCTATATCGCAAACAGCGACTATGAAATTATCAATGCCTTGTTGCAAAACAATTTTCGCTTGGACGATGCACGCTTGGATTTTCAATTCGGTATCAACGACAAAAAATATGGAGCAAACACCTTTTATTCAGCCTCTTATCCTAATCAATACGACGACACCCGCTCGTTTTTCGGTGCAATACGGGGTGAAACCGCTGGCAAATTAAAATTTTCGCCACAACTCTATTGGAATCGCCATTACGACATCTTTCATCTCTTCCGCCCCGGAACTGCCGACATCCCCGCGTGGTATACTTCGCCAAACTACCACCGAACCGACGTTTTAGGGCTTAACCTCAACTCACAATACCGGTGGGCTGCGGGAATTACCGGTTTCGGCGGCGAAATCCGCAACGAAGGCATCGTGAGCAGTAATCTCGGTATAGACTCTATTTTCGATGGCGGTCAATATAAATTTACCGCTAATCGCACTAATATCAGCGCTTTCATCGAACATTCCTACATCAGCGACCTATTTACCGTCAGCACAGGACTGCTCATTAATCATAACACCGCTTTCCGCAGAGATAATTGTCTGTTTCCAAGTATCAATACTGCTTTTCGCCCAATAGGAAACGTCAAGATCTTCGCCTCATGGAACCGCGCCGTCCGTATGCCTACTTTTACGGATTTGTATTATACCGGCGCCACACACGAAGGCAATTCCGATGTCCGTCCCGAACGTTCCGAATCTTTAGATTTGGGTGCAAAGTATGAAAATGAGTTTATAAATATGTCATTTACAGTATATTATATGAAAGGAACACGACTGATAGATTGGGTTAAACAAAAACCCGACGACAAATGGCAGTCGTGCAACCTTACAGATCTCGACAAACGCGGCATTGAAGCAAATGCGTCTCTACGACTTGGAAAGATAGTGCCTTTCTTTGGCGCAACACGCTTCAATATCGGCTATGCTTTTATGAATCAGGACAAAGACGCAGGCGACTGGATTTCAAATTATGTCCTTGACTATCTGCGCCACAAGGCGATTATTGGACTGTCGCACCCAATTTACAAGGGACTTTCAGCCAACTGGCAGTTTCGATGGCAGGACCGTGTAGGCAGTTACACACGTTATGAAGCTCTCAAACCTGCTTATGAAGATGAATACAAGCCGTTTTCGCTGCTCGATGCGAAACTAAATTGGAAATTCGACAGGTTTGACGTTTATCTCTTGGCAAACAATCTTTTCGATGTTGCGTATTACGACTTGGGTAATATCCCGCAGCCATTGTTTTGGTTGATGTGGGGCGTAGCGATACAAGGATTTTAGTTTTTTGAAACGATGGTATTCTGGTGAAATATATTTTCACAACCGGAAATGCGCATGATTTGGTACGAAATATCTAATCGTTTTTACTTGGGCATACACTTTTAATAATCTGCATAAATATAAATAGCAACTCAAAATTAATCATACAAATCGGTAATAATTTTATGATTTTGTCGAAAATATCTATAAAATATGGTCATTATTTGATTTTTTATATTTACCTTTGTTGTTTGAAAATTAGGGATACAAGGCTAATGGATATAATAAATTATTTTATCGACTTTATTATTCATATTGACGTTCACCTTACGGAGTTGTTACGCGATTATGGAAACTGGTTTTATATTATATTGTTTTTCATAATATTCTGTGAAACGGGACTTGTTGTTACACCCTTTCTACCTGGTGATTCTTTGCTTTTTGCTTCTGGCGCTTTGGCAGCAATAGGAAGTGAGCATCTGAATGTCCATTTGCTGGTTCTGTTGCTTATTATAGCAGCTGTTTTAGGTGATGCTTGTAATTACTTTATAGGAAAATATTTTGGAGAAAGATTGTTTAGAAATCCGAATTCAAAAATTTTTAAACAGGCTTATTTGGAAAAGACACATCAATTTTATAAAAAACATGGAGGAAAAACTATTATAATTGCTCGTTTTGTGCCGATAATAAGGACTTTTGCTCCTTTTATCGGAGGAATGGGTAATATGAATTATAAGCGTTTTTTCAGTTTTAATATAACAGGAGGTATTGCTTGGGTTTCTTTGTTTACATATCTCGGTTTCTTTTTTGGGGAACTTGAGTTTGTCAAGACAAATTTGAGCATGCTGATGGTTGTTATTATATTGCTTTCAATAGTACCTGCTGTTGTGGAAATTATATGGCACAAATAACGTCATTAATACTTGCAGGTTTTACGAAGAAACCAGAAAAAGAACTGTATTTATAGTTTTTTTAAACATTATAAGTATTTTTTTGTTATAATCATAAACAAATAAACAAATAAAAATTATGTATAAGAACAAAGGTAACGCATTAACAGCAAAAATTTTGTCCAGTCTTCCAAAAAACATCAAGCCGACGGAATACTTAATGGACATACTAAACATCAGTAAAGAATCTGCATATCGGCGTCTTCGCAATGAAATACCTTTCACTTTTGAAGAAATCACGAAGATAGTATTAGATTTGAACTTTTCAGTTGATGAAGTAATTTCACTTGGCAATCACTCGCAAGCGTCTTTTCTTGTTGATATCGGACAGCAAGAAGACGATTATCCTGCATTTGAAAAAACTATTCGCGACTATTATCATGGACTTATGTCCTTGTCTAATGCAGACAATACGGAAGTTGTTGTCGCGATGAACAGTATATTGCCATTCTTCTTCACTGATTTTGATTCTCTATTCAGATTTGCATATTTCAAATCTATGCAGAAGAACTCAAAAATTCCTTTGAAAAACACATTTGCAGATATAAATTTGCCTTATGAACTTAAAGAAGTTCAGAAAGTTATCAATCAACAGCTGCAATATTGTACGAAAGGCATTACTGTTATTATTGATTCGAACATCGTTACGAATCTGATAAACGAGATTTTGTACTTCTACAAACGTAAACTCATCATGAAGGAAGAGCTACAGGCGTTGAAAAATGATATGCTCAAAATGATGGATATTGTAGAAGAAATGGCTCAAACAGGATACCTTAACAACAGCCTTGAAGTGAATATCTATCTGTCTTTCATTAACATTGACGCAAACAGCCTGTATATGAAATGCGACGATAAGGAATTTTCGTCTTTCCATCTATACAATATGGCGCCTCTCACAACAAATAATCATTCTATATGCTCTTTGCACAAGAAAAAAATTGAATCGCTGAAAAAATATTCGAGACTGATTACTCAGTCAAACGAAATCATTCAGGCTGCATTCTTCGACAAACAGAGAGAAAACATCAATCTGATTGAAGAAAAAAATATCGACATAACGTTTTGAAAATTCAACATTAAGTGTGAGTACAGGAAAAGGCGCAGTTATAAAACGATTGCGCCTTTACTGTGATCTTACTTAAAAATTCTAACAGTTATTCAAAAGTTTTTTGTAACTTTGCACTCAAATCAATTCAAATGAAATACAATACACAAGAAAAAATACTGTCATTGCCGGAATACGGCAGGAATATCCAAAACATGGTTGATTACTGCGTTTCAATTAATGACAGAGAAGAAAGAACCCGTTGCGCCGATTCGATTATCAACGTTATGGGTAATATGTTTCCTCACCTGCGCGATGTGAATGATTTCAAGCATATTCTTTGGGATCATCTGGCGATAATGTCGGATTTTGCACTCGATATTGACTATCCTTACGAAGTCATAAAGCGTGAAGATTTACACATCAAACCGCCGAAATTGCCTTATCCGCAAACAAAGATACATCATAAACATTACGGCAGGATTCTCGAAGAGATGATTCAGAAAGCAACCAGACTTGATGACGGAGAAGATAAAGACTGCCTCGTCAGACTGCTGGCGAATCACATGAAAAAATCTTTCCTCACGTGGAACAAGGAAGTAGTCGATGATAAAAAGATTTATAAGGATTTAGCTGAACTCTCAGACGAAAAGATCATTGCCGATGCGGAAACTCATAAACTTACCGAATCAAGAGAAATTCTTTCTAAAAAGAATAAAAAACTGACCAAAAAACAGAAACGCTGATCTAAGATACTCCGATGTATTGTTGCTGTCAGCCTGACAAACATGAAACTCTGGCAAAAAAATATTGACGTCGATAAAGATATAGAACAGTTCACGGTCGGAAAAGACCGCGAAATGGATATGTATCTTGTCAAGTCAGATATAATCGGCTCAATAGCGCATGTCAAAATGCTCGAAAGTATCGGACTGCTGACAAAAGAAGAACTTGCAGCATTACTCGTTGAACTGCGCGAGATTTACAGGACTGCTGTCGAAGGCAGTTTTATCATTGAAGAAGAGGTTGAAGATGTTCATTCGCAGATCGAACTCCTGCTTACACGCAAACTGGGCGACGCCGGCAAAAAAATCCACAGCGGACGCTCGCGTAACGACCAGATACTTCTCGACATGAAACTTTTTACCCGCAATGCCATTCGCCTTCTAACAGATGAAGTGTCAGCACTGATTGATACCCTGCTCAAGCAAAGCGAGCGCTTTAAAAACATACTGATGCCAGGATATACTCATCTGCAAATTGCAATGCCTTCATCATTCGGACTGTGGTTTGGCGCATATTCCGAAAGTCTGACAGACGATTTACAACTGTTGCTTGCCGCTTACAGGATCTGCAACCGCAATCCGCTCGGATCAGCAGCCGGATATGGCTCGTCATTCCCGCTAAACAGACAGATGACAACAGATTTGCTGGGCTTTGATTCAATGAACTATAATGTCGTTTACGCTCAGATGGGACGAGGGAAAATGGAACGGACTGTCGGATATGCCCTGGCTGGAATCGCGGCAACAATCGCAAAACTTGCCTTCGACGCATGTCTGTACAGCAGTCAGAACTTCGGATTTATCTCGCTGCCTTCGGAATTTACTACCGGTTCAAGCATTATGCCTCACAAGAAAAACCCGGACGTCTTTGAACTCACACGGGCAAAATGTAACCGTATTCAAAACATTCCACAACAAATCACGCTGATCTCTAACAATCTGCCATCAGGATATTTTCGAGACCTGCAGATAATAAAGGAAATCTTTCTACCATCATTCGAAGAACTCTCCGACTGCATACAAATGACCCGCCTCTCGCTCGAAAACATTACAGTAAACGAACACATACTTGATGACGAAAAATACACATTAATATTCAGCACAGAAAAAGTCAATCAACTGACAAAGCAGGGCGTGCCGTTTAGAGACGCATACCGTCAGGTCGGGATGGAAATAGAAGAAGGAAAATTCACAGCAAACAAAACAGTCAACCATACCCACGAAGGCAGCATCGGAAATCTCTGCAACGACAGAATCGCTGCAATGAGAGACGAAACAGTCGCACAGTTCGGATTCGACAAAACAGTTGCAGCAGAAAAAAAACTAATTGACGAACAGTATGGAAATTAAAAGAACCCTGCTGATAATGATCCTCCTTGCCGGTTTCGCTCTCTCATGCGAAGACGAATACACATCCCCCATCCCCTGGTTTGAAGTAAACCTTGTACTGAACCTAAACCTCCAGGACAAAGAACTCAATTCGCAGGGAACAATAAAGACCATAACAGCCCGTCGACTCGAAACCGACAGACTCGGATACGGCGGACTGCTAATCATAAACGGCTATCCTAACGGACAAAACAGATCAGACATCAATCTCTATGCCTACGATCTCTCATGCCCGAATGAAAAAATACCGTCTCCCGGCATCACGGTAGAACCAGACACATCAAACATGTTCGCAGTATGCCCGAGGTGCGGAGAAGTATACGACATAACCCTCGGCTACGGAAACCCGCAGCACGGACAGAAACACAGTCTGAAAACATACCGCGTAACAAAAATGTCGGAAAAACAATACAGAGTAACAAACTGAACAACCATTTCCATTATGAACAAAAAACTGAAAACATCCCTGTTGAATCTCACAAAGACACTCCTCCCGCTGCTATTCGGAATCATCATCCTGTGGCTGGTAATCAAAGAACTGGATTTAAACCAGGTCATCCAAAACCTGAAAGACGCCAACTACTGGATCATCGCCCTCTCACTGCCGTTCGGACTGGCAGGACAAATCATCAGAGCGCTGCGATGGGAACTACTCATCCACCCCCTCGGACACACCCCCAAAAGATCAAACCTCATATACGCCGTCCTGGGCAGTTACGGAGTCAACCTCGCGTTCCCCCGTCTCGGCGAAATATGGCGATGCACAATGATAAGCCGGTACGAAAAAATACCATTCACCAAACTCGTCGGCACGATGATAACCGACCGAATCTTCGATCCGGTAGCAGTACTTCTCATCGTAGCCGCCGCATTTGCCCTCAACGTCCCGTACTTTGAAGCCTTCCTGTCGCAGCACCCGGAAACATACTCCGGAATTTATGGACTCCTGACCTCCGTCCGGTTCTACATCGCGGTAATTCTTGCCGCCGTCGCGCTGCCTGTCGCCTTCCGGCTGTTCAGACACACGGCTGTAATCGGCAAAACCCGTCACTTCCTGTCAGGAATCTGGGAAGGCATCCTCTCCATCCGTCACCTCGAAAGCCGCATGCTGTTCCTCGTCCACACCGTTCTGATCTGGGCATGTTATTTTCTCTATTTTTACATCTGTTTCTACGCCTTCCCCGTCATTCGCGATCTGGGATTCAACTGCGGTCTCTTCGCCTTCGCAATGGGCAGCATCGCAATGGCATTCCCCGTCCAGGGCGGCGCCGGAGTATGGCAAACTTTCGTCATCACCTCCCTTGTCCTCTTTCTTCGGGAAAACATGTCCATTGACACTGTCGCTGCCAAAAATCTTGCCGGAGCTTTCGCCTTCGGCGTATGGATCATCCAGTCATTTCTCTTCACAACGCTTTACGGACTGTTCGGCATCATTGCTCTTTCGGTTACAAACAGGAAAAAACGCTGACATTTCCCTCCCTCCATTTCTTTGGAGGGGGCAGGGGGAGGCTACAAAGAAAAAGGAGCGCGACATCTCATCGAGCTCCTTTCTATTGACAACTATTTCTACACGCTGCAAAGGTACGAAAAAGATTTGATATAAAAAAACAAAAGCGCCGGCAACTGTTTAAGCCGCCGGCGCAAAAAAAAACTGTGAACCTGATGGAAAAAAAATTTATACTATTTGAAACACTGTATCCGTCGTGCCGACGTATTTGCCGATGCCGGAGATGATGACGTGGGCGGTGCCGCGATCAACATTGTGCTCGTAGGTAACCGTGAAATCTACGCTGAATTCCGGATATACCGTCTTTTTCGTACCGTCTTTTTCCGTCACCACAAGCGTGAGGTCGGGGATCACGTGTATCGGACGCCCGGTATGTTTCTGGTGGGGGATGTCCGCAATTTCGGCAGGGGTGATGTCTGTCCTGACATGAAGCCGGCCGTAATGTTCATGGACAACAGTGTTGTAGTGGTCGACCATCGTGTTAAAATTCTTAATGAAAGGAATGAACTGTGCCGGTCCTTCCAGATTTATCCGCGACGTAATATTGTCGGTGATGGCGCGAAGCGCGAGATCGGTCTGTCTGCGGGCGTCTTTCGAGCTGATGCCTGGTTTTTCGGTGTGTTCGATCTGTGTCTCAAAGACGAGAGTCTTGAAAGCCTTGTTGAGCACAGTCAGCTCGTGAATCCACGGCTCGAGATTGAGCAGCGTGACAGCTTCCTGATAGGCAGGGCTGTTGAGGTGCTGGATGATACTTTCGGTGGCAGCGGTTTGAGCGTCGTATCCGAGGTGCGGCACGTCGCCGTAGTTGTCGAGACGTCTCAGGATGTGCTCTGCGGCTTTGACGACTTCGGAATCAAAGTTTCTTGTGTTTCCGACCACAATTTCCTTCATGCCTATATAGACACTGTTACGTTTCTGGTCTACCTTTGCCTTTTCTTCCGTGTACTCGCTCTTCTTCATCCACTTGTAGATGATTGATTCCTGCTCAAACGCCCTGTAATACGCCTCTATCATTGCCTGAGCGATTAATGACTGCGAGTATTTGGCGCATGTTTCGTACGATACTTCGTGAAATTCAAAGTGATCTGCTACTGTGTAATGACTTACTTCCGGTTTTCTCAGTTTTGTTTCCATAATTCCTAAAATTTCTGTTGTTTATAATTCCTTTTATTTTTATATCTCTTCCGTTTCAGACTGAAATAGTCGCATTCCTTCTCGGATTCCTGATATTTCAGTCTGAAACAGTCGCATTCCTTCTCGGATTCCTGATATTTCAGTCTGAAATAGTCGCAGTGCAACTTGCATCCCTGGTATTTCAGTCTGAAACGGCTGCAAATGTACTGCTTTTTTTTTTATTTCAAAAAGATTTGAAAATATTTTTATCATATTTCATATTATTTATGAATTCCAGATGCTCCAGCTCGCAAATGCCTGCAACAGCAGCATCTCCAAACCGTTGACAACGGTGGCGCCGTGTTCTTTTCCGCGTTTCATTAACATGGTTTCGTCGGGATTGTAGAGCAGATCGTAGATCAGATGTTCGCTGTACAGGTAATGGCAGGGAATTTGCGGACATTCGTCTGTGTCGGGATACATTCCGACGGGCGTACAGTTTACTATCACCGTGTGGGTTTCCATAATCTCGGCGTTCAGGTCGTTATATGTCAGCATCGCTCTGTCGCGCTTTTCGCGTGAGACGTAAACGGGTGTGATGTTTAACTGTTTCAGTCCCCAGTAAATGGCTTTTGCCGCTCCGCCACTGCCAAGCACCAGGGCGCGACGGTGATTCGGTTTCAGATATTGCTCTATTGATTGTTTGAACCCGATAATGTCGGTGTTATGTCCTGTCAGACGGGGTTTTCCTTTTGTTCTGTCAATCTTTATTACATTCACTGCGCCAATTAATTTTGCATTTTCGCTTAATTTGTCGAGATACGGGATGATTTTTTCTTTGTAGGGTATCGTAACGTTCAGCCCTGCGAGTAAGGGGCGGTTTTTGATGATTGATTCTGCGTCTTTTACTGTCGGAATTTCAAAATTGATATATTCTGCGTCGATTTTCTCTGCATCGAATTTATCATTGAAGTATTTCCTGGAAAAAGAGTGTTTTAATGGGTTTCCGATAAGTCCGTACTGTTTCATTTTGATAAATTGTTAATGGTTATTGACTGTTATTCTAACATTCTGCAGATTTCGCTGTTAATTTTATGGAGCCGTTCTTCATCAAGTTTAACGGATTTTCTGTCGTAGGTCATAATTCCGCTTGCTTCGTCTTCCACATCTGTAATCTGGGTGTAAACGGTTCCTGAAACCCCTTTTTTAATCAGGTTTTTTATCATTTCGGAGTATTCGATATATTTGTCCGTAGCTTCTTTTGGGGTTTTAAATTCGATATAGCCGAAATTGTTGTCTTTATTCCAGAGGTGTTCTTCGTCTACGACGGAGATACCTCCATATTCGCCGATTACGGCGGGTCGATTGGCGTCGAAATGCATGAGTTTTGGTTCGGGATAGTTGTGGTCGTCGATGATGTCTCCTTCGTGGCTGTGATGCCATCCGGATGCGACGTTAAGCAGTCGCGACGGGTCGCATTTTCTTGTAAATTCTGCAACTTCATTTGTCCGGAACTGCCCCCAGCCTTCGTTGAATGGAATCCAGATCACGATCGACGGGTAATTGTACAGACAGTCTATGATTTCTTTCCATTCCTTGAAGAAGTTATCGTGAGCAGGGTTTGGTTTGCTTTCCAGACTGCTGTCGACAAACGGACTGCGCTCTGTATCGGGCTCACGCCAGTTGTTGTCTCCGCTCGGCATGTCCTGCCAGACTAACATTCCGAGTCTGTCGCACCACGTGTACCATCGTGCAGGCTCCGTCTTGATGTGTTTGCGCAGCATGTTGTATCCCCACTCCTTAGCTTTGACGATATCGAATTTCAGGGCGTCGTCGGACGGCGCAGTGTAAAGTCCGTCTGGCCAGTATCCCTGGTCGAGCAGTCCGGAATGTATCAGATTTTTGTTGTTTAACTGAATTCGCATTATGCCGTCTTTATCGCGCCTGACTGATATCTTGCGCATTGCAAAATAACTTTTTATCCTGTCTGTTTCTTTGCCGTTGCAGAACAGTTTAATTTCCATATCATAAAGAAATGGAGAATCGGGCGTCCAGAGCTTTGCGTCTGCAACTTGAATTGTAATTTTTTCTGAAATAATTGATCTGGTTGTTGAAACAGTCTTGCTTCCGTCAAAGATTTTTATTTCTGCATAGTCCTTCGGCGAGGTATTTTTGGTGTTTACTGTTATTGCAACCGTGCTTTTATCTACATCCGGCAGTGTTTTAAGGTCAACGATATGCTGCCGGCTGACGGGTTCAATCCAGACGGTTTGCCATATTCCCGAAACCGGCGTATAGACGATAGGAGCAGGTTCGCTGACCTGTTTGCCCCGTGGCTGAAAGTATTTGTCTGTCGGGTCCCAGACCTTTACGGTAAGTGTTTGTTTATCTTTTGTGAGGAAGGGAGTGATATCGAACCGGAATGGGGTGTACCCCCCCGTGTGCGAGCCAATCCTGATGTCATTAACGAATACTTCAGTTTTCCAGTCTGCCGCACCGAAATGTAATATTATGTTTTTTGATTTCCAGGACGAAGGTATTGTAAACGTGCGCCTGTACCACATTGCGTGTTTTTCGTCTATCCGCTCTGCGAGTCCCGAAAGGCTCGATTCGAGAGGGAAAGGCACAAGAATTTTTTTATTATATCCTTCCGGTGCGCCTTCATTTACCGGTTTTATTGTCAAATCCCACAAACCGTTAAGATTTTTCCATTCTGCGCGTTCCAGAATCGGACGCGGATATTCCGGCAACACGTTGTTTGCGTCAAGGCTTTCGCCCCATACTGATTTGATTTTGTCGCCTGCGGGTTTCCACTGTGCAAAAATGCTCAGCGACACAAAAATAATACTGACTGTAAAAAGTAAACGTTTCATCTTAATAATGTATAAATAAAATATTTCGCAAAGTTACACAAAATTTTCAAATATACACAAGGCGTTGTCTAAGTTCACATTCCGGAAGAATGTGTGGCAGTGATGAAAGAACTGCCGAAAGGGGAACGGGATTCAAAAAAAACAAAAGCCGGAAAAAGGTTATTCCGGCTCGTTTTTGTTTACTGCAATTTGTACCGTCATAAAGCCGTTGAGCGTTAATTTTAGTGTGATTTTAGAACCTTGCTTTGCATCAGTTTTGCCACTTAAATCAAAATCAACGGATTCAGCAGCATCATTTTCTTTAGCAAATAAAGCGGCTATGGCAGAAGAAAGCAAATCGCTCAAATCTTCATCTGCCGTATAGGGTTCGTTGAATTGGTATTCTTCGATTTCACAAGATTTGTTTAATGTGTTGGATTGAAGTTTCAATTCTTTAACAGATGTGCCTTCATCATCTGTCGTTGCAACACTCACTTTAACTTCGGAAAGAGATACTTTTTTAACAAGCGCAGCGTATATTTCATATTCGCTGATATTGCTCTGTCTAAGCGTATCTTTTCCTTCAAACGGGAAAAAGTCTGCTGCATTAGATCTTAGTGATGATGCCTGAACTGTTATGGCATCTTCGCTGTTAACTACTGCATCAAAATCAATTTCCAGATTTTCGACAGGTATTTCTTTGGTTGTTAATTCCTGCAACAATTCTTCGCAGGACGAAAGAATTAAGGCGACAAATGTTGCCGCCAAAAAAGAATTTACTTTTAATTTGAACATTGTATTTATTATAAATTAGTTAAATATTTCTTTTCAATTCGCCAGTTTCGCTTTCAAAAATTCGCGGTTCAATCGTGCGATATTGCTGATGGATACTCCTTTTGGACATTCCTGTTCACAGGCGCGGGTGTTGGTGCAGTTACCAAACCCAAGTTCGTCCATCTTTGCAACCATCGCTTCTGCTCGTTCTTTTGCCTCTATTTTGCCTTGGGGCAGTAATGCCAACTGACTGACTTTTGCCGAAACAAACAGCATCGCCGAGCCGTTTTTGCAGGCTGCAACGCAAGCGCCGCAACCGATGCACGAAGCGGCGTCCATTGCTTCGTCGGCAATCTTCTTTGAAATCGGGATTGCGTTCGCATCGGGAACTCCGCCTGTATTGACCGAGACATAACCGCCTGCCTGAATGATTTTATCAAAAGCATAACGGTCAACCATCAGGTCGCGAATGACCGGGAATGCTGCTGAACGCCAGGGCTCGACTGTGACGGTATCGCCATCGTTGAAATGACGCATGTGTAACTGACAGGTCGTGATAAGATTGTCAGGTCCGTGAGGATGTCCGTTGATGTAGAGAGAACACATTCCGCAAATGCCTTCGCGACAGTCGTTGTCGAAGGCTACAGGTTCTTTGCCTTCGTTCACTAATTTTTCGTTCAGAATGTCAAGCATTTCGAGGAACGAGGTGTCGCCCGAAATTCCATCGAGTTTGAAGGTTTCAAAATTTCCTTTTGCTTTGGGTCCTTTCTGACGCCAGATTTTTAAAGTGATGTTGATTATTTTCTCCATTTTTTCTTTTTGTTTATTGTTAAAAAACTACGACTTATAGTTTCTCTGTGCCCGATGTGTAAATTCATACGTCAAATCTTCTCTGACAAGTTCGGGGTCTGCGTCTTCGCCTTTGTATTCCCAGCATGAGGCGTAGGAGTAGTTGTCGTCGTCTCGGAGGGCTTCGCCTTCGGGAGTCTGGTATTCTTCGCGGAAGTGTCCGCCGCATGATTCGTTACGGTTCAGTCCGTCGAGTGCCATCAGACGTCCTATTTCGATGAAATCGGCAACGCGAAGGGCTTTTTCGAGTTCTATATTCAGTGCGGCTGCTTCGCCTGGGATAAAGACGTTCGACCAAAATTCTTTCTTGATTGCCTTGAGTTTTTCGAGCGCCGTTTCGAGCGATTGCTTAGTGCGTCCCATTCCGACGTATTCCCACATTATGTGTCCGAGTTCTTTGTGAATCGAATCGACCGAGCGTTTACCCTTGACATTCATCAATTCATTGATTTTTTCTTTGATTGCTTTTTCTGTTTCTGCAAATTCGGGCAGGTCGGTTGAGAAGCGCGGCACGCGAATCTGGTCGGAGAGATAGTTTTGTATTGTATAGGGCAGGACGAAATATCCGTCCGCCAGTCCCTGCATCAGGGCTGATGCTCCCAGCCTGTTGGCGCCGTGGTCGGAGAAGTTTGCTTCACCGATGGCGAAACAGCCGGGGATGGTGGTCATGAGTTCGTAGTCTACCCATATTCCGCCCATTGTGTAATGGATGGCGGGATAAATCATCATCGGAGTTTTGTAGGGGTTCTGGTCGGTGATTTTTTCGTACATCTGGAAAAGGTTGCCGTAGCGGGCTTCGACTGTTTTTTCGCCGAGCCGGTTGATTGCTTCCGAGAAGTCGAGATATACTGCCAGACCTGACGGGGATACTCCGAATCCGGCGTCACAGCGTTCTTTGGCGGCGCGTGATGCTACGTCGCGCGGAACGAGGTTGCCGAATGCCGGATAGCGGCGTTCGAGGTAGTAGTCACGGTTTTCTTCTTTTATGCCGGCTGGTGTGAGTTTTCCTGCACGGATGGCTTCAGCGTCTTCTTTTTTCTTTGGTACCCAGATACGTCCGTCGTTTCGGAGTGATTCGGACATGAGCGTCAGTTTTGACTGAAATTCGCCGTGAACGGGGATACAGGTCGGGTGAATCTGTGCGTAGGCGGGGTTTGCAAAGAGGGCGCCTTTTTTGTATATCTGTACTGCGGCGGAGCCGTTGGAGTTCATGGCGTTGGTGGAAAGGAAGTATGCGTTGCCATAGCCGCCGGTTGCGATGACTACTGCGTGAGCGGCGAAGCGTTCTATTTCGCCGGTAACGAGGTTGCGGGCGATGATGCCTCGTGCTCGCGGGGTGCCGTTTTCGTCTTTTATCAATACGATGTCGAGCATTTCGTGGCGGTTGTACATTTTTACGGTGCCTTTGCTGATCTGGCGGCTTAAAGCGGAGTATGCGCCGAGCAACAACTGCTGACCGGTCTGTCCTTTGGCATAGAATGTGCGGGAGACCTGCGCTCCGCCGAATGAGCGGTTGTCAAGCAGACCGCCGTATTCACGGGCGAAGGGTACGCCCTGCGCTACACACTGGTCGATGATGTTGACTGATACTTCTGCGAGGCGATAAACGTTGGCTTCGCGGGCGCGGTAGTCGCCGCCTTTGATGGTGTCGTAAAAGAGGCGATAGACTGAGTCACCGTCGTTTTGATAGTTTTTTGCGGCGTTGATTCCGCCCTGTGCAGCTATTGAGTGTGCGCGGCGGGGAGAATCCTGGATGCAGAAGTTGAGAACGTTGAACCCGAGTTCGCCGAGTGATGCGGCTGCCGACGCACCGGCTAATCCGGTGCCGATTACGATGATGTCGAGGCGGCGTTTGTTTGCCGGATTGACTAATTTTTGACGGTCTTTATAGTTTGTCCATTTTTCGGCGAGGGCGCCGGCTGGAATTTTTGCGTCTAATTTTGTGTCCATATTGTTTTTTTTTGATTAGAAGTATAAACCGATATTGAATAATAGTGATGCAGTGGTTTTTTGCTGTTTTTCGTCTAAGCTGACTGTCCATTGAGGTCCTTTTTCTATAAGGGCGCCTGTGCCAATGCTTAACTGAAACAGTCTCATGAAACGGATACAGAACATGGGACCTAACCATGAGGCGTAGTAGTTGTCTCCAAAGCCTTGATGGTAGTATTGAAAGGAGACGAATGATGAATTGGCGCCTTCTTTGAGGTGATAGTTGATCCCTGCGCCATAACTGCTGATTCCTGCGCCTATCTGAAAGCCGATTCGGTTTTGTATTGGAAGGTATTCGAAATCAACTCCTATCAGGGAGCCGCCTCCCATCATCAATCCTGCGGTGATCGAGGTGTTTTTTATTTCAGGAGGCATGGCGTTGTATTCTAAAAGGGCGGCGCTGGTCTTTGTTATCTTGCGGGACTGACGTTCTTCTGTTTCCTGAGCGGTTATGAGGCTGATGGTGGAGATAAAAACTGTCAGAATTATTATTTTTTTCATATTCCTGTTGTTTATTTACTGGAAGAATAAGTATCTTACCGGTACTGCTGCGAAGCCGGCGACGATGATGGTGGCAATGATGTATCCGGCTGTTTGAAGTCGCGGGAACCATGTCTTGCTGTTAAACCCTGCTGTCTGAAAAGCGCTCCACACGCCGTGGGTAAGGTGAAGCCACAGCGCGGCAAGCCAGATGAGATAAACTGCGGCATAGACGGGGCATGAAAACAGATCTTTTACGTAAGCCGCACCGTCGTGGGGAGAGAAATGTCCGGTGTGGATGCCTGTAAGTTCGGCGAACTGCATTTTATACCAGAAGTTCCACAGGTGAAGCAACAGACCGAGGATGATGACGAAGCCGAGTATGTACATGTTTTTGGAGGACCATTCGGTTTTTGTCCTGCTCGAGGTGAGATATTGGCTGCTTCCGCGCGAACGCTGGTTTTGAAGCGTGAGAAACGTGGCGAGGATGATGTGAACAACTATTCCTGCTACCAGAACGAGCGTCGCGGCGACGGCATACCAGTTTGCTCCGAGCAGTTCGCAGATCATGTTGTATGCTTCTTCGGAGAAGAGCAGCACAAGGTTCATCGACATGTGAAACAGTAGAAACATAATGAGGAAGAGACCTGAGATGCTCATGGTTAACTTCCTTCCGATGGATGAATTTAATAGCCAGTACATAGATTATTGAGTTTTTGTTATGTTTATTGTCTTTTCGGGCTGCAAAATTACATCAAATGATTGGATTTTGCAAGTTTTTTTCTGTTTTATTTTTTAAGTGTTTCTGATGCAAGGGTAAATTAAAAAAATAAACCCGACGTTGATGCCGGGTTTATTCAAAAAAAATGAAATAACAATTTAAAAAAACCACTGCAAAGGTAAGTAAAAAAATTGAACCCACAAATTTTTTTTTATTTTTTTATCGGTATTCGTGTGATTTGGCATGGTAGAGACGCAAAATTTTGCGTCTGTACGGTGATTTGGCAAGGTAGAGACGCACAATTGTGCGTCTCTACGGTGATTTTGCAAGGTAGAGACGCACAATTGTGCGTCTGTACGGTGATCTTGCGTGTTAATCGTGTGATCTTGCGTGTTAATCGTGTGATCTGGCATGTTAATCGTGTGATCTTGCATGTTAATCGTGTGATCTGGCATGTTAATCGTGTGATCTGCCGTGTTAATCGTGTGATTTTGCGTGTTAATCGTGTGATTTTGCGTGTTAATCGTGTGATTTTGCGTGTTAATCGTGTGATTTTGCGTGTCGTCGCTGTGATTTTGCGTGTCGTACTTCAGATTTGGCGCGTCGTACTTCAAAATTGGCGAGTTCGTGCTTCAAATTTGGCGGGGGGGATGGGTATAGGAGGAGAGTTTTACTTTGGAAAATTTGAGTTTGTTGATTTTTTTGTATACGGAATTCTCGGCGCCGAAGAGGGACCGGACATAATTTTTGATGTAGCTGGCGGTGTCCATCATGCCGGAGACGGGGGCGTAGAGAAGGATGTTTCTTGCGTCGCGGGCGAGGGACAGCCGGCGGTGGGACTGTGTGACAAGGTCGCTCGCGATGCGCATCCGGGAGAGCTGGATGAGGAGACCGGAGATCGTGATGTCGGACTCGTCGGGGGCGTAGTCGGAGAGGTGGTATAACTGGTCGATGAGCTGGGACAGGAAGGTGATCTGCAGGGTGAAATCGGACTGCGAAACGGTGATGTAACTGACCGGCTCGCCGGCTTTGTTCTGTGGAACGACGGGCATCAGACGGGCGCGGCGATAGCGTATCTTGCGGATGATGTTCGTGATGTGCAGACGGGTGACGTAAGATAAAGAGAGGGTGTTGACGACGGCAAGTACGCGCGTTATGATGGCGCGAAGGGGGGCGAACGTTTCTTTTAGAATGCCTTCTGCGATTACGGTCTGTGACTGGGCGGAGAATACCACGTCGATCGAGGTTTGAACCCTCGATAACTGGTCTTGAAGGGTCGAGATCATGATGCGCCTGTTTTGCGGATTATATTTGTCGCCTGACGCGATGAGATGAGAGATTACTGTCTTGAAGTTGGAGACGCAGATGGCGATGCCGGTTTCGATGCTAGAGTTTCTGTTCATCGTCTTTGTTTGTTTACAGTTTGTGTTTATTGTGTTTTATTTTCCTTCTTTAAATCTTGTTATGGAATATAACGGAAAAAGGATGAGTATTATTGTAAATATGGCGAGATATATTATGAACGGCTGCATTGCGCCGGCTTTTGCGTTAAAGAAGAAGAATGACATCGCGGCGGCGGATGGTACTGCGCACAGGATGCGGATATGCGGCTTTGGTTCGATGATAATCCAGGCGGCGAGCAGATAGCCGGCGGGTGAGGCGAGAAACCAGGGGAGTATGAACCAGAATGTGAGCCTGATGATTTCACGCGGGAAGCTGACGCTCAGTCCGGAGAGAAGGACGGCGATTGTTATGACGGAGAAGATGATGGTTACCGCGAGTCCGTAGAGAAGCATGGTGATTATGATCCGGGTTTCCGGCATCGGGAGGTGAAGTGTTAGCTTCAACCGTTTTTGCTGGATTTCGGGGATGTACTGTGTGATGGCTGTCAGTATACCGAGCGAGAGCGGCATGTATTTGTAGTATGTGAAGAAGTTGATTCCTTTCTGGATCAGCGTATCCCAGAAGCTGATCATTCCGGTTAAGCGGATTTCTTCACCTGTTTTCATGAATGAATAGATTCCTGCTGCGAGGAATACGGCGGCAAGGAGTGTGATTGTGCTGCGAGTTTTGATCCATTCTTTATATATCAGTGATTTGTACATAATGTTTCAGTATTTTCCGGTAAGTTCTATGAATATGTTTTCTAATGTTTTGCCCGGGTGCTGATTCATGAGAGTATCAGCGGGCATGTGGAGGAGTATTTTGCCGTAATCGAGGATGATGCAGTCGTCGATCAGCATTTCCATGTCCTGAATGATGTGTGATGTGAGAAAGACTGTTTTTTCGCCAGAAGCGGTGAACTCTTTCAGAGATTCGACAAAGAGGCGCCGGTATCCGGGGTCGAGTCCCATTGAGAAATCGTCAAGGATTAGCAGGTCTGGGTTTTGTGCGAACAGCAGTCCGAGCGCAACCTGAGATCTTTGTCCGCATGACATTGAGTTTATTTTTTGTGTTTTTGTAACTTGCAGTTTTTCGAGCAGTCTCCAGTATTCATTGCTTTGCCATCGAGGGAAGAATCGGCTGTAATATTGTTCGATCTGTCGAACGTTGAAATAGCTGTGCTGTATATGTCCTTCGAGCAGGAGTCCGATTCGCGCTTTTGTATCGGGAGACAGTCTGTTTGTTTCTTCGCCGAGAAGCCGGCAATTTCCTTCTCGAGGTTTGAGGTATCCGTTGAGGATGTTTATGATTGTGGTTTTTCCCGTACCGTTTTTGCCGAGCAGTCCGAGGATTTTTCCTTTTTCTACGGAGAAGTTGAGGTTTTTGTATATCAGACGGTTTCCGTAGTAGTGTGTAATGTTTTCACATTCTATGACCATTGTTCAATGTTTTCTAAAAAATTTCCGGCGCAAAGGTACAAATTTCTTCCGGCGATACAAATTTTCATATTTTCTGTACCAAAACCCTTGAAAATTGTGTTTTATTATTTATTCGTGGAATGTATTCCTTATCATTAAAAATCTCATACCCATTTTCTAATAAACCATTTAGTATCGGACGGGCAGAAACGGCAAATGGTTTTTTAATATTATTCGGAATATAGCAGTTATCCACTAACAATGTTTTTGAATCATCATATTTTTTATACTCTTCGGGTATATTTTTTAAGGGCATAATTTTTAACCGTTCATATTTTGGTCTGTTATCTATCGGAATATTTGTATACCAGTGACCAGCCGCATCTGTAAGTTGTCTTTTGGGATTTAAAAAATAATCGACACGATTATATCCCGCCCAAACCTGATTGTTTTTGAAATAGGGCAGATATGCCGAATGTATAGCGATTCTTATGTTTGAAATAATTAGAAATTTCTTTCCGCATTCAATAATTATTTTCCAAAAGTCTATTGAGCGGGAAAACGGCGGGTTTGTACAAACAATATCCGCTTCTTCCTTCAGTATTTTTAATGAAACCGGGTGGTCAAAACTGCCGTCATAATTTTTTGGATAGTCCTTATATATATTTTCCCCGTCTGTTGTATAGGAGATGTAGGCAATGTATGCCTTCGAGCCTTGATTAAACAAATCAACCTTTCCCGCATAATGTATACAAATCAGTTTTCTTAATCCAAGTTCTTTGAAATGACTTTTAAAATATAATACAAATGCTGACGTTTTTCTGTCATCTTCATCAATAGCGTCATCGCAGTTGCAAAAAACAGTTTTGTTTTGCCAAATGCTTTTATTGTACATTGATATTTCCTTTTCCACGTCTTCGTATCGAGTGTAAAATTCATCGTACTTTATTCGTTTTGCTCTTTCCATTACACCCTGATGAGTTAATCCCCGCTCTTCAAGAGACGGCGTTGTCTTCTTTACTATCATTACAACTTCTTTTTTATCTTCGGATTTGATAAAAATTTCTTCCTTGAAAAGTTTGTGCGACTTGATAAAACCGACATAATTTTCAAACTTAACAGAGTTATAAAAATATATTTCTCTGCTTTTGTTTTCTCTGTCTGCTTTAAACTGCTCTTTTATGTCTTTTTCCATTGTAGCCATATCCGAAACTTCGCAGGTAAATAAAAACCGGTAAACGTTTTCCTGCGATTTGCCCGTCATGCTGTTATATTCTGTCAGCCGCCGCTCCAAATCGCAGGTTTTACCTATCTTGCATTTTGAAAGTTCCAGCGATGCCTGAACTATATAAATGTATTGTTTTTCCATTTTTGAACTCTTTAATAAGTAAAATTAGTTTGTTTTATTGTCATTTCCTAAAAAATTTATCAAATTTCATTATTCATTTGTTTGTTCTATTTTTTGAACCAAAACTCTTGCAAAACTTTCTTTGCCATTCATATAAGGCACATATCGTTTTTCCTGTACAATTTTATAACCTTTTTCCAGTAAGCCGTTGAGTATTGGACGGGCAGAAACGGCAAACGGTTTTTTCATGTTGTTTGGAATATAGCAGTTGTCCACCAGCAAGGTTTTTGAATCATCATATTTTTTGTGTTTTTCGGGTATTTCTTTTAATGGAACTATTTTTAAATGTTTATATTTCGGTCTGTCTTTTATAGAAATATTCGTGTACCAATGCCCTGAAGCATCTACAAGTTGCCTTTTTGGATTTAAAAAATAATCGACACGATTATAACCCGCCCAAGCCTGATTGTTTTTGAAATATGGAATAAATGCCGTATTTATGGCATTTGTTATGTTGGAAATAATTATAAACTTCTTCCCGCTTCCAATCATAATATTCCAATAATCTATTGAGCG
>JAIRYM010000059.1 GCA_031267615.1 Dysgonamonadaceae bacterium
AGTTTGTGGCGAAGTTCGTGGCTTCGTGGCATCCAATCTTGTGTACTCATAAAAATAAAATTAAATTGTTCTTAAATATTATATGTTTTGTATTAAAATTAAAATACGTCGCCTGCAAAAGATTTGTATGTGCATACAAAGAAATTGTATGCGCCTGCAAAAGATTTGTATGTGCATACAAAGTAATGTATGCGCCTGCAAAGAATTTGTATGTGCATACAAAGTGATTGTATGCGCCTGCAAAAGGATTGTATGTGCATACAAAAGAAATGTATGCGCCTACAAAATGGTTGTATGTGCATACAAAAGAAATGTATGCAACTACGAAACGGTTGTATGCAACTATGAAATGATTGTATACGACTACAAAGCGATTGTACGCAACTATGAAATGATTGTATATGCATACAAAGCAAAGTAATAAGCCTCCAAAGTGATTTGGGACGCATTAAGACATAAAGTACAGGTATATTGTCGTTTATTGGGGGGGGGGGGGGTAAAATGGCATTAACTGACACGTTTTTTCCTGTGTCAATTGCGAATTTTTTAGGTAAAAATGTTCGTTTGCCATTTCCATTTTGTTATTAACGGTGCAAAGGTAAAACAAATTTTTGTAATTGCAAATTTTTTTAAAAAAACTTTCTTTTATCTTCAGACGCCTGTTTTTTTTTATTGTATCGATTTGTAAAATAGAAAAAATATCATTAACTTTGCCTCTCTTGAAGATGTAAACCATAATATGTTTCGTATAAAAAGGCTTTATTCTTTCCTGATTAAATCATTTCTTCCGTTGCTGACAGTAATGTTCAGCGTATGCCTTTTTGTATTGCTCATGCAGTTTTTATGGAGATATATCGACGATATGGTTGGTAAAGGCGTAGATTTAAATATTTTAGGACAACTCTTTTTCTATGCAGGCATTGCGCTTATTCCAATGTGTCTTCCTCTTGCTGTTTTGCTGTCTTCTCTTATGACTTTCGGTAATCTCGGCGAAAGGTTTGAACTTCTTGCCATAAAAGCGGCCGGTATTTCCCTGATACGCATTATGAAACCATTGATTATATTGATTTTTTGTATCTCTGTTGCAGACTATTTCTTTCAGGATATAATCCTTCCAAAGGCACAAACTAAATTCAGTGCAATGCTGCTTTCTCTCAAACAGAAATCCCCTGAACTCGACATTCCCGAACGCTCATTTTATAAGGAATTACCCGGATATAACATTTATATTGAGAAGAAAGAAAAAGGAGGAATCTTTCGTAATATGATGATTTACAATTATTCGCCGGGCAATGAAAATGACGCTGCCGTCATCGTTGCTGATTCGGGATACCTGAAAGTTTCTGCCGACAAGAAATACAATATACTCGCACTTTACAGCGGTGAATCGTTTCAAAACTTGAGGAAACGGCGTCCGGGACACAAGAACGAACTTATACCGTACGAGCGAGAAAAGTTTAGTTACAAGGAAATTGTTATACAGTTTGATACTAATTTTAATATAGTTGACGAATCGTTTTTCAATGGCAGAGATATAAGCAAGAACATGAAAGAACTGCATTATTTTATCGACTCCGTATCAATTGTTAATGACAGCATTAATCGACAAATTGCACCTGCAGTAATAGAACAGACATATTCAAATTCATTCAGAGTAAACAGTCGCCCACTATCTGCCAAACAGCCGTGCGATACTGTTTATACAGATGATTTTGAACAACTTTTCAAGAATACTTCTATCGAAAATCAATTGCGAATCTTGAACGAAGCTAAAACGATCGCATCCCGTAAAACCACTGATTTTTCCGTTCGTATGTTTTCGCAGATTGATACAAAAAAAACATTACTGGGGCATCAAATAGAGATGAATCGAAGATGTGCAACTGCACTTGCCTGTATTTTGTTTTTCTTTATCGGTGCGCCATTAGGGGCAATTATACGAAAAGGCGGACTTGGATTACCTGCAGTTCTCTCTGTATTTATTTTTATTCTGTATTATACTATTGATACTTTCGGACTGAAAATGGCGAAACAGGGCGTTTGGGAAGTATGGCACGGAATGTGGTTAAGTTCGTTCGTTCTCATTATTTTAGGATCTTTTATTACTTATAAGGCGATTAACGATTTTATGCTCAATTTTGAAGATATGAAACGCATAACAAAGCCTTTCAAACTTTTTACTGGAAAACTGAAGAAAAGTTACAATCGTGGAATTTCCATTCTGATGCGCCATTCGTGAGGGTAAAGATTATTTGCGCGACTTCCAATGTTTTTTATAAATCCAAGCGGCTTCCCTTGAAATGTTACAATGACAAATCCTTTAGAAACACTGCCCGGAACATCCCGAAGAACATCTCTGTGAAGATATTGTAATGCTGTTTGTCTGTCTAATTCCCAACGAGGGAAAGTATCTTCAGCCAACAGGTTTGACATAGATAAAGCGTGCGGCGGAGTGGACAATGCACTATTCACCTTTTGTAAATCTCTACCGTCATAAACAACACGCGGCAAGTGCATATTACGAGTTATTTCTGAACTATCCGCATTAATTTTCCTCATTCCCGCAATAAAAAATCCTTCGCCTTTTGTTCTGTGAGGCAAAAAGCGATGAGGTGTTTCAAGAAGTTCAGCGCCAAGTTGCCGGCAAATCCATTCTATATTTTTTTCATTTTCTTCTCGATTGTAAGTGCAGGTACTGTAAATAAGAATTCCACCTTCTTTGAGCGATGGAAAAATATCGGTTAAAATCTTTCGCTGACGCTCAGCACAAAGCAACACGTTTTCAAAAGTCCATTGCGCTATTGAAGCGGCATCTTTGCGAAACATCCCTTCGCCCGAACAGGGAACGTCGCAAACAATCAAATCAAAACAATTTTTCATCTTGCCTAATTCGGCTGCATTGGCATTAGTTACAATAGTTGCCGGATTTCCCCATTTGATAATATTTTCAATCAGAACAAGCACACGCGAGCGTATCACTTCATTTGCCACAAGAAAACTGCCGGGTGGCAAAATTGACGAAAGATGTGTAGCTTTTCCTCCCGGTGCTGCGCACAAATCCAGTGTCCGAACAGGCTCTCTGACGTATTTTTTGATATAATACTCCAAAAACATTGACGAAGCTTCCTGAACATAATAACAACCTGCGTGAAACAGTGGATCGAGTGTGAAAACAGGACGAAATGAAAGATAAAAAGCGTCAGTTGCCCAAGAAATATTATCTGCAATCGGTAAAGACATTGCGTGCTTTTTGAATGGATTAAATCGAATGCTGACAGGGCTTTCGTCGTTCAAAGCACGTTCAAAAACAGTCCATTCGTCGCCAAGCAATGCACGTGTGCTAGAAACAAATGCAGCAGGAAGATTCATTATTGTTATTTTCTTATACCCCGCAGCAATTCTTATATTTCTTTCCGCTTCCGCATGGGCAGGGATCATTGCGTCCTGCCGTTTTTTCTGAGCGGATGGGCTGATTAATTTGTCGCTCACGGGTGTCGCGCCCTGCTACTTCGCCCTGTACGCGGCGGCTTTCAGCAACTTCGTCTTTCTGCGTACGGTATTTAGAGTAGTCGGTTTTGCGTTCGGGGGCTGCTTGGCGTACCTGTTCGGGTTCGCGCGTCGGAATTTGTCCACGCATCAGCACCGACACAGATTTACGGTTCATATCATCAACCATTTTTTTGAACAAATCAAACGATTCGAGTTTATATATCAAAAGTGGGTCTTTGTTTTCGTAACTTGCATTCTGCACTGAATGACGGAGGTCGTCCATCTCGCGGAGGTGTTCTTTCCAAGCCTCGTCGATAGAGTTCAACAGAATGGCTTTTTCAAATGACTTAACAATATCTTTTCCTTCAGTCTGATAGGCTTCTTTCAGGTTGCACTGAATATTGTAAACGCGCTTGCCGTCAGTTACTGGAATGATAATATTTTCGTAGCGGTCGCTCTGCTGTTCGTAAACCTGCTTGATAACTGGGTTTGCTATTTGTGACATTTTTTCGGTCTTGCGTTTGAAACTGTCGAGAGCAGCATCGAAAACGATGTCGGCTACATTGTCAAGTTTGAGCGATTTGAAGCGGTTTTCGTCTAAAGGCGTTTCGAGTGCCATTGTTTTGAAAAGTTCAAATTTGAGACCTTCATAATCGCCCGAATCGTAGTACTGTTCGGCAATGTTGGCTGATGTGTCGTAGAGCATATTGAGTACGTCGATTCCTATCCGTTCGCCCATCAGAGCGTGCCGGCGGCGGGTGTACACCACTTCCCGTTGCGAGTTCATCACGTCATCGTATTCGAGCAGGCGTTTACGGATACCGAAATTATTTTCTTCGATTTTTTTCTGGGCGCGTTCGACTGCAGAGTTGAGCATCTTTGCTTCAAGCATTTCACCTTCTTTGAAACCCATACGGTCCATCATTCCGGCGATGCGCTCGGTGGCAAAAAGGCGCATCAGTTCGTCTTCGAGCGATATGAAGAAAACCGACGAACCTGGATCACCCTGACGACCGGAACGTCCGCGCAACTGCCGGTCAACTCGCCGCGAATCGTGCCGCTCGGTGCCAATAATCGCCAGACCGCCTGCCTTTCGCACTGCAGACGAGAGTTTGATGTCAGTTCCACGACCTGCCATATTGGTTGCAATTGTAACTGTACCCGACTGTCCGGCTTGCGCCACTATGTCGGCTTCTCTCTGGTGCAGTTTGGCGTTCAACACGTTATGCTGAATTTTCTGCATCGCGAGCATACGGCTCAAAAGTTCTGATATTTCGACAGAAGTCGTACCGACAAGGACAGGACGTCCTGCCTCTTTTAAGTCTATAATTTCCTGAATTACAGCTTTATATTTTTCACGGGCCGTTTTATAGATACGGTCGTTCATATCATTTCGAGTAATCGGGCGGTTGGTCGGGATTACTACCACGTCCAATTTATATATGTCCCAAAATTCGCCCGCTTCGGTTTCGGCAGTACCGGTCATACCTGCAAGTTTGTGATACATACGGAAATAGTTTTGCAGCGTAATAGTGGCAAATGTCTGCGTGGCGGCTTCGACTTGAACATGCTCTTTCGCCTCAATTGCCTGATGCAAGCCGTCGGAATAGCGCCGACCTTCCATAATACGTCCGGTCTGCTCATCAACGATTTTTACCTTGTTTTCGATAACCACATATTCATCATCCCGCTCGAAGAGGCAATATGCTTTAAGCAGTTGATTTATAGTATGTACACGCTCCGATTTGATGGCGTAGTTTTGCAGCAGTTCATCTTTTTTCGTCTGTTTTTCATCGTCGGTGCCGCCTTCCTGTTCGATTTGGGCAACCTGAGCGCCAATGTCGGGGAGGACGAAGAAATGCGGATCATCGGAGTTTCCTGTCAAGAGATCTATTCCTTTGTCGGTAAGTTCTATAGTATTATTTTTTTCGTCAATCACGAAATACAGCGGGTCGGTGATGATATGCATCTCGCGGTTTTGCTGCTGCATATAAAACTCTTCGGTTTTTAACATTCCTGCTTTGACTCCCGGTTCGCTCAAAAACTTGATGAGCGATTTGTTTTTAGGCATTCCCTTGTAGGAACGGAAGAGGAGGACAAACCCTTCGTCGTTCACTTTTTGGTCGGCGTTGCCTATTTTTTGTTTTGCCTCGGTTAAAAGTTTGGTAGTAAATGATTTTTGTACTGAAACGAGATTTTCCACTCTTGAGCGGTATTCTTCATAAAGCTGGTCTTCGCCTTTTGGCACAGGACCGCTGATAATCAACGGAGTACGGGCATCGTCTATCAACACCGAGTCCACTTCATCGACTATGGCGTAGTTGTGGCGGCGCTGCACAAGGTCTTTTGGATTTATTGCCATGTTGTCGCGCAGGTAGTCGAAACCGAACTCGTTGTTGGTTCCGAAAGTGATGTCGGCTTCATAAGCCTTGCGGCGAGCGTCGGAGTTGGGTTGGTGGCGGTCGATGCAATCCACCGACAAGCCGTGAAACATATAAAGTGGTCCCATCCATTCCGAGTCGCGTTTGGCGAGATAGTCATTTACCGTTACTACATGGACTCCTTTATGTGTCAGTGCGTTAAGGAATACAGGCAAGGTTGCCACGAGGGTTTTCCCTTCGCCGGTTGCCATTTCGGCGATGTAACCGCGCACGCGTTTCGAGAGTTTGGGGTCGTCGTTGTCTTTGTCGTATTTTTTGGGGCTATGATTGTGAAGTACCACACCACCAAAGAGCTGCACATCGTAATGCACCATATCCCAGGTGATTTCATTGCCGCCTGCCTGCCAGTGGTTGCGATAGATGGCACGGTCGTTGTCTATGGATACGAAATCGTGGTTGACAGCGAGTTTGCGATCGAACTCGGTTGCTTCGACGCTGATTTCTTCGTTTTCGGTGAACCTGCGGGCGGTATCTTTGACTATTGCGAAGATTTCAGGCAGTACTTCGTCAAGCGCTTTTTCCTGAATTACAAGTATTTCCTTGTTGATTTTATCTATTTCAGCCCACACTTTTTCGCGGTCTTCGAGTTCGAGTGTTTCGATTCCTGCCTGAAGTTCGGCAATTTTATTTTTTTCGGTGGCTACCGAGTCGGCGATTTGCTGTTTGATTGCTTCTGTTCGGGCTCGCAGAGCGTCATTCGACAATTCTTTCACGCTTGGATAGACATCTTTAATTTTATCTACCCAAGGGGTGATTTCTTTGAGGTCACGTTGGGCTTTGTTGCCAAACAGTTTTGATAATAATTCGTTGAAACTCATAATTTCAGATGATTGCAATTAATAAAATGATTTGAATTGCAAAGGTACTGAATTTTTTTGAATTAGACTTCTTTGGAAAATATATTATCCTAAAAGCTGTATCTTTTTACTTCTACCCTACTTTGTGAGGATAGATTCGACATATAATGTAATTTTTTCAATTTACAACACACCGCACTGCATAACCGTAGCTACGACTGGTGTAGTCTTGGCCGGCGTTACCGCTTGTCCTTTGCGTTCATCTTCTTTTTCATCAACAATATATTTATCAAACCTGCTGTCAAGACCGGTCAATTTATTTTCAATAGCCGCTTCCAAAGCATCAAGCGTATGTTCTTCTTCAAAAATGCACAATGATATTGATTTGCTGAAAGTAGAAAACGTAATTACGCCTTTCCGGATAACAGACGAAAAGGATACTATTACAAACATAATGACAGGAACAGGAGGGAAACAGATTATTTCGCAACGACAGGGAATAGAAGTACTGGGATGGTCTGAAAATCCGGAAGAAATACTTCGCGAAATAAAGGAGGAAAACGCCGTCGACGCAACTGAACCTTCGTTCTGAAAAACAAAGCGATAAATGCCAAACAAATACGACAAACAGCATTTGCGCAATACAGGACTGACTGAAAAGCAGATAGCGGGAATTTACAATTCGGCAATTAAAGAAGCAACGGCGCTTGGAGCGTCAATAAACAATTTCAACCCTGATAAACCGTTTTCCTTTGACGACTATCCACAAACAAAGGCGCGTATAGACAGGATAATCAAAAAGTTAGGGGAAAACACGGAAACGGCTATCGTAAACGGTGTGCGCAGTGAATGGACTCTTGCCAACAACAAAAACAACGCTCTTTGCGACCGTGTTTTCGGAGACAACAAATACAGGCTGACAAAAGCGCAGGAACGCAAATACTATTCAAACAACGACAAAGCAAGAGAGGCGTTTTTGCAGCGCAAAACAGCCGGCTTAAACCTCTCGGACCGCGTATGGAACTATACCGACCAATTCAAAACCGAAATTGAGATGGGATTAGATTTGGGTATCCGTAACGGATTACCGGCTGCAGAAATGGCGCGAGACATAAAACAGTATCTAAAATATCCCAACGAACTTTACCGGCGCGTACGTGATGAACACGGACAGTTGCAACTGTCAAAATCAGCAAAAAAACATAATCCCGGACAGGGCGTTTATCGGTCAAGTTATAAAAACGCCCTTCGTTTGGCATCTACCGAAACCAATATTGCGTACCGGACGTCAGACCACGAACGATGGCAGCAATTAGATTTCGTAGTTGGGATCGAAATACGTCTGTCGAATAATCATACGCTTAACGGCGTCCCGTTTACCGACATTTGCGACGATCTGGCAGGCAAATATCCTAAAGATTTCAAGTTCACCGGCTGGCATCCGAACTGCCGCTGCTTCGCCATATCAATCCTTAAGACAGAGGACGAACTGGAAGCCGACAGCGAGCGCATAATTAACGGCGAAGCGCCTGACAGTCGCAGCGTAAATGAGATAAAGGACGTCCCTGATAATTTTAAGAAGTGGGTAGAAGCGAATAAGGACAGGATAGACGCAGCGAACAATCGCGGGACGCTGCCGTATTTTTTGAAAGATAATTACAAGAGCGGCGACATAGATAAGGGCTTTGTGTTGATTAAAAGAACAACCAATGTATTACCTGAAACGTCGGAACTAAAACCAACAAACACAATCGAAGATATTTATTCGGCAGAAAGGAAGAAAAATGCCCTAAAATTCAAAAAAGATAAAGACGCAGACAACTATATGCGTGATACAACCGGTGAAATTTGGCAGTCATTAGATGGTGAAACAAAAAAAGCATTGGTTGGATATACAGCAATGGATTTTAAAGAAATAAATTCCCAACTATATAAAAATCACAAAGAAAACAGAAAGGCTGAGCTAATAACTAAGGCAATTGAAAAATCTACATTCAAAAATGATATTTACCTAGCAAGAGGGGCGAGCTTTGATGAAGTTAGCGGTATTTTTGGAATAGATAACAAAAAATTAGGAGATTTGGCGCGGTTCAAAATATCGTCAAATGAAAAAGAACTAAAAAAACTATTAATTGGAAAACAAGGCGTACAAGAGGGGTTTATGTCGTGCGGGACTTCTAAAAATAAAGGTCTTAACGGTGAAATTGAATACGTCATATATGCCCCTAAAGGCACACAGATGATGTATGCAGAACCATTCTCTGCGTTTGGGGGACACCAAAAAGGAATAAATTCAATAAAATGGGATGGAAAAGAAAGGCAGAATCAATTTGGTGGAGAACAGGAAACAATAATAAATCGTGGTTATGAAATGAAAATAACAAATGTACAAATTGCAATGAATAATAAAATCAGAGTTTTCGTTGATATATTATCACGCGGAAAAAGAAGCGTAAAATAATTTATTATGTGGCGTCAAGAAAAACAAATTCACCTTTTTTATATGTTTTTTCTACATCTACATACAAGTTAATGCGCTTATTATCTTCGTACAGGTATTTAACTACGTATAACCCTTTTTCCATACATTTGTATACGAAGTCAGAACACCATCCATCATAACCTGCAATTTTGCCAAAATAATGTCCCTTACAATCATCGAAACTAAGCCCGCTGTTCTTTGTACCTGTGGATAGGAAATGAAATTCCTCCATTATCCAAAAAGCATAGAAAAAATCTAATAAATGGACATCGTTGTTTTTTTTGTAAGGATTTCGCTTCTCTCCTTTGTAATATTTATACATACTGTAATCTTTCATTGCTCAATATGCTTATAAAAATTATTAATAACATTGATAAATTCTTGCGGCAAATAATCTAATGCCGCCTTTTTGATGTGTTCCGGTATACCGTAAAATGGCTCTGCGATACTACCGGTAATGGCGGCTATCGTGTCGCTGTCGCCGCCAATTGAAACCGCTAAACGAATGGCGCTTTCAAAGTCTGTGCTTTCAAGAAAGCATACAATGGCTTGCGGCACGGTAATCTGACATGTTTCGTTAAACGTATTTGTATGTCGAAGAGTATCACAATCCATATTGAGACGGTAAAAGTATTCATTTTTTACAATAGGAAGCAATCGCGATTTATCATAGCCATTCCGGGCGTGAAAAATTAAATCAGCCACGCACATCGCTCCCCGTATCCCTTCGGGGTGATTGTGCGTACAGGAAGCCGACTTGCGAGCCAAATCAAGTACCTGTATCCTGCCGTTTGAAAACCATGCACAGGGCGATACGCGCATTGCAGAGCCATTGCCAAAACTGTTGTAAGGCATCGGGTCGGATGAATATAGCCACCTCGCAAACGATGCACCATAAGAGCCTGTGGGATTCGGATATTTTCGGCACCAGTGTCGCAAAGAAGCCCCGAAAGAAGATTGTTTGTAATTTATTAATCCATCCGCAATTGCAATCGTACAAACCGTATCATCGGTGAATGCACAATCATTGGTAAGAAATTCAAAATCCGTGCTCTTATGATTATTAAACTCGAAACGCGATCCTACTATGTCTCCTATTATTGCACCTAACATATTATCACAAAATTTTTTTGATAACCGCAAATTTACAGTAAAAAATTCATTTATAAAAGGGTATTTACCCCTTTAACGCCCTGCAAGCGACAAACAACGCCAAAGCCGTAGCCAAAGCAGTGATTATGATAGAAGCCGTTGTAATAACCCTGTACCAGTCTATCGGGTTACGCAAGGCAGGGCTTTCAGCAAAATAAGCAATGCCGATATACGATGCTTTTACATCTATTATTTCATTGTAATTAATGACCGCTTCGACCAAGCCTTTTTGCTGCAACGAAACAACACAAAGAAAGTAACATGCGCCGGTTATTCCTGCCGGACATTCGTTTCCTTTTAAAACAATACTGCGAAATACCGTTTTTTCGTCCTTTGTCAAATGTATTTTCATCTCGTGTAAGTATTGTTTTGCAAAGATACAACAAAAAATCCATTTATAGCCTATCTTCGTCCGCATAACTGTAATATGCTTCCGGAGAAATAATCAAATGGTCAAGAAGTTTGATTCCGATAATTTCACACGCTTTCTTTATCTTTTCTGTTAAAGCGTCGTCATCTTTTGAGGGGCTAACATTCATGGATGGGTGGTTATGACAGGCAATAATACCGTTCGCATTGGCAAGGATTGCCGGAATTAACACATGCATGAGACTGTTTGGTTAGATGAAATATTTGAAAGGTATAACCTAAAAAAAAAGATTGATATTTCTTACATTCAATCCGTGTCAAAACTGGGTCAAATCTAAAATTTACGACAAATGGAGAAAAGGCTGTATTCCCTGTCTTGAAGTTTGCAAAACCGGTCGCAGTTTTCCATCAGTTCATCTACTTCCGGTTGAGGGATCAACCACCGGACGGCATCAGCAAAAGATTCGTCCTTAGGAATGGAAGACTTGTAAGTGAGGACTGAATATTTCCGGATATTTACATAAATTATGATGTAATACAGTTTTTTTGTATAACTTCGCGCTTTCAATTTACAAATACTTAATTTATTTTTTTTGAAATGAGAAAATGGCGAATTGAAGATTCAGCTGAACTGTACAATATTCATGGTTGGGGGTTGGATTATTTTTCCATCAACGAAAAGGGACATATCGTCGTTACCCCGAAAAAAGGCGGCGCACAGATCGATTTGAAAGAACTGATGGACGAACTTATCCTTCGCGACGTCGAAGCACCCCTGCTGCTGAGGTTTTCGGATATCCTCGACAACCGTATTGAGAAAATCTCGAACTGCTTTAAAATTGCAGCAGAAGAATATAAATACAGCGGCAAAAATTTTATTATCTACCCAATCAAAGTCAATCAGATGCGGCAGGTGGTGGAAGAAATAGTCAGCCACGGCAAAAAGTTCAACATCGGACTCGAAGCAGGATCAAAACCCGAACTCCATGCCGTCCTCGCCGTCAACTCGAGCAGCGACTCGCTTATCATCTGCAATGGCTATAAAGACGAAGATTATATTCAACTCGCTCTGCTGGCACAAAAAATGGGTAAACGCATTTTTATCGTTGTCGAAAAACTGAACGAACTGCAACTCATCGCCAGTCTCGCCAAAAAGATGAAAATCAACCCCAATATCGGCATCCGCATCAAACTTGCATCTTCCGGAAGCGGCAAATGGGAAGAATCGGGCGGCGACGTGAGCAAATTCGGACTTTCGTCGAGCGAACTGCTTGAAGCTCTCGATATTCTCGAAAAAAACAGGATGCAGGACTGCCTCAAACTGATACACTTTCATATCGGAAGTCAGGTGACGAAAATTCGCCGCATCAAAAACGCCCTCCGCGAAGCCTCACAGTTCTACGTACAACTGCACCGTATGGGATACAGTGTCGAATTTGTAGATATTGGCGGCGGACTTGGCGTCGATTATGACGGCACACGTTCGCCCGCCCGCGAGTCGAGCATGAACTATTCAATACAGGAATACGTAAACGATTCCATATCAACCCTTGTCGACGTCTGCAAAAAAAACTGCATCCCGCAGCCA
Source organism: Dysgonamonadaceae bacterium (assembly GCA_031267615.1). Classification (GTDB taxonomy): domain Bacteria; phylum Bacteroidota; class Bacteroidia; order Bacteroidales; family Azobacteroidaceae; genus Azobacteroides. The sequence continues at coordinate 12,319 of JAIRYM010000059.1, forward strand.
AACATCATCACCGAATCGGGACGCTCGCTTACAGCGCATCACTCGGTTCTCGTCTTTCAGGTGCTCGAAACGGCTACCCAGCCCGAATGGCAGGAAGATGAGGAACTTCCCGAAAACGCCCATGAACTCGTACGCGATATGTACAGCCTTTGGGACGAAATGAACCACCCGCGCCTTATCGAAACCTGGCACGACGCGCAGCAGATTCGCGAAGAATCACTCGACCGGTTCAGTCTCGGAATGTTGGATCTCACAACCCGAGCACAAATAGAGAAACTCTACTGGTCTATCGCTCGCGAAGTGCAGCAGATGGCGATGAATATGAAACATGCACCAGAAGAACTGCGCAAAATATCCAAGATGCTACCCGACAAATATTTCTGCAACTTTTCGCTTTTTCAATCGCTGCCCGACTCCTGGGCTATCGACCAGATATTTCCCATCGTACCTATCTCGCGGCTCGACGAAAAACCCGACCGCACAGCAACTCTGCAGGATATTACCTGCGACAGCGACGGCAAAATAGACAATTTCATCAATATGAAAAACTACACCTACCACCTGCCCGTGCATCGATTGAACCGCCGCGAGCCGTATTACGTAGGCGTTTTTCTTGTCGGCGCTTATCAGGAAATTCTGGGAGACCTTCACAACCTTTTCGGCGACACCAATGCAGTGCATATTTCGGTCAGTAAGGAAGGTTATCAGATAGAGCAAATTATCGATGGCGAAACGATTGCCGATGTATTGGAATATGTTCAGTACAGCCCCAAAAAACTTGTCCGCACGGTAGAAACCTGGGTTACTCAATCGATGAAAGAAGGCAAAATCACGCTCGAAGAAGGGCGCGAGTTTCTGTCAAACTACCGTTCGGGACTTTACGGATACACTTATTTAGAATAAATCATGAAAGTCGTATCGTTTAATCTAAATGGAATACGCTCGGCGGCAAGCAAAGGCTTATTTGAATGGCTCGGCAGAGAAAATCCCGATGTGTTTTGCGTTCAGGAAACCAAAGCGCAGCCAGAACAGATTGATTCGCTGACATTGAGCAGTCTCGACTACGGACATCAAATAATTCATTCAGCAGTAAAAAAAGGATACAGCGGGGTAGCGATTTTCAGCCGTCGAAAGCCCGATAAATACGTGATCGGAATGGGCATTGAGGAATACGACAGCGAAGGACGCGTGATAAGAGCTGATTTTGGTGACATTACAGTTGTCTGCGTCTATATCCCTTCTGGCACAACAGGCGGCATACGTCAGGCAGTGAAGATGCGCTTTCTGGAAGATTTCACCGCATATCTGCTTGAATTGCGAAAAGCACGTCCTAACATCATCATTTGCGGCGATTATAACATTTGCCATAAAGCAATTGACATCAACCACCCGGAACGGCACCTCGACGCTTCGGGGTTTCTGCCCGAAGAACGCGAATGGTTCGACCGCTTCATTGCGCTCGGATTTGTTGATTCTTTCAGGGTATTTAACACAAAGCCCGATCAATACAGCTGGTGGAGTTTTCGAGCCGATTCGCGCAAAAGAAATCTCGGATGGAGAATCGATTATCATATCGTTACCGAGCAATTGAAACATCGTTTGAAAGCAGCGGCAATCTATCCCGACATAGTCTTTTCAGACCATTCTCCTGTGATGGTGGAAGTCTAAATCAACACTAAACCGGGCGGAACATCAGCCACCACAGTGTTTCGACAGAGGACAGCCTGCACAGCGACCTGTCCGTTTCCCCTTACCGCAAAAGAACAGGAACACTCGCCTTGCAAGGTAGATTACAACAAGGACTCCGATGATATATACTGCAATCTGTTGCCACATAAGAATATTATCCGTTCAAGAAAAGCCTCGGTTGTTTCTGTTTCACCTGTAATTGCCGACAGATTCATCACCTCCGACGGTATTGAAGGCACGTATTTCGACCGGACGGAGTTGCCAAATCCTGCCCGAACTGTTTGCAGCGAAGAATGAAGATGCGTCATATCAACCCTGTGAAGCAATGTCCCGTGAAACAGTATTCTGTCGCGGGTCACAAGCGACGCGGTTCCCGAAATCTTTTTATTCCCTGCAAGCAATTCTCGCCTTGCGCCAGCCACAGCCTCAACTCCAAATGACTGCAAAACACGGATCACAGGACCCAGAAAGTCTCTGTCCAAAGCCGCCCCGCTGCCTTTGTCAACCGCGAACGCATAATTTATATTGCCAAAATCGTGATACACCGCCCCGCCGCCCGAAATACGCCTGAAAATTTCAATACCGTTCGCTTCGCAATAATCAATATTTATTTCCGCGTCGACAGACTGATTTCTGCCGACTATCACTGACGGGCGATTGATGTAGAACAGCAAAAAGTCCTGTCCCCGACGTTCAAGCAGATGCTTTTCGAGGTCGCTGTTAAACTGCGGCTGACAGGAAGGACTTTTCAGGACAATCATTTTGGTAAACATTCAAGCTGCAAAGATAACATAAAATCTTCGGTTTCACACAAACGCGTAACCTGACGGTACAATCTGCACCGTGTCGCTTCGACGGGAATCGAACAGGCACTTCGACGGTAATCGAACAGGTGCTTCGACGGTAATCAAAGAGGCGTTGTGAGAAATTAACTGCATTAAACATTTCGAACACAAAATTTCTTCTCACTTTCCTTGCACGTTTGCGAAAAAATTCCGACATTTGCACCCGCAATATTATAATAACAATAATAATAACAGTATAATGACAAAGAGTGTATTACAAGTTGAAAGGGCTAAATATCAGCCCAAAATGCCCGCTGTATTGAAACAGCAAGTTATCGCTGTGGACGGCGAAAAAACCGAATCCGTAGCAGACAGAAACGAAATAAAGGCTCTGTTCCCAAACACGTATGGACTGCCTGTTGTGTCTTTTCAATCAACAGCCGAAACCAGGTCAGCGCCGGCGGTCAATGTAGGCGTCATACTGTCGGGAGGGCAGGCTCCGGGTGGACACAACGTCATAGCAGGCTTGTTTGACGGCATCAAAAAGGCTAACAAAGAATCGCGCCTCTTCGGTTTCCTTCTCGGACCGGGCGGACTTCTGAAAGGCAACGCTGTCGAACTTACGTCCGAAATTATAGACGAATACCGCAATACGGGCGGTTTCGACATTATCGGTTCAGACCGTACCAAACTTATACAAAATGCGGGACACTTCGAAAGGGCTCTTAAAGTTTTGAATGCCCTGAAAGTTGATGGCACAGAATACAAAATCAATGCTCTTGTCATCATCGGCGGCGACGATTCAAATACCAATGCCTGCGTACTTGCAGAATACTTCAAGTCAATCGGGTCAGACATTCAGGTTATCGGCTGTCCGAAAACCATCGACGGTGACTTGAAAAACGAACAGATAGAAACATCATTCGGTTTCGATACCGCCTGCAAAGTATATTCCGAAGTTATCGGCAATATTCAGCGCGACTGCAATTCAGCTAAAAAATACTGGCACTTCATCAAACTGATGGGACGCTCGGCATCGCATATCGCCCTCGAATGTGCATTGCAGACACACCCCAACTTCTGCATCGTTTCAGAAGAAATCGAAGAGAAAAACTATACTCTCGATGGAATTGTAGAACAGATTGTTGAACTCGTTATCACCCGCAATCTTGCAGGCAAACATTTCGGAACAGCGCTTATTCCCGAAGGATTGATCGAGTTTATTCCCGAAATAAAGAAACTTATCAAGGAACTTAACCAGATTCTTTCCACAATGAATATCGACCCGAACAAGATCAAAAAGAGCGAACTGATTGATGAAATTTCAAAACGCCTCTCGACGGAAAGCGCCGAACTTTATTCAAAGCGTCTGCCTGAAAGCGTTGCAAGACAGTTAGCGTTAGACCGCGATTCGCACGGAAATGTTCAAGTATCGCTTATAGAAACCGAAAAACTGCTTGCCGACAAAGTAAGCAGTTTACTCAAAACAAAGAAAGACGAAGAACTTGACGCCCTAAAAGAGCCGGGAGATGAAAAAGAAATAAAGCGAATCAAAAGTAAATACAGCTTCTCGCCTCAAACGCATTTCTTTGGATATGAAGGTCGCTGCGCAGCGCCGTCGAATTACGACGCAGACTACTGCTATTCGCTGGGTTATACCGCCGCCAGCCTTATCGGTGCACAGAAAACAGGATACATGTCGTCGGTTCGCAATACAACCAAATCCGCAGACAAATGGCTCGCAGGCGGAATACCAATCACAATGATGATGAATATTGAAGAAAAACCAATAACCGACTCCAACGGCAAACTGTCTTTAGAAAAAGTGCCAGTCATTCAGAAGGCTTTGGTTAAACTCAACGGCGCACCATTCAGAGAGTATGCTGCTCTCCGCGAATACTGGGCGCTGAACGACGATTATGTCTATCCCGGACCAATTCAGTTTTACGGACCGGCAGAACTTACCGACCAGCCGACAATGACTTTGCATCTGGAACAGAAGAAGAAATGATTTTTAAAAGCACTGTTTTACTATTTTATTTATACAAAATCAAAAAAAATACTGCTTTTGAACAATAATATGCAAAAAATCATTACTTTTGCACCGCTTTTTTTACAACAAAAACAATTTAATTTTATAAAAAAATGAAGAAATTATTCTATTGTATAGCACCGATTGTAATTGCAACAGTGCTGTTTTTTTCTTGTACGGCTCAAACGCCGAAGGCTTCATATAAAAACGGAAGTCTTGATTCTCTTTCATACGCCATCGGCGTAGGACAATCTGAAGGTTTTGAATATGAACTTGAACGTCTGGGCATTGACTCTGCCAATATCAAGGATTATGTTCAGGGAATACTCGAAAGCCTGAAACTCGACAAGGACGATAAAGCAGCAACCGCTCGTCTTGCAGGAATTACATTTGGCAAACAACTTGCCGGCATCGACGTCAAACCAATGACACAATATTTCCTTGTCGGAGAAACAGACACCACAAAACTTTTGAATGCAACCAATTTTCATGCAGGATTCATTGATGGTATTACAAAGAAAACAACGTGGATTAGCAGTTTTTCAGCAAGAAATTATGTTGACAGTATAAGAAATACTTATGAACAAAACCTGAAGAGTAAAAACCTTGCATGGCTTGAAGAAAACAAGACAAAAGAAGGAGTTATTACCACAGAAAGCGGCTTGCAATATAAGGTTGTCACAAAAAGAAACGGAAAACTTCCTGTTGCTACCGACAGAGTGAAAGTTGATTATGAAGGCACGCTGATTGACGGCACTGAATTTGACAGCAGCATCAAGCGCGGACAGCCAGCAGAATTTTCACTTAGCGGCGTTATCCCGGGTTGGACAGAAGGTATTCAGTTAATGCCTGTCGGCTCGGAATATGAATTTTACATTCCTTCCGAACTTGGTTACGGAGAACGCGGTAACAGCAATATTCCCGGTTTTGCAACGCTTATCTTCAAGGTTACTTTGCACGAAATCTTAGCGCCTGCCGATCCTGCTCCTAAAAAGTAACTGCACATCATGGAAAAGATTGATAATTTAGACAGAAAAATACTGGAAATCATCTCGCAAGACGCACGGAAGCCTTTCAAAGAAGTAGCTGAAGTATGCGATGTTTCACGCGCCGCTATTCATCAGCGAGTGCAAAAAATGATTGAGATGAAAGTAATTGTCGGTTCAGGTTATCAAATCAATCCAGTGTCGCTTGGTTACAATACTTGCACTTATATCGGCGTAAAACTCGAAAGAGGTTCAATGTACAAGGACGTAGTGCCTGAATTAGAAAAGATTCCCGAAATAGTGGAATGTCATTTCACAACAGGTCCATACACTCTTCTTCTTAAACTGTATGCCCGTGATAATGAGCATTTCACAGAATTGCTTAATGGACGTATTCAGGAAATACCCGGCGTGATTTCAACAGAAACGCTCATTTCCCTTAAACAAAGCATCAAAAGAGGGATTCCTATAGAGGAAGAAGAAATATAATAAAAAATAAACATAATTAAAATTCAATGGCAGCATTAGAAAAAATCAGGAATAAAGCAGGACTGCTTGTAGGAGTCGTAGGGGTTGCTCTGGTTGCATTTGTAGTTGGAGACGGACTGAGATCAGGTTCAACATATTTCAACCAAAGTAAAAATAAGGTATTGACAGTTGACGGACAGTCGGTTGATATTCGCGATTTTCAACAGCGAATAGAAGCCGTTTCCAGTCAATATCGAGCAGGCGGCTCTCTGACAGAAGAACAGTCAGCGCAGATACGTGAATCGATTTTTGAAGAAATGGTAGCGAAAATTTTGCTCGACAACGAAGCTGACAAAGTTGGCTTTACAGTTGGCGAAGACGAAATACGCGACTTGTTAATCGGCGACAATATAGCGCCTCAGATTCAGCAATATTTCGCTAATCCCCAAACCGGACGCTTTGACAGGACGCAATATCTTACTTACGTTCAGCAAATAGAATCGACAAATATCAGCGACCTTCCCTCAGAACAACGTGAAAATTTTGTCAGATTGCAGCAGCAATGGGAAGATATGAAAGAAAATGTTATTTTGCAAAAGAAACTCTCAAAATTCGCCGCTCTATTGTCAGCATCACTTGCGCCAAATGCGCTTGACGCCAAAGCAGCCTACGATGAAAGCAGCGAAAATGTTGATTTTAACTACGTTTTACAGCCTTTCTCAACCATTCCAGATTCTACTGTTGAGGTATCCAATGCAGAAATTGAGCAACTTTACCGTGAGCGTCTCAAATCGTTTAAACAGGAACGCGCACAGATAGTTAATTATATCGCTGTACCTGTCAATCCAAGCGATTCGGACTTCAAAACAGTTGAAGATCTTATCCTCAAAGGTAAAGCGGAATTTACAGAAGAAGGCAATGTAGCAGAAATTATTTCTGAATATTCCGACGAAAAACAGTTTGTAGATGCCTTCGTTTCGTTCAATGAACTCGACGAGAATCAGCGAGTTTTTGTTCAGAATGCTACAATTGGCAGCATCGAAGGACCTGTATTAAATAATAAAACATATTCGGTCTATAAACTGCTCGCAACAAAAACAGCGCCCGATTCCATAAAAGTTAATATGCTCAATCTGCCAAATGGCGAGGCAGCGCGGACAGAGAAACTGACAGACAGTCTTCTGAATGTGTTGAAATCAACGCCATTTGCCGAAGTTTCCAAAAACTCCTCAAACGGACAAAGCGATGGAAACATAGGATGGCAGACAGAAGTATCGCTAGCAAAAGGTTTAGATGCTAAATTTGCAGAATCGCTTTTTGATGCGGAACTGAACAAAGTGTTTGTACTTCGTTCATCTTACGGCTCTCATATCGTTCAGATTACGGAAAAGACAAAACCTGTGCAGAAATATAAAATAGCATCAATTGTTGTAACCGTTACGCCAAGTCAGGAAACTAATAACAAGATTTACAATAATTTAAGTCGGTATCTTATTTCAAATCGCAATCTTGAAACATTCAAGTCTGCAGCCGCCGATGCAGGATACTATGTCCGCACCAACGTTCAGTTCACACCTAATCAGCCTTTAATTGCGCCGATAAACAATTCGCGTCAAGTAATCAAATGGGCTTACGAACATAAAAAAGGCGATATCTCTGAAATTTTTGAATGTGAAGAAAACTACGTTATAGCAGCAGTCGAAGGCTCGCAGAAAGAAGGATTTGCACCTGTTTCAGAAGTTTCGGAAGCGCTTAAACGAGAAATCATCAATCGCAAAAAAGGCGAACTGCTTGTTGATAAATTCAAGGCTCTTAATGCTGCATCGCTCGATGCATACGCCGCTGGACTTAACGTAAAAGTTGATACTGTAAAACTTCTTTCCTTTGCTGATTCTCGAATTGTAGGCATTGGCGTTGAGCCAACAGTTAGCGCAAGAGCATCTCTCGCAGAAGTCAATCAGATTACCGAGCCATTTGCAGGACGCAACGGTGTGTATGTATTGCAGGTTACAGGCAAAACGCCGAGCGCACAAACTTACAACGAAGAAACACAGAAACAACAGTTAGTTATGCGAAACAGATACCGTCTTATGTCTCTGTTGCAAAACAACAAACTGCTGAAAGATCACGCAAAAATTGAAGACAACCGTATCAGGTTTTACTGATTCGATGACTTACGAGCAAACTATTAAGTATTTGTACGATAGCGCGCCTGTATTTCAAAAAATAGGAAGCGCCGCATATAAGGAAGGAATGGAAAATTCCTTCCTTATTGATAAATATCTGGGCGAACCGCATCGCCATTATGCTACAATTCACGTTGCCGGAACAAATGGAAAAGGCTCGGTAAGTCATTTGCTTGCCTCAGTTTTGCAGGAGGCAGGATACAAGACTGGCTTATATACTTCGCCTCATTTAATTGATTTTCGAGAACGTATCCGCGTGAACGGACAAATGCTCGAAAAGGAATATGTTGTAGGTTTTATAAAACAGTACAAATCATTTTTTGAATCCATCAAACCTTCATTTTTTGAACTCACAACAGGACTTGCTTTCTCATATTTTACAGACAAAGAAATAGATATAGCAGTTATTGAAGTTGGTTTGGGAGGACGGCTCGACTGTACGAATGTAATTTCCCCGATTTTAAGCATCATTACTAATATTAGTTTCGACCATACGGCGTTGCTGGGCAATACTTTGACGGCTATTGCACACGAAAAAGCAGGAATCATCAAGGCTGGCATTCCTGTTGTTATTGGCGAAGCGGAAAGCGAAGAAAGAAAGGTGTTTGAAAACATATTTAAATCCACAAATCATCAGACCGACAAACCGTCATTAGTTTTTGCCGAAGACGAAAAACCAATAATTTCTTCAAGCCTGCTATCGTCAGGGCATTGGCTGTTTGAAACAAAACATTATCCTCACCTGGAAGACGAACTCGGTGGTTTTGCTCAGAAAAAAAACGCTGCGACTGCACTCTGTGCGATAGAACAGTTGCAGATTTCAGGGCTAAAGATTCATAGCGAGAATATTTATGCAGGTTTTCTCAAAGTCAGAAAAAACACAGAACTGATGGGGCGTTGGCAAATAGTTGGTCAGCAACCGAAAATCATTCTCGACACAGGCCACAATGTTGGCGGAATGGCATACAATACCAAACAATTGCACGTTGAAAAATGTAAAAATTTGCATATCGTTTTCGGAATGGTAAATGACAAAGATATTTCCGCAGTCCTTGCATTGATGCCAAAAGAAGCAAAATACTATTTTGCAAAAGCCTCTGTGCCACGTGCGCTTGATTCTGTTATACTTTTGGAGAAAGCGGCAAATTACGGACTGAAAGGTGAAGCTTTTCCGACTGTTTCCGACGCCTTATCGACAGCAAAAAACAATACTTCAAAAGACGATGTTATTTTTGTCGGCGGCAGCACTTTCGTCGTTGCCGATGCAATAAAAAAAAATTGTAATTTTGCGAGATAATAATATAAAAAAAGCAGACTGTTGAAATTCGCATCACAAATAAAATTATATCGCAAATTGCGTTTTCGTAAGGGTTTTAGGGTACATTCGCCTTTTGCTTTCAATTTGATTACGAAAGTGATTGAGGAGAAGATGCAGTTTTATGTTTTCGATGAGATAGAAAAATTTCGTGCAGGACTTGTTGAAAATAAGAATAATCACATTGAAACTCAGCACCGCAATTATGGCGCTCTGCTATTCCGATTGGCAGGTTATTTCGATTGCCGCAGTGTTCTGCAAATACGAGGCTACACAGGTATTATGAGCCTCTATCTTGCTTCGGCTTCACGAAAATGCGAATGTTATGTTTTGGAAAACGATATACCTATGACGTCTGCTGCCAAGCGATATGCAGACTTACATAAGATTGATAATCTACACTTTATGGAAGGCAATTATACTGAAACGCTTAATAAACTAAAAGATACTGTTGATAAATTCGACTTTATCTTCATCAACTATCAGGGCGATGCCGACAAAACTCTTGAAGTAATCAGTCTTGTGCGCAGTTTTATTGCAGAGAAAACGATACTCGTTATAGACAGTATTTCGAGTAATAATCAGATGAAAACGCTATGGCATAATGTCAAACATAATGATGCAACCAAAGTTACTGTTGATTTATTCGCTGTAGGCATCGTGTTCTTTATGAAAAAACTGAACAAACAACATTATAAAAGTTATTTTGATTATGGGAAAAAGCAAAATTTATACCCGAAAAGGCGACGAAGGTTTCACTTCGCTGGTTGGCGGAAAAAGAGCGCCAAAGCATAGTCCGAGAATTGATGCCTACGGAACTGTTGATGAACTCAACTCTTTCATCGCATGTCTGCACGAAGACACTGACGATGCAGGCGATCGTGAGTTTTTATACAATATTCAGTCGGAACTGTTTAATCTTGGCGGATATCTCGCATCGGAAGAAAAAATCACTGTCTGTTCGATTAACAACGAAACAGTTAAGCGCATTGAAGCAGAAATGGATAAAATCGACTCTGCACTTCCGCCCGTTCGCTCTTTTATTCTTCCTGGCGGCTGCCAAGCAAATGCGTTTGCAAATATTTGTCGCACAGTATGTCGTCGTACAGAAAGAGTTATGTATCAATTACATTCAATAGAAAAAATTGATGCAAACGCATTGAAATATATCAATCGTTTGTCGGATTATTTCTTCCTTTTGGGAAGAAAATACAATTTATTGAAAAATATTGATGAAAAAGTTTGGAAAAAACCTTGTATTTAAAATAATTTTATATATTTTTGCGCCCTGTTTCAAGAGTATTTATAAAACTTTACTATTTTTAGGTTATGTATTGGACATTAGAACTTGCTTCAAAACTTGAAGATGCCCCCTGGCCTGCAACTAAAGATGAATTAATTGATTACGCATTACGTTCAGGCGCGCCTCAAGAGGTAATTGAGAACCTTCAAGATATGGAAGACGAAGGGGAAATCTACGAATGTATCGAAGATATATGGTCGGATTATCCTACAAAAGAAGATTTTTTCTTTAACGAAGACGAGTATTAGACTGTCGGCAGGCTTTGCTACTATCTATGATTAACGGCTATTTCTCTTCTCGAAAAATAGCCGTCAGTCAGCTTAATATTAGCAATTTATGTAAACAGTTTCTATTTACTCTGGTATTACTTCAAAAGTAATTTCAGATGAAACTTCCTTATGCAACTTGACGATAGCCTTATATTTACCAATTTCTTTCACAATATCTTTGATGACAATAGTTTTACGTTCTATGTCAAAACCCCGCTTTAAGAGTTCTTCTGCAATCTGAATATTAGTAACAGAGCCGAAAATCGTACCTGTCGAACTTGTCTTGGCGCCTATAGTTAGCGAAATATCGTTTAGCTTAGCAGCCAGTGCTTGTGCGTCGGTTTTGATTTTTTCGAGTTTGTGGGCGCGTTGAAGAAGGTTTTCAGCCAATATTTTTTTTGCCAATTCAGAGGCGATGATTGCTTTCTTCTGCGGAATTAGATAGTTACGTCCATATCCGCTCTTTACATTTACTGTGTCGTCCTTATATCCAAGGTTTATGACATCTTCCAATAATATTACCTGCATAATCTTTCCTCCTTTGTTATTTCATTAAATCAGTTACATAAGGCAGCAAGGCAAGGTGGCGTGCACGCTTAACAGCCTGTGCGATACGGTGTTGAAACTTCAAAGACGTACCTGTGATGCGGCGGGGAAGAATTTTTCCCTGTTCATTCAAGAATTTTTTAAGAAATTCAGGGTCTTTGTAGTCGATAAACTTTATGCCATTCTTTTTGAAACGGCAATATTTTTTCTTTTTAACATCAACTGAAGATGGTGTTAAATAACGAATTTCCGAATTGTTATTGTTGTAAGCCATTGTTTAGTCCTCCTGCAATGTTTTCGGTTAATACTTCTTTTTTCGGGTCTCTCTGTTCTATTGCTGCCTTAGGCTCTTTTGCCTTATTTCTACGCTTTTCGGCATAAACGGCAAAATCCTTGTCCTGACGGAAAGTCAGGTGACGAATTACTCTCTCGTCGCGGCGGAACTGCGTCTCAAGTTTCGCTACAATTGTTGATTCTGCCTTAAATTCAATCAAGACATAAATTCCGGTAGATTTTTTCTGAATTGGGTAAGCCAACTTGCGTAGTCCCCAATCTTCAACGTTCACTATTTCAGCGCCTTCCGACGTGAGATAGCCCTTGAATTTTTCCACCGCTTCCTTTGTCTGTGGTTCAGACAAAACGGGAGTCAAAATGAAAACGGTTTCGTAGTTGTTCATTGATTTTTAATAGTTTAATTTGTTTATAATTTCGGACTGCAAAGGTAATGCTTTTTTTTGAAATAAAAAATTTTTTTCAAAAAAAATTACTTTTGTTTGTTTTCCAATAATTTTTTACATACCTTTGTCCTCGGAAATTTTGAATAACGTATTTTTGATAATTTTGAAACTTAGTATTTTTAATAATATAGCAATGAAGACAACGTTTGCCTTTTTCGCATCTATGTTGATGCTTATTTCCTGCGGCGGAAAAAAAGACATAAAGGAAACAACCACCGCATCAGGACTTATTCCTGCCAAGTTTGAAACAACGCTTGCAGATGGGAAAAAAACACAACTCTACACCATTAAAAACGCCAATGGAATAGAAGTTTCTGTTATCAATATCGGCGGACGCATCGTATCCATTTGGGTTCCTGATAAAAATGGCGGTTTTAAGGATATAGTTCTTGGTTTCGATAATATTGATGACTACAATAAATATGCTGTCAGCACTAATTTTGGTGCAATAATCGGGCGTTACGGCAACCGTATAGGCGGCGCAAAAATGACTCTGCGCAACAATGCTACATACACTCTTCGCCCCAACGATAACGGAAAAAACACACTGCACGGCGGTCCGCGCGGTTTCCACACTCGCTATTTCGATATAGAACAGACAGACGGTGCAACGCTTGTCTGTCGATATAAATCGGCAAATGAAGAAGAAGGTTTTCCAGGTGAAATGCTTGTTACTGTAACCTATTCGCTTACAAACGACAACGCCTTGAAAATTGATTATGAAGCGCTGACAAATATAACAACAGTCTGCAATTTGACAAACCATTCATATTTCAATCTGTCTGGCGACCCGAACAAAACGATTCTCGACCAGATCCTGTATTTGGATGCTAATGCTTACACACCTACAGACATTGAACTTATTCCGACAGGAAAAATAGACAAAGTTGCAGGTACGCCGCTTGATTTCACAACTCCAACCGTTATCGGTGGACGAATTAACGACACAACATTTGAGGCAATAAAATTCGGCAACGGATATGACCATAATTATGTGCTGAACAATCCGGGCAATGTCAAAACGCTCGCCGCAAAAGTGGTTTGCCCCGTAACAGGCATCGGAATGGAAGTCTATACTACCGAACCTGGTATTCAGGTTTATTCAGGTAATTTCCTCGACGGCAGTAATACAGGAAAGAAAGGCATCGCCTACCAGCAACGTACAGCACTCTGCCTCGAAACTCAACATTTCCCCAACTCTCCAAATATTCGCAGTTTCCCTTCTGTCGAACTTTGGCCTGACAGTCTTTATAAAACAGAAACAATATACAAATTTGTTGTGGAAAAGTAATTCATTTTTACATTTTTTAAAAAAAGTAGTTATTTTATCAATTTTATGATGTATCTTTGCCGCTGATTTTGAATCGAATTTTAACTAATTAATATTAATGTCTAATTTTTTTTATGATTTTTTTATGAATAAAAGAACTGTTCTTCATTCATTATGTCTGGTTGCTTTTATTGGGCTGTTTTCCGCTTGTAAATCAGGTCTGAAGCCCCTTGCATCCGAGTACATCAAAGCCGAACCGCAACCGCTGGAATACGTTGCGGGCAAAGTTCCTGTAACCATTAACGCAACTTTTCCTGCGAATTGGTTTAACAAAAAAGCCACGCTTGTCGCAAGACCTGTCCTTCGTTATGATGGCGGTGAAGCGTGGGGTACTTCCTACACTTATCAGGGAGAAAAAGTAACAGGCAACGGACAAGTGATCCCTTACAAAACTGGCGCTCCTGTAACTCTTACCTCTTCGTTTAATTACGTTCCCGAAATGGCAAAATCAGAACTATATCTGACTTTCAACGCCAAAATAGGTAACAAGTCTATTGCACTCCCCGACATTAAAATTGGCGACGGTGTTCTCGCAACAGGCGCTTTGTTTGATGCATCTTCGGAAACTCCAACTATCGCTCCCGATAAGTTCCAAAGAATTATCAAAGAAGCGTACAATGCCGACATCAAATTCCTGATTCAACGCGCAGAACTTCGTTCAAGCGAATTGAAAAAAGCCGAAATCAGCGATTGGAAAGATGTCGTTGTCAGTGCAGACCAAACTCCCAACCAGAAAGTTGATGTGGAAATTTCCGCTTATGCTTCACCTGATGGCGCTTTCGATTTGAATGACAAACTCGCAAATCAGCGCGAAACAAACACAAACAAGTATCTCAAAAAAGAACTGAAAAAAGACAAAATCAATATTCCTGTGAGCGCTCATTATACGGCTGAAGACTGGGAAGGTTTTAAAGACCTTGTTGAAAAATCAAACATTCAGGATAAAAATCTTATTTTGAGTGTGCTTTCAATGTATAAAGATTCGGAACAGCGTGAACGTGAAATCAGAAACATTTCATCTGTATTCTCTGTTTTGGCAGACGAAATTCTTCCGCAATTGCGTCGTTCTCGCCTGACTGCAAATGTTGAAATCATCGGCAAAAGCGATGCAGAAATAAGAAGCATTACAGCGTCAAATCCCCAAAAACTGACAGTAGAAGAACTTCTTTACGCTGCTACTCTTGTTAAGTCAAATGTTGAAAAACAGGCTATCTATAAGAAAGTCGCAGAGATTTATCCTGCTGACTTCCGTGCGTACAATAACCTTGGTGTTATAGATTATACTAATGGTAAAATTGATGCTGCCGAAACAAATTTCAAAAAGGCTCTGTCTTTATCGTCAAGCGCTCCTGAAACCAATCTTAACCTTGGTTTGGTAGCATTGACAAAAGGTGATGAGGCAACTGCTCAACAATATATTGGTAAAGCCGCTGATGCAGAAGGGCTCGGCAGTGCACTAGGTATCTTAGCCCTCTCTAACGGTAACTACCGGCAGGCAGCAAGCTCGTTCACAACTCCGACTAATAATTCAGCCCTCGCTCAACTGCTCTCGAAAGATTACAGCAAGGCTCAATCAACTCTCGACGCCGTTGCAAATCCTGACGGTACAACTTCCTACCTGAAAGCGATTGTCGCTTCAAGAACCAACAATCTTGGTTCGGTGATTTCAAATCTGAAACAGGCAGTTAAGTTAGACCCGTCGCTTGCTCAAAAAGCATCAAAGGATTTGGAATTTGTAAAATATTTTACAAACTCTGAATTTCTGAACATAATAAAGTGATTCTAATAAATTACTGTTGCAAAAGAAAGCGCCACTTATCCAAGGTGGCGCTTTCTTTTTGTTTACATGCCTTTTCTTACTTCTACTCTTTTCGTTGCTTCGCTGGTTTCGTTTCTGAACTGCACTTGCTCTACAAACTGCACTGACAACTGTCGCAACGCTTCGCCTGTAAAAGTTTCACTCAAAGCAACGGGAACGCCTGCATCGCCGCTTTCGCAAATGCTTTGTACGATTGGAATCTGTCCAAGTAGAGGCGTTTTCATCTCTTCAGCCAAACGTTGTCCGCCACCGCGTCCAAAGATATAATAACGGTTTTCCGGCAATTCGGCAGGCGTGAACCAAGCCATATTTTCGATAAGTCCTAAAACAGGCACTCTTACTTTTTCGCCAATAAACATATTTATTCCCTTGCGAGCATCTGCTAAGGCAACATCCTGCGGCGTGGTAACAATCACGACGCCTGTTACGGCAAGCGTCTGAACAAGCGTTAGATGAATATCGCTTGTACCGGGCGGCAAGTCAAGAAGAAAATAGTCGAGCGCACCCCAGTCGGCATCTGTAATCAATTGCTTCAGTGCGTTACTCGCCATAGCGCCACGCCAGACAAGGGCGTCTTCAGGATTAACAAAAAATCCGATAGACAGCACTTTAACACCATATTTTTCTATTGGCAGCATCAAATCTCGCTCGCCAATTTTTTTCATAACAGGCCTGGCGTCTTCTATTCCGAACATTTTGGGAATAGATGGTCCAAAAATGTCAGCATCAAGCAATCCTACGCGGTAACCCATTGCAGCAAGAGTCACAGCAAGATTGGCGGAAACTGTACTTTTTCCAACTCCACCTTTACCGGACGCAATAGCAATAATATTTTTTACTTCTGATAAAAGATTATTGGCAGCAGGTTTTGGCTGTTCTTTGGTTTTCACGCTTATATTCCCTTTTATATCAATATCTCCGCCTGCATAAATCAATATTGCCGATTCGGCTGACTTAACAAGCGATTTCATAAACGGGTCGCGCGGACGATTAAAAATAAGCGAAAAACTCACACGCCTGCCTTCTATCCTTATATTGTCGTCAACCATACCCATTTCGACAATATTTTTACCTGTGCCCGGGTAACGCACTTTTTCAAGCGCCTCAATAATCAGTTTTGGATATAAACTATTCATTATATACTTGATTCGTTTGCAAAGTTAGCATAAAATTTTCAAATATAAACAGACGGATAAAAAATTGGCGGTGCTATTCGCATCGCCAATCAGTCAAGTTGATACCGGTTTGATATCAGACATCTTCAGAAAATCATTTTTGAATTACTGCACAGGATCCTCTTTTACACAGCGCACCGCGAAGCCGAAGGGGCGATTGTAGGAGATATGGTAAACTTCACTCTTGGATAAAACCAAACCACCGCCGGAAGTACTATCGAAGGCAGAACTATTATAGTAGAAGCCTTCGTTACCGGAATAGTAGAGCTGACCGAGGCCGCTACGATGACCGCCTGCGGGCATAAACAAACTGGCGCCGGAAGCGGCGTTGAAAAACAATGTGCCGATGTAAGCGACGTCTTTTGTTGATACGGAAACAGCACTATTAGAAAGACGACTGTCGCCAACACCGTTAACGATAGCGCGCCGGTCAAAGTATCCGTCAGCGTAATAACCCAAGGCGCGACCGGCAGTTTCAGTTATTTTATCAGTACCGTTTTTAGGTTTAGCGTACAGAGACTGACGCATCTCACTTTTGTAAATATTATTAGCAGTATAGTCTGAAGTAGAATAGACGTTGTCTTGATCTTTGTTAGTAATACCGTCGTTCGGACGACGCCAATTAACAGGACAGGTCTCGTGAGTGGCTCCAAGATTATTCCAGAAGTAGCCTAAATAATTGGTTTCCCAATTATTAGGAACACCTAAAGGATTAGTTGGATGGTAAGCGCGACGGGGATGGACGGAGCTTGCCCACTGAAAAAAGGCGCCAGCCTGAGTAGGATACTTAACAAACTCACCGCCGTTGACGTCAATATCCTTGTAGTAAGGACTGCCGTCTGGAAGTTCAGGAGCAGTCAGGTTGTAAGGCGAAAACTTTTTAGCAAGAGAACGGGAAATACCTTGAGTACCTGCATTAGGGTCAATGTAAGTATCTTCTGGTCTAAACACATAATCCGCCTCCTCGCCCTGTCTGATATAAAGAAACTGCTGTTTTTTGTTGGTGCCGCCGTAGGTAAGAAGGATGCGTCCGTAACGGGGAGCGCTCTTATCGGC
Organism: Dysgonamonadaceae bacterium; assembly: GCA_031267615.1. GTDB lineage: Bacteria > Bacteroidota > Bacteroidia > Bacteroidales > Azobacteroidaceae > Azobacteroides. The sequence continues at coordinate 30,015 of JAIRYM010000059.1, forward strand.
AATGGTAGATGTAAGACCGATGCGGAAATATATGGTATCGCCGGAAGCAACAGTCCCGCTGACAGAGGTAGCGCTGCCGGGAACCTGATAGGTAGCGTCTGCCGTGTTCATATCGGCAGGAGTAGCGGCAGCATTATTCCAGTTGACGCCAGGGTCTGCCGTACTTGACTTGTCCATTTTGATAAAATCACCGTCAACAACAACAGCAGACCATGCGCCGAGATTGGTAGATGTGCTTCCGATCGGAATACGGATAAGACGCTCGCCGGTCTGGTCGTTTTTCCAGAACGCGCCGACGTAAGTATTGGCAGGGGGACTGGATGGAGATGGAGGAGTGGATGGGATTGTTACCCACTGTGCATACAGGGTTATGTTTTCCGAAATGTTATTAATAACGTCGCCGACATTGTAAGGAGTGCCGCCACCGTTAGAAACAGTGTTCCAACCGGTAAAAGCATTACTGGTGCGAGTAAAAGCACTGTTTGCAATAATGTAATTATCACCAACCGCTGT
>JAIRYM010000031.1 GCA_031267615.1 Dysgonamonadaceae bacterium
AATCCCGCATCTGCGACAGATGTCGCGCCTGTCAACAACAGAGCTTTCTACCAAAGCTAAGTTCAGGCTCGAAGTATTCGACTGGTATCACAAGAAATCAGGGCTGGTGGAGTTTGCGCAAGCGCAAACTCCGGAGCTCAACGCGCAGCGTTGAGCCAGCCGGACGCATCCCTCGCCTGCAGCCATTTCGGAAGCCACACGTCGTACTTCTCTCGCTGGATGGCGCGTTTTGACACAAGACGCCTGTCCTCTCTGGAAGACAAGAAAACCTCCCCCTTAACAAAACGCAGACCCGAGTATTCACGCGATTTCATCGCCAAAGTCCGCAAGATACGGGAAGACAATCCTACTTACTCCTGCCGAAAAATACACGCGATACTGTCCCGTGAAACGGACGAAGCCGGCGTTCCAAGCGCGGCGACTATCCCCGCAACACAGGACTGGAGTTTGCGCCCCTGTCCGTACTCACTATGAATAGGACACACCCGCCAGAGAAGGAATGTATACCACAGTAAGCGGCAAATAGAGCCGTCATCAAGATGATGCGGCGTCAATAAACCGCACGCCTCATGCAGGCAGTAGACGAGAAAGGTTTCAACATCTTTCATATTTTCGCTTCCGTTGTCGTTGATGATTTTAACGCCCATTCCAAACCGTGCGATTATTTTTTTAATAGCTGTTTTGGCGTTTTTATTTGAAGGCGGCGCGGCTGTGTGAACGACCCGCTTTCCCGCGTGAACTGGTACCGCTAAAACGAAGCTGTAGCTACTAAACCAATTTCATTATTCTGAATCAGAAGAACCATCTGCTAATAATTTTTGCCCTACAGCGTCATCAGGTAAAGTTTCAACCTTATTCAGCGCCCTGTTTATTGCTTTTGTTCGTTTCCCAACAGTTTCGTCCAATGTAGTGCTTGCCTTATCAATCTGATCTTTTACCTTGACCAAGATATTTTAAAAATTTGCAAATTCCTTTTTTACAGCACTTAAAGTGTTTAAAATGTTTAAAATAACGCTTGTTCCCTTTTCTACAGCCAAGCTTCTGAAACCTACCTGTAGCGCATTTAAAAATGCTGCTATCGTAGATGGACCGGTAACAATAATCTTATGCTCTCTCTGTATTCCTTCAAAAAGCTCAGGATCGCGAACCACCTCTGCATACGCGCCTTCAAATGGCAGAAACATTATCGCAAAATCGGTGGTATTTGGTGAGTCAATATATTTTTCCTTGATTTCCTTTGCAAAATTTTTAACAGTTCTTGAAAAAGCTTTTCGTGCATTTTCAACGACTTCTTTGTCACCGTTATTGTAAGCATCCATAAGAATTTCATAGTCGCGGGTAGGCAGTTTTGCATCAATAGGCAGCCAGACATTTTTATCTGAATCTTCCTTACTCGGAATTTTAATGGCGAATTCCACATATTTATCACTGCCGACTTTTGTTTTTACATTTTTCTCATACTGGCTTGGATGAAGTATTTGTTCTAGAATTGCCCCAAGCTGATACTCACCTAAAACGCCCTTTGTTTTAACATTAGACATTACTTTTTTCAAATCACCAACGTCTGATGCGAGATTTTGCATTTCACCAAGCCATTTTTGCACTTTTTCAAGATTGTCACTTACTTGTTTGAATGAGGCGCTTAGTCGTATTTCGAGGGTTTTCTGTAATTTTTCATCAACCGTCTCTCGCATTTTATCTAACTTTGCCTCATTTCCCGCCTGAATTTCCGCAAGCTTTTTTTCAACAGTTTCACGATTTTTTTCAAGCCCTTCCTTGGTATCTTTTGTTAAAGCTTCTATTTTTGCTGATGACTTCTCCTCAAATTGCTTCAATGAAGCAGCTAGTTCTTTACGACTTTCTTTCGTTGAATGGTTTACTCTATCCTGAACAGATTTTAATTCTGTATTCAAAATTTCTGAAAAACTTGATATGCTGCGGGTCACTTTTCTTCAAATGTGAGGATTGTTTTATTTAATTCATCTCTGTTCAATTTTGATGATGTTGCCGATGAATCCAATATAGATTTAATTTTATTATCGACCAGTCCGGTAAAGTTTGTTATTGTGGTTGATAATTGTTCAGAAACAGTTTTGAGCGATAATGATAATTCACCTCGATTTCTACCGAATTCATCACGGAGACTTGATTCAATGCCTGATTTGTTTTTATCAAGTTGGGCATCGTATTCTATCAACTTCTGTAAGACATCCTCTTGTGAGCCTTGCCTGTTTTTTGCAAGAAGTATAATTATTACAATAAATTGAATAATTACCACTATCAAAATTACCAACTCAATAACAATATTTAAGTCCATATGTCCTCCAAAACATATAAATTTCTTTTATTTTACATCAAAATCGAGAATTTTATCAACTACTTTCCAAAATTTTCAGAAAGAATTTCGCATAACGTTCTCATTTGTATATGCCGTTTTGCCATCTCAAACAATGGCTTTACGAGGCATATATGCCGCAACACCATTCCAAAGAATTGCGACCATAGACGGTTGTCTATTGCTGTTTTTCTAATAGCTATACTTACAATTTTTTGTTTTTTTCCGAAAGAGCTTGACATATATACATACCAGTCGGTATATTAGAGTCATGGACGGAAACTTCTCTAAGGATCTGATAGCAAAAACCGCGCTTTCTTTGTTTTCGCGCAAAGGCTATGAATCAGTGGGCGTGAATGAGATTGCCGCGGTTACGGGGCTTACAAAGCCATCGCTCTACCACCATTTCGGGAGCAAGGACGGACTTCTCGCATTTATCGTTGAAACGGAAGGACAAAAACTGATTGCGCTTACCGGGAACGAAGCGAAATACGAGCATGACCTTGTGAAGAATTTAACCGCGCTCATCCGTGAAAACATTGCCTTTGCCTATAATAATAGCGATTTTTTCCGTTTGTTACTCCGCCTTTTCGCCTCCGCTCCGGAAACACCGGGGTTTGAAACTGGCGCGGAGCTTCGCGGAAAATTGATAAAAATATACACCCATTTATTTTTTCTGGCTTCGAAAGATCACGGCAACATGAAGAACCGTGAAAAAATATACGCCGAAACATTTTGGGGGCTTATTACAACGTGCGCAACGCTTGCCATGAACAAAACGCTTAAAATGGATGATAACACATTATACCGTATCGTCCATCAATATATGCATGGCATTTTTTCATAACAGGAAAAACGAATTAATATTACATATTAATTTTCAATTAACATTGGCGGCAAAAAGCCGCCGAAATAGGAGTTGTATATGGACAATTTTTCTGACAAATGTTTTTATCACATTTACCCGTTGGG
>JAIRYM010000075.1 GCA_031267615.1 Dysgonamonadaceae bacterium
CCCTGCAACTGTTTATCGACAGCGCTGGCGTCACCTTTCCAGTTGTAACTTACGCCACGAAGACGGGATACCAGATCGAGTGAGTTCGGCAGGTCTCGTACGTTTTCCTTAGCGCGACTGTCGGAAGTCGCAATCCATGTTCCGTTTATTTTGGCAACCCTCGATTGACCGCTTGTGCCAATTTCCAACACATAACTTGGACTCCCGTTGAAAAGACCGACATAGCCGTTATTGATAACGACAAGTTCGGCATTACTCAACTGTTCAAAATTGTTGAGTGTCAACACGGGCATAGAGTCTGAACTCGATATGCCCAGTTTCATGTTTATTCCTGCCACAACTGCGATGGCAGTGAATAAAATTAAGAAAAATGCTTTTTTCATTTTTTAATATATTTAATGTTTATTAATTCGGTTCAAAGATATAGCGAATATTTTAAACCACCAAACTATTCATTAAAAATTTAAAGATTCTTTGTAAAAATATTTAAAACCCGATATAATGGGCAAAAATTATGTAAATGTCATAGATTTTTTGCACAGCTCCTAAAAAAAGAATTAGCCTTTTCTGACAGGAACTTGCATATTGTTGTAAATTGTCTTAAATTTGCACCCTCTTAAACAATATCATATATAATTATTATGTCTGAAAGTACAGGATATATCTCGCAGGTAATCGGACCGGTTATCGATGTAACCTACGAACAATCGGGTGGACACTGCCCCCAAATCCACGACGCACTCCGAATAGTACGCCCTGACGGTAAAATCCTCATCGTCGAAGTACAGCAACATATCGGCGAAGACACCGTCCGCACTGTGGCAATGGACTCCACTGACGGTATATGCCGAGGAATGAAAGTCGAAACAACAGGACGACCAATCTCAATGCCCGTCGGCGATCAGGTAAAAGGACGCCTGCTAAACGTCATCGGCGAAACAATTGATGGAATGAACCCCGTCAGCAGCGAAGGCGCAATGCCTATTCACCGCGAACCGCCCAAGTTTGAAGATCTTTCCACATCGAAAGAAATCCTGTTCACAGGCATCAAAGTCATCGACCTGCTGGCGCCATATCTGAAAGGCGGTAAAATCGGGCTTTTCGGAGGTGCAGGCGTAGGCAAAACGGTGTTGATTATGGAACTTATCAACAACATCGCTAAGAAACATAACGGATTTTCGGTCTTTGCAGGTGTCGGCGAACGTACCCGCGAAGGCAACGACTTGCTACGCGAAATGATAGAATCGGACGTAATCCGCTACGGCGAAGCGTTCAAAGAAGCAATGAAACGCGGCGAATGGGACCTCTCGAAAGTTGACTACGACGAACTCGCCAAATCGCAGGCAACACTTGTATTCGGACAGATGAACGAACCCCCCGGAGCACGCTCGTCAGTAGCACTTTCGGGATTGACCATAGCCGAAGGATTCCGAGATGCAGGCGGCGAAGGCGGACACGATATCCTGTTTTTTATCGACAACATTTTCCGTTTCACACAAGCAGGCTCCGAAGTGTCGGCTCTGCTTGGACGAATGCCGTCAGCAGTGGGCTACCAGCCAACACTGGCAACCGAAATGGGTACAATGCAGGAACGCATCGCATCGACTAAAACAGGTTCAATTACGTCTGTACAGGCAGTTTATGTACCTGCGGACGACCTCACTGACCCCGCTCCCGCAACCACCTTCTCCTTCCTTGACGCCACCACCGTTCTCGACCGCAAAATATCGGAAATGGGTATCTATCCGGCAGTTGACCCGCTCGGCTCAACCTCCCGCATCCTCGACCCGAACATCGTCGGCGAAACACATTACAACACCGCACAGCGCGTCAAGCAACTCCTTCAGCGCTACAAAGAACTTCAGGACATTATCGCTATACTCGGTATGGAAGAACTTTCGGACGATGACAAACTCGTGGTCAATCGCGCACGCCGTGTACAACGTTTCCTTTCGCAACCTTTCTTTATGGCGGAAGCCTTTTCGGGCGTAGCAGGCGTGATGGTTTCCATAGAAGACACCATCAAAGGCTTTAATATGATTATGGACGGCGAAGTAGATAATCTCCCCGAACAGGCATTCCTCAATGTCGGCACAATCGAAGATGCAAAAGCTAAAGCGGAGAAGTTGAAGGCAAACGCTTAATCATTAATTATTTATTAAGTAAGTTATGGCAACAAACAAACTTATTCTCGGCGACTGCCTCAATGTCCTGCAATCAATCCATGATAAGTCAGTGGGTTTGATTTTTGCCGACACACTTTTTTTCAAAGAAAGAAAGAATGAAGTAATTTGGGGAGATGAGGGTGAAATACGAAGTTTTGGGAATAGATGGGCAGGCGAGATTGACCACTACACAGGTTGGTTGATAAAAATGGCTTTGAAGGACAGAACTAAAAAAATAAATAAATCCCTATGCAATTAAAAATAATTTCCCCCGAAAAAATCATTTACAGCGGCGAAGCAGAATTAATTACACTGCCGGGCGAACTTGGCTTGTTTACCATCCTTGACCGCCATGCGCCTATAATCTCTGCCCTCAAACAGGGAACGCTAACTTACCGCACCGGCGGCAAAGACACCGAAATTGCGCTCGAAAGTGGATTTGTAGAAGCAAAAGAAAATGTTGTAAGCGTTTGTATAGAATAAGAAAATGAAGACAGGAACAAAAATAATTTACCGTTCAGTGTTGTTTATGCTGATACTGGTAATCTACTTTGCAATCGCAGAATTATGTAGCATCAACTATATTAATAAAAATACATGTCAGTTTTTATATATGGCGCACCTGTTTATTATCCTGTTTACAAGTTTATCGATGAGATTTAGAGATAAACAACCAAGCGCAAATAAATCTGTAAATATTTTTTTAGCGCTTAAAGTCAGTAAAATATTTGTTGCCCTGATTTTGACAACGATATATCTGACAGTAATTAAAACCGAAGTCAAGCAATTTATCCTCTGTTTTGCAGGGATCTATATGATTTATTTGATTTTCGATACAGCTTTCCTGCTCCACAGCGAACAGATTGCAAAAAGAAATAAAACAAAAGAATGAAAACTTACGCTATCTACAAACATCTTATTATCATCCTGCTGCTGATTTATTCCACAGGCGCTTCCGCACAAAACGAAGCAGAACATCTCGCCGACGCCGCACCGGCACACGAAACTCCAGGCGGTAAACTGAACGTTACCGAGATGATTCTCGAACACGTCGGCGACGCTTATGACTGGCATGTTGCAACAGTCGGAGAACACAATGTTTCGATACCGCTGCCGGTTATTGTTCGCAGTCAAAATGACGGATGGAATGTATTTCTATCATCTCGATTCGAGCATGGACACGCCGAATACCGCGGTTTCAGCATCGCTAACGAAGGTAAATTCAAAGGCAAAATAGTTGAGAATACGGCAGGAAAAGAAGTCCGTCCGCTCGATCTGTCGCTTACGAAAAACGCTGTATCGCTGATTTTGAGCAGCATTTTTCTAATTTGGACTGTTATGTCGTGCGCTTCGTGGTACAAAAAAAGGAAGGCAGAGGAGGCATCTCCAAAAGGTCTTGTCGGAATGATCGAGATGCTGATAATGAGCATCGTTAATGACGTGATAAAACCCTGTATAGGGAAAAATTACGCTCGCTATTCGCCCTTTCTGCTGACGGTTTTTTTCTTTATCTTCATCAACAATCTGATGGGGATTATTCCCTTCTTCCCCGGAGGCGCCAACGTAACGGGGAACATTGCTGTTACAAGTGTTTTGGCGATTTTTACGTTTATAGTCGTAAACAGTTTCGGAACGCGGGAATACTGGAAAGAAATCTTCTGGCCAGACGTGCCTGTGTGGCTCAAAGTAGTGCCGATTATGCCGGCAATCGAACTCGTGGGCGTTTTCACCAAGCCTTTTGCGCTGATGATTCGTCTGTTTGCCAATATCCTTGCCGGTCACTCCATCGTGCTTGGTTTGACGAGCGTCATTTTCATTACCGTCAACCTCGGTGCGGCGATGAACGCGGGAATGACGGCACTGTCGGTCATTATGACTGTTTTCATCGGTTTTGTCGAACTGCTTGTAGCCTTCATTCAAGCCTATGTATTCACAATGCTTTCGGCGGTTTTTATCGGGTTGTCGCAGATAGAAGCGCATCACACGAAAGAATTAAAATAATTTTGCCGTTTCAAAATAAAGTTTTACCTTTGCACCCGTTAAAATAAAAAAAATAGAATGGCAACCGAATACTTCCACAGCAGTAACTCAAAATTGACACTCAATATGACGTGTCAGTTAATGCCATTTTACCCCCCCCCCCCCCAATAAACGCCAAAACATCAACGGGTTATGTCATAATCCGTTTCGGGAAGTCCCGAAAACATTTACATACAGTCTTAAATAATTCAGACATGGATGGAATAATTTTTCATTCAGGCTTGAACGTTTCCCATAATAATGTAGATGCTTCCCATAACAATGGGAACGCTTCCCATAATAATGTAGGCGCTTCCCATTATAATGTAGAAGTTTCCCATAATAATGTAGACGCTTCCCATTATAATGTAAACGTTTCCCATAATAATGTAGACGCTTCCCATAATAATGTAGAAGTTTCCCATTATAATGTAAACGTTTCCCATAAAGTCCATGAACCTTTCAATAAACCATTTTATAATGTATAATCAATAAAATTTTTAAGCTATGAGTGCTAAAAATTACATCCCGGAAGGGGAAGAGAAATTTTTAAGTTGGTCAATTAATCTGAAAACGACATTGACCGGTTATGGTGCGGAAGACTATATGCCTCCGGCAACGTATCACGAATTTATGCGGCTCGGCGCTGATTACGAAGCGAAGTTTGCGATAGCGGAAAACTCGCTGACGCGTAATTCGAAGACGATCAACGACCGGCAGGAAGCGCGGGCGGCATACGAGAAATTTATCCGCGACATGGTGCAGACGTACCTCGTCAGAAACCCGAATCTGACGGACGGTCAGAAGATTGC
>JAIRYM010000117.1 GCA_031267615.1 Dysgonamonadaceae bacterium
CTCCATTCATCCACTCTTTACAAACCTCTTTGTAAGTGTAAAGTCTCTCACGGCGGTCATAACCAATTATGTCTGATACGGTTAATTCCTTGTAGTGGAAATTGTCAAGAACATTGTTAACGGCTTCCTTCAGTCGTTCCACGGTGAAATTGGTTGCGTGAATCCTTTCCGAGAGAACGCTCCAGAACCCTGGCTCCATTTTTGGAAAAGCAAAATGAAGTTTAGCAATCCAGATTTCAATTTCTTCGTTAGTCGCCGGTCTGTCCGTAAAGACGCTAATCGAAGTTTCCCCCTTCTCGCTGAGCCTTATCGTATTCGGAGCGGGCGATGCCGCTTCTAACTGCGGACATAAACTGCTCGACCGAATCTGACTTACTGCCGTTTGCGCTAAATCCCTGATGTGTTTCATCTTCTTTGTTTTTGTAGTTTCCACTTAAAATTTTTTCATAATTCGATGGTTTTAACAGCCAGTCGAATGTAGCCGTCCATCCACGGTTGTTTTGTCCGCATAAAAACTTGCTGTCTATCGCATTTTCAACGACTTCTGCAAAAGATTTTTTGCCAAATTGACCTATCCGCGCTCTGAGCATCTTCTTCCGGTTTTCTCCCAGTGGAAGCCGGATAACGCCAAAGATACCGCTGGTTTTTGCGTTAAACCAGTCTACCAATTTTTTAAAATCGATAGAATCAGGCGGAGTATTGGCCGGTGGGCAGTCGGGCGGTTTACCGCCTGACAAAGAAGTATCGCTAGATACTTCTTCTTTATTTCCCTTTTCTTTCCTTTGTTGCATAACTTCCGTAATTATTGGCTTTGTTTCCGTAATTATCGGCTTTCTTTCGGAAGTTATGAGGTTATATTCGGAAATACCGGTCCTCTTTTTTGTAAGACTGCAAATTTTTGAATACCGTTCCTGTATCCCTTTCGATGTGATGATTTTTTCCGTATCGTATAATTCCATGTCAAATAATCCCAGAGAAAAGCAGCATTCCAAGACTTGCCGTATATATGCCTCTTCACATCCCGTCTGTTCCGAAATTATGAAAGCCAACTCGTTATCCGCCCCAATGTAATACCCGTTTTTATAAATAAAACACAGCACGCAAGCATATACGGTTATAGCTTTGCCCCCCTGTCTCCTGATTAATTTCCTAATTTTTATGTCACTAAAAAAATCTGTATCAAATGGATAATAGTCCAGTCCACTGTTTGCAGTTCTTGCCATTTTTACAATATCTCTAATTATTACTCATAACTCCGTCCCACCACATAGACGTATTTATCGTTTGCCGTTTGTCCGGCTATAATCATTCCTTCTGCATAAAGCCGGTTAAGTTCGCGGCGAACATGTTCCCTGTTTCCATGCATCGTTGCAACTTCCCTGAGGGTTGCATGGAAGGGGAATATGCGGGCGGCTTTTTTGCCGGTTTCTATGCGGTCGATGATTTCGAGGACGGTCATGCGATTAATGCCTGTAAAATTTAAGCCCCCACCCACCCGAAAGCAGCAGGGGCATAAATGATTATTCCTCAATAATGGCAATATCGGATGCAATCTCACGGATTTCTTCCAGCTGGGAGTCAATTGCCCTGTCACGTATTTCTTCAAGGGTCTGGTTTGCTCCCGGCGAAAGCAGGGTGAAAGATACTTCACGCCCATTGATTTTTGCAAAGGTTTCTACTTCCAGCGTTTCGGCAGGCATACCTTTGAAAATCGGAATATTCAGGGTAAACGACGGCGGTAAATTGGAATTGACCGTTTGAACAAAGACGTCTGCACGGTCGCCGCTTTCCTTGATGCTTCGCTCTATCTTGTTGTTCACGGTTGCCGTAAAGTTCATCAAGTCCGTTACTAATTTCATGTTGATTGCTTTATCGGCAAAAAACACGCGGTTCATCTTGAAAAACAATCCCAGTTCGGCAGGAGTCCACACCTTGCCGGTGTTGATTCCAAATTCGCTGAATTTCGGATGAAATGACAGCCGTCCTTCTACTATGCCGCGCAAGTATTCGTCATCTTCGTTGATAACGAGAATCAGGCTTATTTTTTCCCTGTTTACAATCAGGTGAGAACGTTCCTGGGAGAACTGCCCCGTCCCGACACGCTTTTTCAGATATTCGACCGGAACGCCTATAACGCCCGACAGTTGTGTTTTTACCGGCGGTTTGGGTTCTATCAACTTAACCGCATCTCCCTCTCTGACTGTAACTTCCGCAACAGTAGTGTTTTCCGGGAAGTTCACAACAAATTTTTTGTCTTCTTTTTCTGTACTCATAAAATTTTAATTTTAACTGTTAATTAATCGTTTGTTCCTGTTTTGCCAAGCGCCGCAAAAATAGTTGCCTGCAATTCGTCGGCGGTTGAAGATCGCAGTTCTATCAAATCGCCGTCAGCGTTGTAATAGCCTGTTTCCCTGTTTTCCCTGTCGATGAATTTGTAGCACAACTCATTTACATATTTGGCTTTTTTCTTAATACTGGAAACCAGATCGCGGCGATGCTCAATTTTCGGGTCAAGCACACTTTTGAAATGCTTTGCAGACGCTTTCTTTTCATCTTCGATTTCTTCAATCTCAATTGAAAGTTCTGCAAGGTCTTCCTTGTATCCCTGCAACTGTTCCGGGGTAAACTGTTTCATGTACCCCTTGTTTTCTACCTTTTCGCAGTTGTCCTTCAAAAAGGATTCCTTTTGCGCCCTGTTGGCGTACTCTTTTCCTAAATGCTTTTCCATACACAATTTTTATTTAATTAATAATGTTTGTTTTGTTATCTGTTATATTGGGCGCACACGCAGGTGCGCCCCTGCAAATTGATTCTTCCTCCGGAATTTCTTCAAAGACGAGATTCACGCTTTGGGCGTCATACTTCGCTTTGTATTCATTCCTCATGTCTTCAAGTCCCTGTTTGTCGGGGACAGTTACATCGACTTTCTTTGTCAGTTTGTCGCCTGTAGGGAATAAAATGCTGATACGTATTATTTTGTACATGTTTATTGTTATTATTAAAAATTAACATTCTGTTTTTTCTTTTAATTGAATCGCTGCCAGTCTCATGCGCCTTGCCATGTCATGGTCGGCCGGCTTTTCCGACAGGGATTCCATTCTCTTTGCCGCCCTTGCGAGTAAAACGATTATCTTTTTCCTGTTTGTGTTTGATAACTGCATGGCGTCAATTCTTATAAAATCCCTGAAATCTTACTACTCCGAAATATTCCGGCGACTTTATCAGCCCGTCGCCACGTCCGTTCAGGGATTCGGCGCCCGGTTCGTCAAGTACTACCATGCTGTCTATCTCCTTTGGTACGCGGAAACATAAAATTGCACCATAGTTAACTTTTGCGTCTCCGGTGATTTCCTTTTCTTTGCCGTTAATCACAACTGATCGGCGCAGGAAAAGCCCGCAATAGTAATCGTGAACATCGTTTTTGTCTGTGCCGGTTTCTCGTTCGATGCAGGTAAACCAGAGCCACATTAGCGAATTCTGGTCGGGGGATCGTTTATTAACTTTCTTTTTTATGGAAAGGGTATAAACTCCGTTAGCAAGGGTTTCAAACTCATTTTCAAGCATGTCTGTTAAATCCTGCCGGAACTGTATTTCGCCGTCTTTCTTTATCAGGTCTATTTTTTTCATAATTAATCGAGATAAGTGTCCGACTTGTGAAGCCCTATAAATACACTGTGTTCGCCTCTGTTTTCGTTAAAAAATCGCTGTGCCTGCTGTAGAGACAGATGACTGTTTTTGCTGCCTTCGGCATGGGAAAATTCTCCACGGCTGATTTGTTCGGCTGCAATGAGGTCTATTTTGTCCTCGTCGTAATTGGTTTCTATACAGTAATAATCAAATCCACTGGCAGTGATGCCGTCCAGATGTGCGGTATCTGTGGCATGGAATACTGTTCTGTCTTCTTCTAAAGAGAAAATGAGAAAACCGAAATTCGAAACGTCGTGATACAGATGGAACGCTCGCACCCGAATATTCCGGCAAGATATAACTTCGTTAGTTTTGAACGTCCGCAAAATTGTGATATTCGGATATTCAAATGCTATACGGTTCATCGTTTTCTCATTGCAATGGTCGCTGTGAGAGTGAGAAATCAAAATCAGGTCAATTTCCGGCAAATATGGCTTAATGGTTTTGTAATTAACGCCGCAGTCAACGAGTACTTTACCGAAGTAGAGTACTGCGTTGGCGCTACTGCCGGAGGCTATGATGTGTATATACCTGTTCATGCTATGTAAAGAATTTACGCTATTTTCATCAATTGCTTTTTAGAGGGAACTACTTCAAACAGTCTGGCGATAAAGTCAAGTCCCTTTTGAGTAACAAGCACCTTTACAATCATAAACCCGTCGTGATGTTCGCGGTCAATCCATTTTTCCTTCAACTCAAAATAGCCCCTTTCGATGTACTCCTGTTTCGGCTCGTTCCGATTTTTAAAGAACACGCCCTTTTCGCGGAGATTCGCAAAAAGCGTGTTGCGCCCGAATGGAAGGCTAAGGATTTTAGACGCCTGACCGATGTCTATCTTCTGGTCGGTGTCTAAAATCTTATTCATTAGCGCTACTTTGGGAGCCTGCAATGCCAGTTGCTTTTGCTGCGTTTCGATTTGCTCCTGCTGCTGTGCAGCCAAAAGGAGCGCTTCCCTGAATGAACAGGGAACTTGATGCTGCCCGTTTTTGATTATGGATTCCATCCGGTTGAAGGCTTCGATAAAGTCAAGTTTGAATCTTAAAGCCTCTTTGCCGGTAAAGCCCATAACAAGCAGGGAAAAACCGTCGCGGTTCATTACAAACAGCGGTTGCATCCTGCCATAAGAATCAGGCAATAAGGCTTCATAAAACATGTTTTTGATTTTTGGGAGATCGGCCGAATTTTCGGCCAATGTTCTAATTACTTCTAATACATGCTTGTGTTCTTTCCCAAACTTCTGAGCCACCAGCAAACTTGTTGTTACCGGCGTCCCTTTTTCTGATTTGATTACTAATTCTTCCATGATTTAATTTTATGAACATTGATTTATGTGCGGCAGGTTCCCTTTCGGAATTTGATTGCTGTGTCCGCTGATTGCGGTCGCATCTTTAGTTGCCGCAATGCTGATGTTTGACGCATTGGTATCACCAATAGTCGTGTTGTTATTGGTTACATTTACCACCAAAACAACCGTTGACTTGTTCTCTTTCAGGACTGAGATGATTGCCTGAATTTCAGGCGAAAGTTGATTAACCTGCGTTGTGGGCAGTTCTGCACCATTATACGCTTCAATAGTGGATACGGTGTTTCGCTCCGTTGGCGTGCTTGTACGGCTACTGTGCTTCACCTTACTTGCATCTTCATTGTACTTTGGCATTGCGAATGAAAAATTAAGTAAAAAGGAAAGGCTATCGCCTCCCAAACTCGCCAAAGTACATTTACTGACTATTGAAGTGCAGCAAACCGCAGGGATTTGATAGCCTATATTTGCAGCGTATAACGCTGTATTTGTGGCAATAAAAAATACCACACTTACAATAGTTACAAAATATACTTTGGCGAAGTACGCTGCAAAGGTAATACTTTTATTTTTCATACACAAATTTTTCCGGTTAAAACGGCAGGTCGTCATTTGGTTTGGGTTCAATTGCGGGTGCTGCTGCGGGCTTTTTCAGGGGCGCTGCTTCGGGACTGGTTTTTGGAGCCATGAAGTCTGCAACCGATACTCTGCGTCCGAATCCGGAAACGAAATTGTGAACAAAAACACCTTTCAGGTATTCATAACTGTCGGCTTCTTCGTCGTAATATACGGCAGAGAAAAACCCGAAATCAGGATTTTTTTCAATATTCTCCTCGCTTTTCTGCACAATGTCAAAGACGAGATAATTTTTTCCGTTATAGGTCTGTATACATTCGGTTAAGTTGTCAATATTCATTGTAACTTTTATTCCGGACTTAAACAGGTCTATTCCTTCTCCGGTATCTTCTAATTCAATTTCCTGATACTTTGCTTCGGAAATTTCCTCGCCTTTTTTTGTGGTTATTTTACCTGCTTTCAGGTCTATCCTGAAACTGTAATTTCGGTATCCCTTTTCTGTGGTTTCGACGTTTTGCTTCACGTTTTCTACCGGGATTAAAACTGATAACTTTTTCATGCTGTTTAATTTTATTATATTATAATTCTAAAATACTGGTACTTTTTTTGTTCAGGTTTTGGGAGATAACTGTTTCTCTGACCGGCTTCCGTTCCGTATTTGGTATCTGGCTGTTTTGCTGGATGTTTGCTTCGTGCTGTTCTTTTCCGTCGTTTTCGACTATTCCGAAAAAGTTTATTAGCATTTTTCGACGGGCGTAACTTTCGTTCGAGAAAGTGCCAGTTATGGAACTGGTGTTAATGTCGAAAAAATATTGCTCGCAATATTCTGCCGTTTCTTCGCTTTCCATGTCTAAGACAGTCAGTTTGATGTCCTTGTATAAAATCGCTTTTTCTACGTCTGCAACTGTTCCCATAGTCTCCTTTTTTTCGGTGACTTTGAGGATTTTAATCTCGGAGTTTTCAAAAGTGTAAAAAAGATTTTGGTCGCTGATTTTTTGCTGCAGCGCCGGCAGGAAGTCTGAAAGTTGGATGTATGTCCAGCCTTTGAACTGCTTTCCGGTTGTGCTGGTCGATTCAGTGTTTCCGGTGCTTATAACGCTCATTTCGTTTCGAATGGCGTTGATTTTTTTGAAAAGGTTTTTTGTTTCCATTTTATAAGTTTGTTATTGTCGCTCCGTATTTTTTCCGTAATTCTCGAAACTCTGAAATAAACTGTCCGGCGGCGTAACGGGTGCTGAAAAGGTTTATTTCAATTGTCCATGTGCGATGCTCCGGGGTTTCTTCTTCCGGTAGTGTTTCTTTCGGCGTCTGTGTTTCCGGAGCTGTATATGCTTTTTCTATTTCGGCTTTTTCGGCTTCCTTCCTCCGGTTTACGGCTATGATTGATTCGTTGCAGTTGAGCGTCTTTTTATATTCTGCAAGGATTTCAAATACGTATTGCTGTGTTTCAATCATTGCTATATCGCTTTCTGTCTGCTGAAATTTTTGCAGAATCTGCTCTTTATATGCTTTTTCGCTTGTCGACAAAAGGAGCGGTAGGCGTATGCAGTGCTCGAAGGCAAGGAACTCAAACGCGTATTTTTCCTGACAACGGTCGAAATAATCCCGCAAAACGGTTTCCTTTTCTGCTTTTTCCATGTCTTCATACTGTTTTACTTTGTCTGACAGTATATTGTAGCCGGCGGCTTTTTTGTCGGTTACATGCTCTTTAAACAGGGCTTTTATTTCTTTTATCGGAGTTTCTGCTTCTGAAATGGCTGCTTTAAACGCGGCTTCGACCGGTTCAAGCATTTTGTTCCATTCGGATTTCATTTTTTTTACGCCCTGCTTGGTTTCGGCGCTGACTAATTGACCGCCAAAATTGAGTTCTGCAATTTTGTTGTCTATTAAAGACCCAATTTCAACAAAGTTGTTTTCAATTTTTGCTTTTGATGTCACTGTTGCCGTGACATTGAATTTGATTTCTGTTTCCATATATTATGTGTATTAAAATTACTCTTCTTCTAATTCCTCTTCTTCTTTAAGGCAGTTTTGACAAATGGTTTCCCAGTGTACAGCGCCCTGAAAGGTGAAAGTCCTGTGGGATAGTTCCCCCTCCTCGGAGGAGGTACCACCCCGCCCTTCGGGCACCCCTCCATCGGAGGGGAATTCACGACCGCAATAGTCGCAGGTTTCCGGTTCCGATTCCGGTTCCGGAGAACAGCAGGGACAATTGGGATCACCCCCGCCACATACACTACATCCTGTTGTTTTTATCATAATTATTCGTTAATTAACAGACGCACAATTGTGCGTCTCTACTTTTTCAAATTTAATGCTGTCTGATACATAGCGTATTACATTGCTTTCGCGTATCCGGTGAATAGCGTTGTCGCTCAGTTTACATTCAATGGCACAATAAGACGTTACATAAGCGCTGTCGGATGCTTCCACAGTTGCGCTGCCGGATGCTTTCACAGTTGCGCTGCCGGATGCTTTCACAGTTGCGCTGCCGGATGCTTTCACAGTTGCGGTGCCGTATGCTTTCACAGTTGCGGTGCCGTATGCTTTCACAGTTGCGGTGCCGTATGCTTCCACAGTTGCGCTGTCGGATGCTTCCACAGTTGCGGTGCCGTATGCTTTCACAGTTGCGGTGCCGTATGCTTTCACAGTTGCGGTGCCGTATGCTTCCACAGTTGCGGTGCCGGATGCTTCCACATTTGCGGTGCCGTATGCTTTCACAGTTGCGGTGCCGGATGCGAGTAAAAAGCCCGATGAAACATCCACATTGCAAAAAATCCCGTTTTCCGAAAATTCACTTTTGTATAACTCTATCAATTCGCTGTCAATAACGTTTTGCCTGCAGGCAAAATGAAAGTTATTTTTAATGACAGTCATTAACTCTCTAAAACTTCCGGATTGAAGGGCGCGTTTGTATTCGGGTGCGCATGCGTTGACCGCTTTTGCCCTGCGAAGGATTTCTGACTTAAAGGCTTCAAATTTCTTTTCTGTTGTTTTCATAATTTATTGTCAATTGTCAATTTTAATTGTCTTTGTCCCTGTATTCTTTCCGCAGCACAGCCACGAACACAGCACACATAACTGCAATAACCCAAAGGTGACCGGAACAAGGATTGAACACAGCGCCTGCAAGACAGGAAAGGCCTAACAATCCAAATAGAATCCCGAAAAAAATGTCAAATGTTTTCATATTGTTGTTTGTTAATTTGATGTTAAAATCTTTTTTACATCGCTCATTCGATACCGGCGCTTGCCGCCGATTTCGACAGTTTTAAGATAGCCGTCTTTGTTCCATCGCCAAAGGGTGGATAAATCCACATTCAGCATTTCGGCAACTTTTTGACGGCTCGGATACGTTTCTGCCGCTTCGTCCTGAATGGTCTGTTCAAGCGATTTTTTTGCAGTAGAAACGCAATACTCGACCATCTCTAACAGGTCGCCGGCCTTGACGGTAATATTAATGTCGGGACACTGTTTTGCTATTTCAATTAAATTGTTCATTTGCTATAATTTTCCGTTGCCCAATAAAGATTTCCAATCTTGATGAATCCTTCAAGCGGGCTGTCTGAAACACAGCGAAGAGCGAAGCCGTAGTCCTTACCATCGAAGTCACAGCCAGCGTAACTGCTGGTGAAGTTCAAGCCCCATCTGGTACTCTGGCTGTTAGAAGAACTGCTCCAGTAGTAGCCGCAGTCACCGGAATGGCGGAGCGAACCATTGCTGTAGTTACGATAACCTTTCGCAGAAAACGCAATGCAGCGACTGCCGGACAGCACAAACAACTTTCCATCTTTGAAAAAATGCTCGTTCTTGAGCAAATTCTGAAACTCCTGTTTTGTCGGAAGACGGAAGGGCTTGCCTTTCACAGCCTCCTGAGCCTCGTCGAATGTGAAATGCTCCTGAGGCTGTTTTTTCTGAGACGCATGGTCTTTTTTCTGAGACGCACAATTGTGCATCTCTACGGTTACATCACCGTCGCAGTGGATGGTGAGGTTCTTTACGTTCTTTAATTTGATTGTTTTCATATAAAATACTGTGTTAATAAAAAAAAGCACTTCATTTTGAAGACCTCTTTCGAGTGGGCGAATCCTCAAAACAAAATGCTTTATGTCTCTGTTAAATCCTTTCGCCCAGAAAGGTAAATTGTTTTTTTATAAAAAATATCCGTATATTTGCAGCGTCATTTTTGCCGATGAAATCCCCAAACAGGGACGGATATTTTTTTTGAATAGTCCCGCCCTTTTGAGGGGGCAGTCGCTATTCAGAGGACAAAGGTACGTAAAAAGTTGGTATCACCTAACTTTTTGCCAACTTTTTACGTATTTTATTAAAATTTAGAACGATTATAAATAAGATACAACTATAAATTATTGAATATGAACAAATTAGAAACAAAATTAGCACGGGTTGAGTGTCTTATTGGATACTTGATTTATTGTGGTCATTTGTCGTTTCGAGCGTTACAAAAGGAGATTACTGTGAAATTATGCGCAAATAAAAGCAGTATTTCAAAGGCATTAAATGGCGATGAGAAGTATTTAACTGATAATTTTATTGAACGACTAAACTCTGAATTTGGAGAACAGTTTAATTTGGAATGGCTATTAACGGGATCAGGTAATCCAACGGATAATAATATCTCTTTAATATCACAGCAAATTACAAATAATAATGGTATAATTGCAGGAAGAGATGTGAATTTTCCTCCACATTTGGATGATATGCCTGTTGAGACGCAGACGCAATACGTCAGACAGATTATAAAAACATTTAATCAACAGAAACAGCACCTGTTAGATGTATATGTAGATACAATTCGTTTAAAAGATAAAATCATTGAAAAAAAAGAACGGCAGATTGAAAGCAGGGACGAGCAAATAACAGATTTATTCGAGCAAAATAAGAAAATGCAGCAAATAATAAATGAATTATCAACAAAAATTTTAAATATAACTGAATATGTCAACAAAAATTGAGAGACTGCAAGAATTTATCAGGTATGTAAGCGAAAATGACTGTGAGGAATATCTTACAGACAGGTTTTTTATAGAACTTAATACCGCCTTTGAATCCCCTTTTGAATCGAAGTGGCTTTTAACGGGCAATGGAGAAAAACGAAGAAATCAAGAAATAAAAGTTACTCAAAACATTTCAGACAATCACGGCACAATTGCCGGACGCGACGCTTTTAATTTTCCTCCTTCAACCTCAGCAAATAATTCGAAAACTAAAAGCAAACCGGAATTTCATTTGCCTCAAATACCGTCTTGGGCATTGATATTGATTTCTTCTGTAACAAGCAGTATATTGTTTATATTATTTATGATACTGTTTCAAAATATTTTTGGATTTGAAACGAGTATCAGTCTTAACGAAAACACAGTGCTTGCATTCGTCGGAACAGCCGCTACTTTTGTAGTAGTTAGCAATTACGCGCAGGTAAAAGATATACGAAATGAATTTACAAAAAGAACGGATGATTTACAAAAGGATTATAATGAAAAATTGCAAACAGTCAATCAACTAAAATTGAATTTTGAAGAATTATCCTATAAAAACAACTATATCCTCAATGACGCTATTGGACGCGTATTTGAACTAACCGCAGAAAACAATTTAAAGGAGGGTTTTTTCCTTAACGTAATACAGAATTATATCGGTGCAATAGAAAGATATAATTTAATAAAAGATAACAAAAAGAATCGGGATGGAGCGATAATACAACTGAAGGAATTTATTCGCCTTACAGAATGGAATAATTATGATTTCAAAGATGAATTAGACCTTGTTTACCTCATCGGCAAAATAGAAACAATGTATTATATTTCAGAAGGTGATAGAAAAGACATTATAGAAAAATTACGCATAATACTCGGCATTCAAAAAACACAGAAAGCAATGTTAAAAACAATTAATTAAAAAAAATAATGCCTTATGGAACGAATCAACAAAGACAGAATTTCCGAAGTATTATCGGAAAAATCAGCAAAGCAGGGATTGCATGTAAAGAATATAGCCGCAAATTTAGTAAACAAATTTTCCGGCGAATTATTCCCAGACAAACCACCTTTGTCTTTCGACAAGGTGCTTGAAAAAGTAAATCGTATTCTAAATACAGATGTAAAGAAATCAGATGGACTCTTTAGTAAAGTAAAAAATCCGAAAACAGGTAACGACAGGAAGGGGCTTTATAAATTAAAACAAAAAAAAGGTGACAGAGTAGAACGTAGCCCAATACCTCCTAACCCGGATCCGGACCCAAATCCTTCAGAAGGAAAAGAGCAACCGGTAAATCTATACAAAGGTAAAGCCGGGGAATGTGCCGTTATGTCGGAACTGTTATTCAGAGGCTATAACGTAAACAGTATGCTGGTTGACGACGGTGTAGATATTGTTGCAAGCAAAAATAATATGTTCTACTATTTACAGGTCAAAACAACTTCGTTAACTGACAAAAATAAAATATATGCTACTATTCAACAAAAACGTTTCGCCGACTATATGAATACCCAAATTCGCTATGTAGTTGTGGCGCGTTGCAATATAAATAAAGTTGAAACAAACCTGTTTTTTCTATTTGGCAACAAAGAAATTCAAAGACTGATTTTTGACAGGAAAATTAACAGTAATCAGGACAGAATTTACATCAAGATTGAAATTGATGTAAAGGATAATTTACCGTATATCTACGACGAAAAGCGTGAGTGTATAAAATTTTATATGAATAACTTTGATTTATAACAATATTGAGAGCGGCTGTCCTGAAGACAGGAACAGATTCGTAATGATTGATGAAAATTACTATTTAAAAACTTAAAAATAAACAATTTATGAAAATTTACAAATTTTTTATGATCGCAGTTATTGCCATTGGGCAATTAAACTTACAATCGGTTAAAGCCGATTCTAATACATCAGATTCTTCTATAGAACATGATGTTTATGTAGCTGGTTCCGGGTCTGTTTTTATTGGATCTGATGAATATGCGACATCTACTGTCAAGTATTGGAAAAATGGCGTGGAAGTTATGCTTACGAACGGCAGTAACGGAACTGGCGCGGCAACCTCAATTTTAACGTCAGGCACTGATGTTTATGTAACAGGATACGAAGGAAAGGTTGCTAAATACTGGAAGAATGGCATAGCCGTAAATCTGACTGATGGAAGATACCCTGCGTCTGCAGCAGCAATTGCTATTTCAGGCAATGATGTTTATGTTGTTGGTCATGAGAATTCTATTGCTAAACTTTGGAAAAATGGCACTGCTATTACACTGTCGAATAGTGGTGATGCAAAATCTATTGTTATTTCAAATGGAGATGTTTATATTGCAGGAAATAAATTTTATTCCACCACATCTTACACCACATCAGAAGCTACCTGTTGGAAATATACAAATTCTTTGCAAACAATAACTTTGACTGATAGCCGTTATACCGAAGCACGTGCTAATTCTATTGATGTTTCCGGCAACGATATTTATGTTGTCGGCTGGGAAAGAGGGAATCCGGATTTTATTGCCAAACTTTGGAAAAATGGCATAGATACAGTTTTTGCTGATGCTTCACAGCTACAATCTGTAAAGGTATCATGGGAAGATGTTTATGTGACCGGATACCAGCGAATTGGTTCAGATAATTACGTTGCTAAATACTGGAAAAATGGCATAGCTACAGAACTTCCCAACGGTAATGGTACTTCGTCTATTGCGATATCAGGGGAAGATGTTTATGTGACCGGACATGGTAAGAACGGTGCGGTGTATTGGAAAAATGGAGTGGAAGTTGTGCTTCCCAACCGTGGGAGCGCTTCCTCTATTCATGTAACATCCAACGACGCATCTCTAAAAAGTCTGAATGTCAGTCCGGGTACATTTGCACCAATATTTGATAAAAACATAACGAGTTATGTGGTAAATATAGAAAATGCAGTGACGGAAATTGAAGTATTCGCAGTTGCATCAGACAACAATGCTACAATTACGGGTAACAGCGTCCATGCTTTGAATGTTGGAAGCAATAAAATAGACATTAATGTTATTGCTTCTAATGAAAAAACAATCAAAACATATACCATATATGCTATCCGTGCACATGCAAGTAATAATGCTGATTTGAAGAATATAAATATAGAACCCGGACTGCTCGTCCCGTCTTTTGATGCCAATATAACAAATTATACAGTAAATTTCACCAGTGAAATTCCCCATGGTATTATTGTAACGAGTGAAGCCGCAGATGCTAACGCTAATGTCTCAGGTAATGGTTATTATCCGATTGATACCAATGATAATAAACCTATTGATATTGTTGTTACCGCAGAGGATGGAACTACAGTTAAAACTTATACAATAACTGTAAATACGGAGATGATAAATAATATTAATGCAGTTAGAATTGAAAGTACGATTATATATCCAAATCCAACGAAACATGCATTCTTTATAAAGTCTGATTATACGCCGCAAAGCATAGAAATATACAATCAGGCTGGTATTTGTGTAAAAAAAGAAACAACCGTTGACGATAATAAAATAGATGTATCTGACCTGTCATCTGGATTATACTTTATTTGTATTTATATAGAAAATCGCTCCGTGATACAAAAATTGATAATTATTTAATTATGCCTTTATATAATTGAAATTCCGGGAAATACCGAATTAATGACTTATTGAGAATATTAAAATTTTCATTATGTCGCAGGAACGTTTTATATTCCCGTTCCGGTTTTCTTAGTTGCCTGTTTCTGTGTCTTCCCAAATCAACTCTGAATTTTGGGTGTAAATTACAGGCAAAGCGATATAAATTTAAGAGTAATTTTTCGCGTACAGAATACGTGCGTTTGTCTTGTATAAACAAATTATCAAACACATATCTGTGCAGTTTATTGATTTGCAATGAAAGCAGTATCATAATGCAAAGGTAGCAATAATTTAAGAATCCCCTGCTAATTACCCGATAGAAATATCGGGTTTTTTATTTTAAATCGGCGTGTATTTTTTCAATTCAAGTGAGAACAAAGTTTTTTTTATTAAATAATTTTGCGCCCATAAATTTTGAATGATTATGAAGAAAGTTATTATTTTGATATTATTTGTTGTAGCGGTGGCGGTTGATATATGTTACAGCATGACGGGCGTTACGGATATTATGGATATGCCGCTGCAAAAAGCGTTTCCGCTGCCGGCTGTTCTTGCTGCTGCTTCTTTGGGGGCTTCTGTTCTGGGGCAGATAAAATCGGCAGAGGCTCAGAGGGAAGCGCAGAGAGCGCTGATAAAACGGAATAAGAATCTAAAACAGTGGTTCAATGCAAATGCTTACGGCGATTACACACAGAGGGGGGATTCACAGGCGACACTGCGGAATTTAAGAAATGCACTCGAAAAGCAGACGGATGATGATTCGTCCCGCGCCGCAGTGACGGGGGAAACGCTGGGGAAACAGGCGGCGGCGAAAGATATTGCATCGCGCCGTATTTCAGATACATATAACAATCTCCATGCAGAAGGACAGCGATACAGGGACAGGGTTCAAGATGTTTACCGTTCCGGACAGGACAATCTGGCTAACTTGCGTGCACAGATTAACGGGCAGCAGCAGCAGAGTGCACAGAATTTGACTTTAAATGGAATAAACGCCGCCTCATCAATGCTGGGCAGAATGAATTTTGGCAATACTGCTCCCGCAGCGCAGACAGGACAGCAGATATCACCGGGTTATTTTGATGATCCTGATAAATCGTATATTGATTCGATGAATTTTGTCTGATATAAATTAACTATGGAAGAAGAGGATAAAATCGCAGAGAACGGATTTAAGCCGGGAACGCATTTCCTGGATATGTACAAACAGTATATACCCAAGCCGAAGGAGTTGGACGAAAAGGAAATTGAACGAAAGAAGACACTCGCCGGCATAAGTGATGCGCTTGGTATGCTGACTTTGACGCTTGGCAGTGCAGGCGGTGCGCTTACCCCGCAGGTTGATTACAATAACTCGGCGCTGTCGAAGATATCGGCGCGGGAAGAAGAGGCTCGACGACTGTATGACAGCAAATTGCAGCAATACAGGAACGGTCTTTATGCCGCAGCCGGTCAGGATTATTCTCAGGCCAGAAACGAATATAATAATTACCTGTCCTTTAAAAGAAACAATGATTTTCAAATGAAAAGTCAAAAAGATCAAGCCGAAAGGGAGGATAAACGGCTTGCAGACCAGAGGGCTTATCAGAGGGAAGAGAACGCCCTGCAACACAAATATACCATGCAGCAAATAGGGGCGAGAGGGACAAGCAGCATAAACAGCGCGATTGCCCGCTCGCAATACTCCGGCGCCGGCAAAAAAACAATATCATTTTTAACGCCTGAAAACGCTGTTAAAAATGTAGTTATACCTGATGAATACAAGCGCAGGATTGGCGCGGCGATAAAACAAGACCCTGATAAATATGAGAATTTCCTGCTTGGCTATTTAGACGGCAACGGTAAAGTTAAAGCGGGGGTTTCGGATGAAGTTTTGACACGTGCATGGCTGGCTGATTATTACAGGGTAAACGGGGAATTGCCCGATGATTTTGACGGATTACCGGCAGGGGAAAAGCAGGGAATTGACAAAAGTGGTAGCAGTCCTGATGAATTACGCAAATGGGCGTCGTGGCGGAGAGAATAATGAAGAGGTCAGTAGAAACAGGAGGAATAACAACGGCATCGTCTTATAAAGACGGTGATTCTTTGTCGTGTGTAAATCTGCGGCGGAAGAATGGGGTATTGAAGCCGGTGAAGGCTATGAAAAAGGTTGGAGATCTTTATGTTCCGACAGGATATTCTTTCACTGCTTACGATATTGTTTTCAAGCACAAACTGCCCGGTGGAGAGGAGAATTATATAGGCGTAGCGCTAACCAATAATAATGACGCAAGAGTATTTTTTGATGTAACAAAAGAAAGCGTTTCCCTCATCACAGATTATGGAGCGAGAATAAACAGCATTGAGCAAAACGGCAATCTGCTCTGTTTTATCTCTGACAGTGAGATATATTATATGTTTTGGACAGGCAGCCGGTATGTTGATTTGGGTAAGATGCCGGAAATGGTTCCTGTGAAATTTTCAGCGCCAACGCTTGAGGCAAAGACGGTGGAAATGGATATAACAGGCATTGATATAAATAATGATAATGTTCGGGATGTTATAACAAATAATTTGCAGTCTGCAATCAACAGGGCGCGAATGCTGGAGTTGGGAGATAACAGTGTTTTTCTGTATGATCTTCATTTTATCAGGTATGCTTACAAATTGTTTGACGGAAGTTATACTAAATTGTCGCCGCCTGTTTTGATTGCACCGCCGGAAAATATAAGCAGTTTTGTTCAAATATCTACTGCGGATTCAAAGACGTTTCAAATTACCGTCAAACGATACAAATTGCAGATTGACTATGATTTTTCATCAATTAAAAATTATTCCAATATAATAAAGTCGGTAGATATATTTCTTTCTCCGCCGCTTGGTTTTGCGAGTTTCACCGACATGGATGCCTACAGAGCGTTCACATATTATTACTATTCCGGCATGACTGCCGGAATCGCGTATTCCCTTGTTGAGGCACGATCAAAGAATACGAGTCTGATGGCAAAACGGGACAAAAAATATTCCCCGACGGGCGTCGGCAAGTTCAGCGGTGGCGCTTTCGCCTCTATTGACGGCGTCTTAAAAAGACAGGATGATTTGGCTGTTTTTAGAGAACGACAGTTACTTGATTACATGTCAAAAGAGGTAAATGACAATTCGGATTCAGTTAACCCGATGGATACCTTGAAAGAGATGTCTAATTTCTACAAGGTAAAAAGCATTGCGATTTACAGTGATGCCACGCAAACACAAATGGTGTTTCCCGAAGACAGCCACATAATGAAGGGTACATTAAACAGTCTGGCTACACAGGAAGAACTGTACGGCAATTTATATTATCCACATTCGATCGGAGGAAAAAAGACTTATAAATATAATAAAAATCTGCATTTGTATGACTTGAAGATAAAACTTCACAGTGGATTTAATCTGGACATGTTCATCTGGGGGTCTAACTATAATGGATTCCCGGGCGGATACCGCGGTACACTGCCGGGGCAATCTGTACAGTATGTTTTCGAGGTAACGTTAGACACGCAGTATGGGGCAGAAAGAGTTTATTCGCACGTGTCAATCCCTTTAAAAACCGATTCATGGGGCGGTCTGTTTATGTCCGGTTTTTTCTCTTATCCGGATTCCAGAGCAAAACGGCTGGTTGTGTATGCAGGCAATACTGTTTCTAATTTAGCGGGAATGACACGAAGGCTTGATGTATCGCTGACAGAGCACAAGTTTTTGGATATGGCGTATTATGTTCAGGATAATGCGATTCCAATAACAGGGTATGAAATGACAGAGGTAACTTTGGATGAAAGTTTTTCTAAACCCACATACGAATATCGTAATGACACTATGGCTGTTTCGGGGAATCATATTTCGTTTCGCAATGTGAATTTTTATGAGTTTAATTCAAAAATTCTGTCGCTTGGCAGCCAGTCCGGTTCTTTATCGCAAAATGATTTTGGGCAGTATCCGTTAATTGCGTTTACGGAAAACGGGATATTTACGCTTTCGGTTTCAACGGATTCAGACTTTGCATATTCACATATTGTTCCAGCCCTGTCAAAGAGTTTGCCCGCTAATTCGCTATCGCTGGAAACCCCGCTGGGAGCGGTTTATTTCGGACGCAGCGGGCTGTCTTTGATTTCAGGGGCAGCGGATTTGAATTTTGGTGATTTTCTGGAACAGAATCCGAACAGCGTGCAATTGCTGGACAGAGATGGAGCAAAAACCGGTTATCTTGACGGTGTGCTGCTGAATTACAGCGTATCGTATAATGACTTTATCAGGGATGCGACACAGTTTGTTTACGATTTCAGGGAAGAGGAGATAATTATCTTCAATGACGAAAGGGACGCAAGCGGCGGTAGAATCTATCCTTTTTTGCTTGTTGTTGGAATAAAATCTAAATATGCTTATGCCAGGAATGAAACGATAGACGGATTTGTTTCAAATTCTTTTCCTGATACTCTTGTAATACAGACGGTCGACGGGCAGCAGGTTATCAAACGGCTCGAAGGCGTCAGTGAGGAGGAGTATGTACACGTGTCGATAATTACACGCCCGATACGGCTTGGGACAGTGCAGTATAAGGCGCTGCGCCGCATCATTGTGCGGGGTTTGTTTCTTGGGGTTAGGAACACCGGAGGCAAGCAGGCAGTTGCACTTGCATACGCGGGGCTTGACGAACTTAATTTTAAGCCGTTGAAAGGGCTTGCGCTCAAAGATTCGAGCCTGTCATCAGGCAGCGACGGCTACAAAGATATTGATTTCGGGCTTACTCCGCGTTCTGCATACCGGAATTATATTATTGGCTTTGCCGGCACTGTATCTGACCGGTCGGAAATACAGTATATTGATTTTGAGGAACAGCCGGATTATAACAAGAAAAATAACATTGATAAAATGAGGTGATGAAGGAAAAAAATATCGAGGGTTTATATAATTATTTGAAAGATAACAGTCTTGATGCAGGCTCCAGTCTGGATGATTTCCAAACAGCGTTGCAGAGTCCAAAAAACAGGATGAGTCTTTATGAGTATATCAAGTCAAATGGCGGCGATACTAACGGTGAGTTTGACGAGTTTGAAAATGCACTTGGGTTCTCACCCGGGACGTCGACGGCGGAAATGACGCCTGCACCTGAGTTCAGGACGGATTTTGGGCAATATGATTATGAAAGTGTAGTGCCGAAAGGTCTTGACAAAAATCTTGCTTTGGCGGACGGGAACAGGCTTGCCAAAGCAAGTCAGGTAACGGGATTGAACGGGGATGAAAAGTATGGTCTGTATCAGCAACCCCGTACATTCGGACAGGCAGCGGGCGCTGCTTACAACAGATATTCCGACGAAAACGCGGGACGTTACCGCTATGAGAAAACGCTTAATGATGCAATAGATAATTTTGATACGGTCACAACTGCCGAAGATATTAAAGATGCAGTCCTTGTTCCTGAATTGCAACAATATTATAATGAGAATAAATTGCAGTCGAAAGATGTTTTTAACAGGTGGCACGGCAAGGTAGAGAAAAAAGAAACAGACGACGACAAAGAGTATAATGCCGACCTTATCAGGCGGTTAAAGGCTTTTCAGGAGGAAGATGATTTAGGCAAAGATATTTCTTCCAGACATAAGGCAAAGGTAGAAAGCATCGGACAGAGTATCGCGGAAGGGCGGGCAAATCTGGAAGATGTTTATAAATTGGAAAAGGAAAATAATCCGCAGGGTAACCTGAGCGGCCGCACAACTTTAGCTGCAATAAGGTTTAATCCTGAACTGACAAAGATTAGAACAGCCAAACAGTTGTATGATGAGGCGGAATATCTTAACAGCGATATTCGGCAACAGGATAAATGGTATTCGTTTTTTGCAAATGCATGGGAAAAAGGTAAACTTGCAAAGGGAGATTTAGCAACGCTGGGACTTGCTTCTTTTTTTGATGCGATGGATATAAAGGAAGTTCTTGAGAAAATAGACAGGGAGAAAGCGTTTGACAGTCCCGAAAAAGTGTTGACACAGGGAGAAAAGGCTTTGCTGGATGCACTCGGCACAAAGATTGCAGCGGGAATTATCAATCCTGATGAATCGTATTCTGCGAAAGTAGCAGGGACAACGGTTGACATGCTTGGATTTATTGAGCAGATGTTTGTTTCGGGCGGCGTGACAGGCGCGGCAAGTAAGGTGGCTCAGAAGTCGCTTACCAAATGGATTGCAAACAGCATTAAAAACAAGGCGGCGGCGAAAGTTATCGGAATTGCAGGGGAAACCGGCATTGCTGCCGCAAGGGCGGCGGCGGAAGTTCCTCTTCAGGCGGGGACGTATAAAAACATAATCGGCGACATGGTTCAGGTTGCACCTGACAATGTAAATTATAATTATGGCAGCGGCAAGTGGGATGTGACAGGTGTAACACGTAACGAAAATGCCATATTTGAAGGATTGAGCGATCAGTTTACAGAGGTATTTACCGAACGCGGCGGCTTGTTTACGCCGATGGGACAATTAATAAAAGCGACTCCGTGGGCGCAAAAGGCTATAAATTCTTCATGGGGCAGGAAACTTGGTAATTTCTATGACGGGTTTTCCAACAGTTCTTTTGGGAAGTTGGCGACACAGGGCGGCGTGCAGCCGTTTTCCGAATATCTGGAAGAAGTGGACGGCTGGTTTCAGAGGGGAGTTTACGGCAAGGGATTTGACAGTGAGTTCTGGACTGCGGATTCTCAGATACCGATGTTGATAGCGTTTGCCATACCGGGCGTTCTTGGCGGTACGGTGTCGGCACGCAACACAAGGGTTGCGGGTAAGAGGTATGATGCCGCCAATGCTGATTTTGACAGTTTTTTCAGTCGTGCGGGACTTTCGGCTCAGGAAACAGATGAGTTAAAAAATTCACTTCTGGTACAACCTGTCGGGATGCTTGGCATACGCGCGAGACAGATTGCAGAACAGACAGGGAAGACGGCCGCAGAACAGCAGGCTGCATATAATACTGTTTCTGCGTGGGCAACTTACCGTAACGCTGCCGAGATGGTTAATTCCCGTCTTCGCGAGCAGCGGGAGCAGGCGATGGAAACGGCAATACAGCAGGCGGAGGAGGCGGCAGCGGTGAATATCAATCCTGATATGGATGCAGAGGTTGTTATGTCTTCAGGCGAAGAAGGCGCGCCGGATTCATTTATTATAAACGGTCATGTTTCTCTGCTTAAAGCCGGCGGGATTGATTTTGAAAATTCTGATAAAACGGTTTATGTAAGAGATGCGGCAGGCAAAACAGTTCCGGTTCCTTTGCGGGATATTCAGGGACGGGTAACGATTACTCCGAGACAGCAGGTTGTCGAGAGGTCGGCGGCAGCAGCGACTGCGCCGATAATTAAAGAGCAGGCGGATGAGGATGCGCCGGAAACGGAGGACGGGGATTTTGTGCGTGTTGGTCAGACGGGCGTCGGCACAATTGTCGGACAGGATGAGAGCGGGAATGATATTGTAAGGATGCGCGGTACCGGGGCTGAAATATCGGTCAGGCCGAGCGAGCGAACGGTGATTAACAATGTCAGGGATATTATGCCTGACAGCCGCGTTAAATTTACAGTAAAAGAGAGGGATGCACAGGGTAATGTTCACAGCCGCGAGGTTATCGGGACGGTGGAGGATATTACGGCGTTTGAGCAGGGCGGCGTATTTGTCGTTGAGGATGAGGGCGGGAAACAGTATAATGTTGACGAGGCTGATATTATAGGGACGGTGGAGGAGAATACAGGGGCAACCACAAGGATTGCCCCTACGAAGGAGGAAATACCACCCCGCCCTTCGGGCACCCCTCCAACGGATGGGAATACCTCCCCTGCCCCTGCGGAGGAGGGGAATATACCACCCCGCCCTGACGGGCACCCCTCCGAAGGAGGGGAAAAGTCCGGCGAAGCGGAGAGAAAGGCGATCATTGATGAGATTGCTGCTCGTGCTCCCAGGCAGAAGAACGATGAAATTGATTACGACGCTTTGCTCGAACAGAACCCGGAAGATTTTGCTGCTTTGTATGAAGAGGAAGAAGGACAGGAAGAAATGCTCAAAGAGTTGTCTTCTGTTTCCGAAAACCTTTCAAAAAAGATACAGTCCGAAGAAAAAAAACTGCAAAATGCGACTTCTATTAATAAGAAGAAAGAAGCGCGGAAGGCGATTGCGGAACTGTCGGAACGAAAGAAACGGATTGACGGGCTGATTGAGAGCCGGAATGTGAAACAGGAAACGAAAGGCATTCAGGGAGAAACAGAACAGGCGACAGTACCGCAAACTCCGGCGACAGAGACGATAGGGACGGAACAGGCAAACACCCTAATTGCTCAAATGGAGGAGAACGCGGTGGAGGCTCCGCGGTTGGAACTTACTCCCGAAAACTGGGAATCCGAATTTGGGGAAGACGGAATCGTTAAAACGCCGCTCGGAGAGGCAAAAATGGGAGATAATCAGTACCGTAAAATAATACAGAACGGCAGGCAAAAAGAGTTCGGAATGATTAAGCCGACACTTACAAATCCCGATGTGATTATCGAAGTATCCAGCGAAGCAAAAGAAGGACAGGAGACAGAACGTCCAAGCAGTTATCTGTTTGTTAAGACATTTAATATCAACGGCAAAAAACTGAAATTCTTTACGTCCGTAACAGTCAGCAAGGATGGAATGGAAGTAGTGGTCAGCAACCATATAGAAAACCTCCCACGAATGAGAGGTTTTCTAAAAAACGGAAGATTGCTATATCAGCGTGCCGATATGGTGCCCGGAGCGGAAGTTTCCGGTTCAACTTCAACGGGGCAATCTACCGAAGCGGATAATTCTGCCGGAACTTCTGCCGACAAAGGTACGAAAAAAAAATCAAATAACAATACACAGGCGAAAGAAAAAGAGAATCCCGATCGTCACCGGGATTCTCCTACCGCAGGTAATCAGCAAAAAGCCTTTCCTACTCCATTGAACAAAGAAACTTCAAAAGAAGTAACTCCAACTGACTCGGATTTCTCAGATGCAAAGGTAGGAAATAAAAATAACCCGGCAAAGGGAAAACGGAAAATTTATACGAAACCGCCGGAAAAACAGACTCCAAACTCTAAAGCCCTGTCGAAGTTCGATTACGATGATTTGCCTTTACGGCAAAAGATACTCTACAACATTGCAGGCGGGCAAAAGTTTGTCTGGGATAATATTAAGAGTAAAGACGGCTCGGTTATTTCATACGGTTTGTCGAGTTCTCTGTTCGGAAGAGCAAGCGAGAACGACAGGAGAGGCTATTTCAACATTCTTGCTTCTCCTGAAAGGGGCGGTGTAACGCTCGAACAGTATGCGCATAGCCTGTGGGAAGAGTTCGGCAGCGAAAGGGGTTATGATACGCAGGATATTCTTAGTGAAATTATTGATGTTTTGAAATCGCTTGAATCGGATATGAGTAAATTAAATGATCCATACGAAGAGATGAGCGAAGAGGAGGCGGTAAGGTTAGCGGAATATGAACGGCAACTTGACAGAGAGGAGAAATTAACTCCTGCACAGCAACGGGAAATAGAATCGAGCATAGCCGAATATGACAGTCAAATCGCCGACGCAGAAAAAGAGTTGCAGTCTGCAAAAAATGCACAGCAAAAGAAATTTTCCGAAATAAATAACAGGAATGGACTGTTTGGCGACACAAAGTATGATCCTGACAGTATGTTTGGCGATCAGTCGGATTTTTCGGAAGAGAATACGAAATCTGTCATGCAGCCTTTTAATGATAAGGTTGCTAAAGCCGAATCGGATTTACAGGCATTGAGGGATAACAGGGAAAGAGCCGTTGAAAAAATCAAGAGCGACGTCATTGCTCAAACCGAAATTCAGGAACCGGAATCATCGGCGGAAGAGGAAGACTTGTCGCTTCCATTTCAAGTCGTGCCGACTGACAGGACGGAAGGGACGCCGGAGGCAGTGAACGAAAGGTTTAATGAGGAGCTTGACAGATTTGCCAAAGGCGAATTGAAGCCACACGAAAAACTGCATCTGGGGAAACCGCTCGACATTTTGCAGGCAGCGGGCGTAAAAGGCGGTGAAATAACTTTGTCCTCTGACGTTCTTAACAGGAAATTAGAACAACACGGCTTAACGACTGACGATTTACGTAATTTGGCAAAGGCAGTACAAACACCGATAATGGTTTATGAATGGGGAACAAAAGCTAAATCTACCGTTATAGTTACCGAACTGACAACTAAGGACGGAAGGAAAATTACTGTAGCCCTTCGCGCTGAAAACAAAGAAGAAAAATTAGAAGTTAATGAAATAGCGAGTATTCACGGCAAAGCGGCAGAACGTTTTCTCTCGGAAATGGAAAATGCCAAAGAGGGAGGATTGAAAGAGGCATTACGGTATGTGCAAAAAGAAAAAGCCCTCGACTGGTTGGGGCTCACAATGCCTATCCCCAGTCAAGAGCTTAACTCAGCTGCAAAGGTAATAGAAAACTTTGAGAATCCTGCACTTTCGGATAAAAAACCGCATGTTTCCGGTAAAAAAATGCAGCCGGTATCAAAAAAGGCATGGGAAAAACTGATAGAGCGGCTGAAAAAGAGCGGTCTGGCGAGGAATGTTTTTACCGATGAGGCGAAGATGCGGGAGTACCTGGATAAATATTTAGGGAAAGCCGGCGCTGAGAGGTTTATGACGCTCTGGCACGGGAGCAGCAACAACAGTATAAAGGATAAAGACAGGAAAGTACTGCGGACGGACGAAAACGGCAGGAATATTGTGTGGGAAAATGATGATTATTTTGTTGCGACCAGCAATCCGGGCAGGGAAAGTAACGCTCCTTACACAACGCTGTGGGATAAAAAGACAGGGAAGAAAGTTGGTTTTATGCGTGTTTCGTATAATAATTATGGAGCGCCTGACGGCTTTTTGTCGGTGGATAATGTAGAGATAGAGAAGCAACACAGGGGCAAAGGACTTGCAAAAGAACTTTACAGGGCGGCAATAGATTTTTCGGGAGAAAAAGTGAAAGGGCTTTCGTCTTATTTGCCGAACAGGATAAATAAAAAACAGGTGCCTCATATTTGGGAGAAACTTGGCGGAGTGATGGAGGATGGTTTTCAAAACATCCGCTTTATGGCTACTTCGAAGGGCGAAGTCTACGGCTTCGTTACACCCGAAGGCGACGTTTACCTTGACCCCGGCAAGATGAACACGAACACTCCGATTCACGAGTTCGGGCATCTGTTTTGGAATGTGATGCCGAAGGAGATGAAGGATAAAATTACAGAACTCCTGAAGAAAACGCCGGGATGGGAAAAACTTTCTTCTAATCCTGCATACGCCAAGTTGAAAACCGATGACCAGAAGGCGGACGAACTGTTTAATACGCTGCTGGGGGATTATGGTGAATACAGTCAGAAAGTGCGTGAGATAACGGGCGAGGATATTTCGCTGCTTGCGCGTGTTCAAAACGTCATCAATGAGGTTCTGGAATGGATTAAGGCTAATGTTTTCGGCAATACGGACGCTAAATTGAATCAGTTTGCCAAACGGACGCTTGGGGAACTGCTGGGCGGAAAGGAAATCGCATCTCCCCGAAGTCAGGAAAACAGTCAGGCGAGGACGCAAAGCAAAACCCAATATGCCAATCAACCGGATTACGACTTTGATGTATCCGGTATAACGGAGGCGAACGCGCAGGAGATGAAACGCATTAAAGAGACGGCTGTGGCTAATGGGACGTTTATGAAGGCGCCTAACGGTGAAAAGAGCAGATTGAATGAAAGGCAGTGGTTGCAGGTGAGGACGGAGGCGTTCAAGAAATGGTTCGGGAACTGGGAGAATTCAGCGAAATACGATTATCTTCTAAGTGAAAATTGGGTAAAAACCTTGACGGGAAACGAGTTTCAAAAGGACGAAATACCATTAACAGATAAAGTAACGCAATACTATTTGGATAACTACAACGGACAAATAGAAAGGAAGGGTCTGGGAATTGTGGAACTCACCAAAGAAGGTGTAAAAGACAGTATGGCGCATGGCATAGGAAGCGTAAAAAGCGCAGCATACGCCGCCGTGCCGGAAATCATTAAAGACGGAGTAATTATCGACCGTCAAAAGAACTGGAAAGGCAGAGGAAAAGACACTTATGTCATTGCCGCACCGGTGCAAATAGGGAATAAAGGATATACCGGAATAGTTGTAGTAACTCAATCGACGGTAAAAAACAAATTCTATTTACACGAGGTGGTATTACAAGAAAATCTCCGAATCGGGTTCAAGACCGGAACTCAATCCGGAAGCCCTATCGGAGACTTTGCAAAGATACTGCAAAATTTTGAAACCGCCAAAAAAAATTCCTCAAAAGTGGTAGATGAGAACGGTGAACCGATGGTGGTATATCATTATAGTCCAAACAAAGGATTTACTGTTTTTGATAATACAAAATCAAAAAATGGTTATTCGGCATTTTATTTTAGCGACAGGCCGTTAAGAACAACAAATGAGTACGAAGAAAGTCGTGCATTTTTCTTAAACATAAAAGAGCCGTATCAATACAAAGGTTATTCTATATATGATACGCCTGGAAATGATGTGCCTGCGGCACAAGTTACGGAAGAAAGAATGAAATCTTTACAGGATAAAGGTTTTGATGGCGGATTTTATGTTAACAATAAAGGCGGGAATGTTATTGAATATACGGCTTTCTCTCCCTCTCAAATCAAATCCGCCACAGACAACAACGGCAACTTCGACGACGAGAGCGATGATATCCGGTTTCAGTTAATACGTTCGAAAAAAACAGCGAAACAAATCAATGCTGAAATAGCTGTTGCAGAATCTGAAACGGATACCAGCCCGACGGAAGCGCAAAAGAAAGCCGGAAATTACAAAAAAGGGCATGTTAATATTCAAGGTTTCGACATCTCAATCGAGCAACCGAAAGGAAGTATGAGGCGAGGTGTTGATGAAAGCGGAAGAGCATGGGAAACGAAGATGAATAATACATACGGCTATTTCGGTAAAACGGAGAGTAAGGATGGCGACCACATAGATGTGTTTCTCGGAAACAATCCCCTGTCGAATAAGGTGTTTGTTATTGATCAGATAAATCCGGAAACGGGAGCATTTGACGAACACAAGGTTATGTTTGGGTTTGATAATATCAGCCAAGCCCAAAAAGCATATTTGTCCAATTATGAAAAAGGATGGAGAGGTTTGGGTAATATTACTGAAACCAATGTGGATGCATTCAGGAAATGGGCAGTGGAAAAAGAGGGTAAAAGGGTTAAACCGTTTGCGGACTATGCTGAAATTTCCTCGCTTTCAGACCCCAAACCCGTATATGAAGATTTTAACGGCGATATTACCGCTTTTTCCAGGGCAATGAACGATTGGAATAAACGGAATTTGGAAAAGTCGGAAAAAAACAGTAACTTTGTAGAAAATAACAGCGATGAAGAAGGAAGAACAGAAACCCGAATGGATAACAGACGAGCAGTGGGAGAGAGTTCCCTACGTGGCTTGGTGGGAGGCGGCGAAAAGGGCGGAAGAATTGAACAGACAATCGCCGAAGCTAACGCCGCAGGAGGTGGTGGAACATCAGCAGGAGATAAACGCCAAACTTGGAATAAACAGCGATTTCTTGGTAAACTGGAACTCACAGCACGGGAAAACGGAACTTGGATAGACAATATAGAAAGTGTCGCCTCGAAAGCCATCGGAAAAGGCTACGAGAATGAAACCTATTATGCCAAAGAGGGAAAGAATGTTGTAAAACTGAACAATTTCAATTTTCTAAACGACGACAGCACGCAATATGAAAATACGCGCGACTTCGATTATTTCATTGAGAGGCTGTATGCGCACAATCAACTGTTTCCTGATGTAGAATACAAAATTACAGGCTTTGCCGAAAACTCACTCGGCGAGGTTTGTATTGTAATGACACAACCACTTGTTGAAAACGCCGAGTATGCGTCAATGGAACAAATAGAGAACTGGTTAGATGAAAACGGTTTTGAGCCTGATGTGAAGCCTGACGGTATGAAGTATTGGACGAACGGACAATATGAACTGTCGGATTTGAAGCCTCAAAACGTTCTTCTGGATACTAACGGCGACTTGCGGTTCATTGATACTGATATTGTCCCTGTCTGGGGGGAATCTTCATCTGAAATTGATACCGGCATAAGCAGCGCAGAGACAGAGCAGGAAGCAACCGAAGGAAAAACCACCCCTGACCCATCCGAAGGAGGTGAAGTGCGTTTTCAGGCAACAAACGGTGAAGAGAGCGAGGATGATGCGGACTGGAAGGCAGAGTTTGAGAAGGCGCTGAGTAAAAGCAAGTGGGAGCAGCGACTTGTAGACAGGTTTTTGCCTGTAAAAAAATTGCTGGACACATTGAAAAAAGCGGGCGTTAAGATTGCAGAGTATAACGACTGGTATCTGACGGCTACTCATCTGAGCGGCAAAAATCAGGCGGAGTTTGAGCAGTATAAAGAGAAATTCCTGGAGCCGCTGGAAGATGTAACGGGCAGGGTTATGGACAGGATTGGAGTCCGGTTCGGGAAGGACGGACTGAGGGCGACAGAGAACTATATGCTTCTGAAACACGGGCTTGAACGCAACGTGAAAATGGCTGAAAACGATTTGGCGGCAAAGAAAAAACTCAAAGAGGATTATGCGGGTATTTATGCCGTGGCGGCTGAACTGTGGGCTGACAGACACGACCGTAAATTTAAAAGTCAGGCGGATTTGAACGCCATAATGAAAGACAGGGATTTTGTAAAGGAGAGGGACAGGATAATTGAAGATTATGTAAGAGATTTTGAGGAAGCGGTCGGCGGGACGCTGCTGAGTAACGAACTGAAAGATGAGAATGAAAGGTTTAATGAGGAACTGCAACAGTACATTGACGGTAAAATAAGCAGTACGCACCAATTTAATATTGGTACCCCGAAGGGTGTTCTGTCTTCTCTGTTTTCAGATATCTCATTTAGAATAAAGCAGGATGTGCTTCGTAAAGCAAAAGAAAAACATGGAATTGATTTGTCAAGTTTAAAGAATTTGCCCGTTCATTTGAATGCTCCGATTGCCGTATTCAAATCAAAAGAAGGCAAAGGAAAGGTTATTCTTACCGAAATAAAAGACGGCAAAGGGAATAACATCGTTGCGGCAATACACTTAAATGAAACTGCACAACAGGGTAACAGGTATTTTGAAGTAAATGACATCCGTTCACTGTATGGAAAAGAAAAAGAGAATGTAGCACACTGGATTAACGGCGGATTGCTTGAATATTCCAATAAGAAAAAGTCTTTAAACTACATTTCCGAGCCACCTTCCCCGTCCAATTCGGGGCGCGCACTCGGAAACAGAGAGTTGTTTAACTCTGCTGCAAAGGTAATACAAAATTTTGAGAATTCCAAACTTTCGGGTAAAAAAAAGGGCAGCGGGCTGATAGCGGAGTTTTGGGAGAGGAAAAAAGCGGCTACTGATTTTTCTCTGAGGCGACAGTATCTTGCCGGAATTATTGACAAAGAGACTTATGATGAGTTGAAGGGTATGTATGAGTATTATGTTCCGCTGAGGGGACATGACCGGACAACTGCTGAGGATGTGTATGACTACGGGCGTAATATGGGGACGTATTACGAGGGATTGAAGACTGCGAAAGGCAGGCGAAGCAGGGCTGAGAGTCCGCTTGCCTTTATTTCTCAGATGGCTCAGACGGCGATAGTCGAGGCGAACAGGAATATACATAATCTGGCGTTGCTGCGGATTGCGACGGAGGATACGACGGGGCTTGTTACGGCGTCAAAGATGTGGTATGATATGGAGGGGAATGCGCTGGATGCTTTTTCGGGACTGTCGGCTGAGGAGATTGAACGGCTCATCTCCCCTAACCCCTCCGAAGGAGGGGAAGCAATACAGCAGCGGATTGCTGATTTTGAGGCTAAAATGCGGGCGGAGAAAAAGGCTGGAAAGGTGACTCAAAACAGAAACAGGCTGAATCTGGGGGGAATGTTTATAAAGCCGGCGCAGGAAAAGCAGCATACGGTGGA
Source organism: Dysgonamonadaceae bacterium (assembly GCA_031267615.1). Lineage (GTDB taxonomy): Bacteria > Bacteroidota > Bacteroidia > Bacteroidales > Azobacteroidaceae > Azobacteroides. The sequence goes on from JAIRYM010000117.1 coordinate 30,248, forward strand.
GGTGTATCAGAACGGAAAGGCTTATACGGTGTATTTTAATACGAATCCGGAGGTGGCGAGGGTGATTAACGGAACGGATGTACCACGCATGCCCGAAGAATGGGGGCTGTTGACCGATGCAGTGCAGTTAAGGACAAAATTTACTCGGGGTATAGCAGAACTGATGACGTCAAAAAATCCTGAATTTACGTTTACCAACGCATCACGGGATTTTCTTTTTGCTTCTACTGTTTTGCCTGTGCAGGAAGGAATTAAATATTCCCTGAAGTTTCAGAAGAATTTCTGGTCGGGACGGGCGGCAGGCGCGATGCGGCGGCATATTTTCTGGGAACTTGATTTGTCGAGAAAAGATGATGCGCTCTTGTATGAATATATTATCAATGGCGGGGTAACGGGTTACTCAACTATTATGAGTATGAAAGGAGTAAAGTCCAATATTGAAAGGGAAATATTGAAGGGCAACAAAGATAATGCTGTCAAAAAAATATGGGACTTCATTGGGGATTCAAATGAACTGATAGAAAACAATACCCGGCTTGCCGTGTATATGACAAGCAGGGAACAGGGACGGTCGATAGCACAGTCGATACATGACGCGAAAGACGTTACATTGA
>JAIRYM010000011.1 GCA_031267615.1 Dysgonamonadaceae bacterium
GTCGGTAATTACCGGGTTTCCGCTAACGAAACTGTGAAGCTTGCGAACTAAGGGGATAAACTCGTCTTCAGCATTGTTGAGGTCGTCGAGAGCGACGGGGGTACGGCGGGTGATGTCGTTCCAAACGTCGAACGCGGTGCAAAATACTGTGCATTGCGGCGTGTAAATGTTGTCATACCAGTCGCCTGGAGGCGTTTTGGCGCTCAGCCCCGCCTTAATGCGAAGGTCACCGATCAGGACGGCGAAGATTAATACTGCCAGTTTGTGGCGAAGTTCGTGACTTTTTGGCATCCAATCATGATTTGTCATAATTACTTTTTTTTAATTTGTTTGTATAATAAAATAATAAATCTCCAATGCGAGGTAAGAAGCCCCCAATGCGAAGTAAGAAGCCCCCCAAGCGAGGTAAGAAGCCCCCAACGCGAGGTAAGAAGCCCCCAACGCGAGGTAAGAAGCCCCCCAAGCGAGGTAAGAAGCCCCCCAAGCGAGGTAAGAAGCCCCCCAAGCGAGGTAAGAAGCCCCCCAAGCGAGGTAAGAAGCCCCCAATGCGAAGTAAGAAGCCCCCAACGCGAGGTAAGAAGCCCCCAACGCGAGGTAAGAAGCCCCCAAAGTGTTTTGGGACTTATTAAGTCATAATATGCAGGTATACTGTCAATTATTGGGGGGGGGGGGGTAAAATGGCATTAACTGACACGTCATATTGAGTATCAATTTTGAGTTACTGCTGTAGAAGTATTCGTTTGCCATTTCCTTTTTGTTATTACAGGCAGCAAAGGTAAAATAATTTATTTATACTTCCATATTTTTTTGCAGTTTTCCGTAATATTTTTCTAAACAAATCGTAATAACATATAGAAAAAGGACTTACAGTTCAGTTTCTTTTAATAAAAAAGGCTGCTTCAAATTTTCTGAAACAGCCTCTTCCGGTCTTGTGTGCAATTATAAAAAAGGAATATCCCCTGATAATAATTATTGTGCCGACGGAAATGCGATGACAACGTCCTTTTTTCGTTCTTCGGGCGTAATGTCGATGTTTTCTACTTTGCCGTTTTTCACTGCGCCTTTTATCACCGTGCAGTCGCGCAAATGCAGTTTGAATGAGCCGTCCCAACTCTGTGGCCATGCCGGCAGGACGTATATTTTATCGCCGACTTCCTGCACTGCCATCCGCTGGAGGGCTACGCTTCCCGCGCCGTTATGGTCGAAATCGGGGACATAGTCGGGGTCTTCCGCGCCGAACATCGGCAGACGAAGGTATTTGCTGTATGTCATCCAGCGATGAATCAGTCCTTCTTTTGCCTCTTCGCTCATGCCGGCGTATGCATACATTATCTGGTCCTGCGTCCAGCAGCGTCCGCCGAAAGAGTTTTTGAACAGACGCCTGTCAATGGTATTTGATACAATGTCTTCTGTACCGTGCCCTACTCCGAACAGGGAGAATGGAAATACGGCATACCGCTCGCCGTTTTCATTGTTTTTCTGATAAGCAAATTTTTCTGCCGGCAGGATATATTGTTTCCCGTCTTCAGATGCAAGAGGCACTTCAGGCAATTGTCTTTTTAATCTTTCCCATGTTTTGCGGTCTGTCGGCGGGATGTCTTTTTCCTGCAACAGTCCGTCTATCAGGTAGTGCAATCCTGATATGTCGGTCGCGGGATTGGTTGCTTCCCACCATGTTTCCAATACCTGCGAAGGATAGAAGACGAGTTTTCCCTTCCCGTCGCGTTCGTAGTGCAAATCGAAAAACCGGATAACTTCCCGTGCAAGCGGAATGACTGTATCTCTCATAAATGTTTCGTTCCGCGAATAGCGATAGAAGTCAAGCGCCATTACGGTAAGTTCGAGTCCGGAGTTGAAATGGTAGTGATGATACCATCCTTCGGGTAACGGTTCGCCTTTTACTGTTTTGGGCGGCTTGCCTTTTGTTATCGGCGAATCATCCATTTCTGCGCCGGTGAGCTGTATATTTTCACGGTAGTAAGCGCCTTCATGCCCGAACCATTGCTTAGTGATTGCTTTCCTCAAATCCAGTACGGAAAAGTAATAGTTGATGAACGGGCGCATGGTTTCAAAATCGCCTGCGGCAAGCATCGGCCAGTAGAGCAGCCTCTGATTCTGGAAAGTGAAACGGTTTCCCCATGCCCGCTGGTCTTCGCCGAAGAGCGTTCCGTCTTTATCCCAGTAGTTTGGGAATGGCGTAGTGAAAATCCCTCCGTTGAACTGCGTCTGGTATTCGCCGCGTCCCTGGCATGCCATGATGTAGCGGCTGACGTTGTAGGATTGCGCCACGATGTAGCCTCCGTCTTTTTCTCCGCGCATTCCCGGAGCGGCGGGTGGGGCGGGTTTTTCGCGTTCTTCGGGCGACAGGGTGTTGTCGGATGCGGTAATCCAGCTTCTGTTCCAGAATGTTTTCCACCATTCGCAGTGCTTGCTGAAAGAATGTTTGCGGTCGTAACCGGCGAGGATGCCGCGCGTTTCATTCACCCATTCGGCAGGGTTTTCTACTTGTTTGGCGGTTGATGCTATTTCGATGGAGAATGACTTTCCGGATCCGGCGAATGAATTTCCGTCGAGTTTCAGTCCTTTTGCCTGCATTACACAGCCAAATGTGCGGTGTTTGAACGGATCGGGATGATTGGCGAGCATGTCCTCGATTTCGTAGTGTTTCAAATCGTGTTGATAGCAGCTTCTTTCGCCGTTGGAATGATACCAGACAAGTTGATTGCCGATTGTTTCGAGGTGGTCGAACGATTTGTCGGAACGTTTCCAAAATTCGGGTTCGACTTTTACGTCAACTTTCGTATCCGACTGCATATCGACGCGGTAAACAGGATTATTGGCGTCCGTCCATATCCTTATTCTGACTTTGTCGCCGGCGGCGTTGCCTGATGCGACTATGTCGATACATCCTTCTGCGAGGTTCAGCGTTTGCCGGAAATCTGTTCCCTGCCGGAACGGATTAGGGTTAATACTGATGCGTACCCGACCTGTTTTCCATACATTTCCGTTCCAGTCGAAAGCGTCTGTCTTACCAAGCAGGAGAAAGAGGTCTCCGTCGTTCACAACATACACGTTTGCGCCAAGGTCGCCGTTACCAACCGGCATTGAGGCGGTGGCGTCGATGCCGGTGGAGTCCCACACAACGTCGTATCGTGAAACGTCAAAATCTTCCATCGCGACAGTTCTGCTCTTCTGTGCAAAACCCGTTGCCGCACACGGCAGCAACAGCAATAATAATGATAAAACTTTTGTTTTCATAAGTATGCTTTAATGATTGTTTTACATAATGTGTAAATCGTAGTACGTGCGGGTATAATCAAAGATGAGAGATAATCGCATCCGCGATCTGCTGAAATTCTTCTTTTTCCAGTTTCAATCTCTTGTTGGAAAAGAGTATGTCCCCCTCCTTCTGCATTGGGATGAGGTGTATGTGAGCGTGTGGAACTTCGAGTCCGATAACTGCTACGCCGACTTTTTTACACGGAATTGCCTTGCCTGCCGCGAGGGCTACACGTTTGGCAAATGTCATCATTGCTCCGAGTTTGCTGTCATCGATGTCGAAGATATAGTCTGTTTCCTGTTTCGGGACGACAAGCGTATGTCCTTTCACGAGAGGATTTACATCAAGAAAAGCGATGAAGTCATCGTTTTCCGCCACTTTGAAACAGGGAATTTCACCTGCAATAATTCTGCTGAAAATCGTCATATACCTATATCTATTATTTCAAAACTGATTATGCCGTTCGGCACTCTGATTTCTGCCATCTCCCCTTTCTTTTTGCCAAGCAGTCCCTGGGCTATCGGCGTGCTGACGGCGATCTTACTCTGTTTCAGATCTGCTTCGCTTTCCGGCACAATGGTATAAACCATCTTCTGATTGTTCTTCGTATTCCTAATTGTAACCTTGTTCATAATCTGAACGTTGTCGGTTGAGATTTGACTTTCGTCAATAATTCGGGCATTTGAAACAAGGTTTTTCAATTTGGCGATTTTTGTTTCCAGAATGCCCTGCGCTTCTTTTGCCGCATCATATTCGGCATTTTCCGAAAGGTCGCCCTTATCTCTCGCTTCGGCAATCTGTCGCGAAATTTCAGGACGCTTTTCCGATTCAAGACAGTTGATTTCTTCTATAATCCTGTCGTAGCCTTCCTTTGTCATGTAGTGAACAGCCATAACTTTCCGTTTTTTTCGTTATTAAAGTTGTTTTTTGTTTATTAAAAAATAAAACAAAAGAAATTCCTGTCCTTTCAGACAGGAACCTCATTGTTTGATTGCAAAGATAAGTATAATATTTTACATTACCAACCAAAATTAAGTTTTTGATTTAAATAAACAGATAAAGACTGACTGCCATGATAATCATTCCCGCTACAACGCCCGCAATAGCAATGTGATGTTTTCCATATTTCTCGGCAGTCGGCAACAGTTCGTCGAGCGAGATAAACACCATAATTCCTGCAACAGCGGCGAGTACGATGGCATTCGTCGTCGCAGTCCAGAAGCGAAACAGGAAAAGATATGCAATCAAAGCGCCCAAAGGCTCTGCCAGCCCCGATGCAAACGAATACCAGAATGCTTTTCGACGACTGCCGGACGAATGATAAACCGGCACTGCAACAGCAATGCCTTCGGGAATGTTGTGGATAGCGATTGCGACAGTAATCGGTACAGCAATATCAAGCGATTCGAGAGCGGAAGTGAAAGTGGCGATGCCTTCGGGAAAATTGTGAATAGCGGTCGTCAGAGCGACAACCATTCCTGTACGTTTCAGTTGCCTGCCTTCGTGCATTTCTTCAACGCCATGAACTTCGTGAGGATTCACGTTTTCAGGTATCAGGAAGTCAATTATACTGATAAACGCAATACCGGCAAAAAAGGCGAGAATCAGAAAGAGATTAGCCTGTTTGTCGCCATAGAGAGACGTCATTGAAGATAATGCCTCCGGAAGCATTTCCATAAAAGAAACATAAATCATAATTCCCGCCGAAAAGCCGAGTGACAGGCTTAAAAATGAAGTGTTTGTTTTCTTCGCAAGCAGGGCGATTAAACTGCCGATGCCTGTGGACAAACCCGTAACGGTAGTAAGAAAGAACGCAAACAGGATGTTTTGACTGTCGAACATTTTTTAATTATATTAAATATTTAACAGTTTTACCGCTTTTTCCAAATCTTCGGGCGTATCGATTCCTGCCGTTTCCTCGTCCGTGATGCCTGCTTTGATAATATAGCCGTTTTCGAGCCATCGCAACTGTTCGAGCGATTCTGCCTGTTCGAGCGCCGTTTGAGGCAGAGCAGTGATTTCCGCCAGAACGTCGGCAAGATAGGCGTAAATGCCTATGTGTTTGTAAAACACTGTTGATTGCAGCCATTCGGTATGATTTTTCCCTCTGACGTATGGAATAACCGAGCGGCTGAAATACAGCGCTTCGTTGTTACTGTTTATAACGACTTTTGGCGAATTAGGATTGAAAAGGGTTTCAAAATCAGCATCTCTCCGGAAAGGTTTTACAAGCGTAGCAATTTGCGTTTTATCATCATCGAAACATTGTTTTAACAGTTCTATCTGCGAAGGCTTGATAAATGGCTCATCGCCCTGCACGTTCACTATTACTTCAGACCTTACGCCTGACTTAAGCACAGCTTCATGGCAGCGGTCAGTGCCGCTTTTGTTGTTTGGCGACGTCATAATCGCCTGTCCGCCGAAACTGACGACTGCATCAAAAATACGTTCATCGTCTGTGGCGACAAAAATATTGTCAAACAAACCTTCAACCTGTTCATATACTCGCTGAATCATCGGTTTGCCTGCCATATCTGCAAGCGGTTTGCCGGGGAAACGTGTCGAAGCATATCGTGCAGGAATAATGCCTGTAAATCTTTTCAATGGATTATTTATTTTATGATTTTATTCTTACGTTGATCAGCACGCAGGTCATCATTCCAATGATTGCGCCAATAGCGTCGAAACCGACATCTGTCCAGTCTCCCGAACGGCTAGAAGTCAATGTTGCTTGCAGGACTTCAATCAGTCCGCCAAATACCAAAGGGAAAATAAAAGAGCCAAGGAATATCCGCAAAAGAGAAATCTTTTTGCGTAAATAGGAAGTATTATCGAAGAATGTAATGCCCGAAATGCCCATAAACAGCAACAAATGAATCAATTTGTCGAAATTGGTCACCGGCAAGCCTTCAACTTCGGGCGGTTTTATCATACAGACTGTCAGTACAGCGACGTTCACTGATATACTTATCCAATATTTTTTTAGAAACCGTATCATAAGGCTTTCAGTATATTTTCAGCCAGGCTGCTCGCGCCGATTCGGAACAGTTTAGGTGTCAGCCATTCATTACCAAGAATTTCTTTTACTATTGTGTAATATTTTACAGCATCTTCAGCCGTGCGTACACCGCCTGACACTTTGACGCCGATTTTCGTTCCATGCAGTCGTTCATATTCTTTAATTGCACTGCACAGGACGAAAACCGCTTCCGGACTTGCACCTGCATATCCTTTGCCGGTTGATGTTTTCAAGAAATCCGCACCGGAATACATTGCCAGAATAGCAGCACGATGAATATTGTCTGCTGTTTTAAGCAATGCTGTTTCCAAAATGACTTTCAAATGAGCGTCTCGACACGCTTCTTTGATTTCTGCTATTTCCCCGCATAAGTCATCATAATTGCCGTCAAAAAACGCTCCGACATTCAGCACAATGTCTATCTCATCTGCACCGTCGGCAACAGCAAGTCCAACTTCGGCTATCTTCACTTCAGGAAATGTCTGTGATGACGGAAAGCCACCTGCGACAGAGGCTATACGTGTATCCACAGTCAAAGCTTCTTTTACTACACTGACAAAATTAGGATATACACAGATTGCTGCAACATTGGAAATATCAGAGCTTGAGCCGTCAAAGTCATTGACTTGCTGTACAAAACGCCAAACTGATTCGCGACTGTCTTCCGTGTTTAAAGTAGTCAAATCAATGCAACTATAAATGAATCGTAAAACTTCAGGTGTAAAATTTTTCGTCTGTTTTGCCAGTATTTCCTCTGTTTTAACTCTGACTTGTTCTTCGCTGAAATTCAGTGGATATTTTGCTAAAACTTCTTCATATTTATTCATATATAGCATATATTTAAGTGAACAAATCAATCAGTATCTGTAATGTTCTGCCTTATAAGGTCCATTGATGTTTACTCCGATATAGTCTGCCTGTTTTGGCGATAATTTCGTGAGTTCTACGCCGATGCGTTCGAGATGCAGGCGGGCTACCTCTTCGTCGAGATGCTTCGGCAGGCGGGAAACGCTGATTTCGTATTTGTTTTTCCACAAATCGAGTTGCGCCAAAGTCTGGTTGGTAAATGAGTTGCTCATCACAAAAGAGGGATGTCCAGTCGCGCAGCCGAGATTTACTAAACGTCCTTCGGCAAGCAGGAAAATGGAGTTTCCTGTCGGGAAAGTGTATTTATCGACTTGCGGTTTGATGTTGGTATGCTTGACGCCTGGGTAATTAACGAGTTTATCAACTTGAATTTCGTTGTCGAAATGCCCGATATTGCAGACTATTGATTGGTCGCACATTTCGGCGAGGTGTTCGATGGTTATTACGTCGCGGTTGCCGGTAGTGGTAACGAAGATATTACCTTCTTTCACAGCTTTTTCCATTGTCGTAACTTCAAATCCTTCCATTGCGGCTTGCAGTGCGCAAATTGGGTCGATTTCGGTAACGATGACGCGAGCGCCGTAGGAACGCATTGATTTGGCGCAGCCTTTGCCCACGTCGCCGTATCCAAGTATTACCACTACTTTTCCTGCAATCATCACGTCAGTTGCGCGTTTGATGCCATCGGCGAGCGATTCGCGGCAGCCATAGAGGTTATCGAATTTCGACTTCGTAACAGAGTCATTTACGTTGATAGCAGGGAAAAGCAGTTCGCCTTTTTCGAGCATCTGATAGAGGCGGTGAACGCCGGTAGTTGTTTCTTCAGAAACTCCTTTCAAATCGGCGACTGTGCGGTGCCAGCGCCGGTTATCTTCTTTCAATATACGGTTTAGTGTATCAATGATAACCTGTTCTTCGTGACTACTGCCTTTGCGATTGAGGAACTGTGCATCGTCTTCGGCTTTGAATCCCCAGTGAATGAGCAGAGTAGCGTCGCCGCCGTCATCAACTATAAGGTTTGGTCCCCTGCCGTCTTCAAAACGAAGGGCTTGGTCGGTGCACCACCAGTATTCTTCGAGCGATTCGCCTTTCCATGCGAACACAGGAACGCCTGTCGCTGCAATAGCCGCCGCTGCATGGTCTTGCGTGGAAAAGATATTACAACTTGCCCAGCGCACTTTGGCGCCGAGTTCAACTAGTGTTTCAATCAGCACCGCCGTTTGAATGGTCATGTGCAGTGAGCCTGTTATGCGAGCGCCTTTCAGCGGTTTGTCCTTGCCGTATTTGCGACGGATAGCCATCAGTCCTGGCATTTCGTGCTCGGCGATTTCGATTTCTTTACGTCCAAAATCGGCAAGAGCGATGTCGGCAACTTTGTAGTCTAATGTTATTGTTGACATTTTTTTATTATTTATTGTTGAGTGTGCAAAGGTAGTGATTTTTTTCCCGAATGTCAAACGTTATACAGTTAATGCAAAAAGACCGACTGTCTCCGAAAAACAGCCGGTCTTTTTTTTATTGCGAATAAACAGAGTTTAAGGTATGTTTATTGTGGATTTATGTTCAGTCTTGCGCCGGTTTTGAGATTAAAATTACCGTTGATAATAGTTTTGCCGTCAGAACGCAATTCCAACTGTGCAGGTCCCTGGACAGAAACATCTTCAACATAAATATCGCCGCAGTAATTGATGGTTGTGTTTGATGTAACAACTTTATCTGTAAATTTATATGGATAATTACAAACGTACTGAACAGCGTTGTTAGCGTTAACGCGACCTGCTCCAATTATACCGGGATATAAATTCGCATCGGCAACAGGGTCTGCCGTCGTTTTAATAATATTTTTGATTTCCGCAGGAGTTAAATTTTTATTAATGCTTTTAAGTAATGCACACACTCCGGCAACTATTGGTGTAGCATAAGAAGTACCACTACCTATTTTATATGGATTAGCAACACTACCGTTATTATATCGAACCGCGCCCATTACATCGTATCCGGGAGAGCAAATAGATACTTGAGGATAATTTGCATGAGGAGTCCCGCCGGATCTTGAATGACAATCATCTTTATCGGTACTAGTGACAATAATAATCCTATTGTCCACCTGATATGCAAAAGGAAATCTGTCATTATCGGAATTATCTTGCGTATTACCGGCTGATCGAACAATTACCGTACCGTTATCTAAAACGGCTTTCACTAAATTTTTTTCCTGTGTAGTCGCAGAAGTTAATCCTCCCCAGGAAAAACTAAGTATATCCGCTCCCTTATCAAAAGACGCATCATAGGCAAGGGTTACAGCATAAAGACCGGAGGTGGTAACATAATCATAAAACCTTAACATTGTATTAAACCCAACAGAAGCTAATTGCCCGCCTCCGTCTGTTTCTGCTCCGGCACAACTCGCGCAAAATGTACCATGATATGATTCTATTCCGGTATAGTTACGAAACGGATTACCGGTATAAGAATCTGTTGTTGAAACTATTTTGTTTGCCAAATCGGGATGAGAAATATCAAATCCCCGGTCTATTATTGCTACGGTAATATTGGAAGAACTTTTGGTAATATCCCATGCTTTATCCGCCTCTATTTTATTTAAATGCCATAATACGGGTGTTCCATCAGGATTGGTTTGATACCACATAGCATCCGACGGAGCATAATCGGGATAAGCTTCTCCTCCCTGACCATATTCGATATCAGAAAAATCTTTTGAAAAGTTTTTTTTTAGAAACTCTGCAAGTTCTTTTATATCGCAATTACATTCTATGGCTACGGTTCTGCTCAAATATTCATCTTTTATTTTAGGGAAAGGATATTTGAAAGAAAAGACTTTAAAGTTTTCCAGGGCATTGTTCAGGTTTTCATTATTACTTCTGAGTTGCTCTCTTACACGGGTTACAGTTGTCGTATCATTAATGTAGGCATACAAATATCCATATTTCTGTTCCTGTGAAAAACCTGATACCAGATACAAATTGAACAGGATTACATAAAATAATTTTTTCATGACTTGATAATCTTAAAGGTTTGAATACCGTTATCTTTACTGCGGATTTTCACAAAATAAACTCCTGCAAAAAAACGACCTGTTG
>JAIRYM010000014.1 GCA_031267615.1 Dysgonamonadaceae bacterium
TTGCCACAGTCTTGTTTCGATTACAATTCCCAACGGCGTAACAGAACTTAGAGATGGGGCTTTTCAATCTTGCAGCGGTCTTACCTCAATTACGATTTCTGAAAGCGTAACGAGCATTGGATATTATGCTTTTGCCTATTGCAACCTTACTTCTATTACCAATCTGAATCCGGAGCCACAGGAAATAAATTCCGATGTATTTTTAGGTCTTATGCTCAGCAATATCACGCTCTACGTTCCCGCCGAATCGTTAGATGCTTACGGAGCAGCAGGGATATGGAAAGATTTCGGCACGATCACGGCATACATTCCTGATGCAATCAATGCGCCTTCCGCTGCAAACGCCGTCCGCGCGTATTTCGATCCGGCAACGGGAAGTATCCGCATCGAAGGACTTACCGCTCCGGCGCAAGTTACAGTAATCAATATGGGCGGCAAAACCATATTGCAACAAACCGTTGCAGGAGATGGAAACATTCCGACCGGTCATTTGCCACGAGGCGTCTACTTAGTCAATGTGAACGGACAAACGGTGAAAATCATCAAATAAACCGTTGAGGCGGGTTTGCAGGGGCAGGGCATGCCCCTGCATGCTTTAGCCAAGTCCCGTCATCGCCTTACAACGCCTGTTACCGGTACGTGTTCAGGTACGGCGACGTCAAGGTCGCCCTGCTCTCTGTCCGCTGCAAGAAAAATGAATAATGAGAGCGTTTGGCTACCTGTTTAATCTTTCTTTTATCAGTGTTTTAATGTCGTCGTCTGCACTTTTGTAACTGTTTTGCAGACTTTCAAGGTACTGCCTCGCCTGAAGGGTTTCGCCTTCAGCGGCATATAAATCTGCCATCAGGATAAAACTGCGGGCGAGCCAGTATGCGTGAGGCGTTCCCTGCTGGATATATTCCTTCACAGTTTCGCGGGCTTTGCCTGTCTGCCTGCTGTCGAAATAATGCTGTGCAAGCCGGTATTTGCTTTCGGCTCCGAAAGTTGTACGCGTATCTTTCGACAGGTCTTTTAAATCGTTTTCTGCAAGCGTGTTTTCACCAAGTGCGAGATATGCTTTTGCTCGATAGTAGCGGGCTTCGACGGCGACTGTCGGTTCGGCGTTTTCGGCTTTCAGCAGCAGATTAGCAGATAATGCTGCCTGATTATATTTGCCAAGACGGCTTGCAGTGCGAATGACGCCGAGTGCTCCTGTGTTGCGGTTACTGCGGTTTTCGGCTGTATTTTGCAGTCGCTCGTAAAGAGGCAACGCCTCGTTAAGATCGCCGTTTTCATAATATATTTCGGACAAACGCAGCAGCGATTCCTCAATAAACTGATTATTGCCGGCTTCAATCACTTTTTGAAATTCAGTTTTTGCAGCCGTAATATTCTTTTCCGAAAAGTATGTCTGTGCGAGATAGTAATGAGCGTTTATGCTGAAAGCGCCTTCGGGAAACTGTTGCAGGTATGAAATCATACCGCTTTGCGCTTTTTGCGTTTCGTTTCGCAGAAAAAAGCGTTCAGCAGCGAAATATGTCAGCGAATCCTGCTCTGTAACGTCGAATCGTGCTGCATCGCCGAGTGATTTAACATATTCGGCATAGCCATTCACGTCATTCAGGTCGAAATACACGGATTTCAAATCCTGTATTGCGGTTTTCGCTTCTTCGCTGCCCGGATATTTGGTAATTACTTTTTTATATGCATCAGCAGATTTTTCCGGCTGATTATCGTTGAAATACAGCAGCCCGATTTGCAAACCTGCCTTGCGGGCATTGCTGCTTTCAGGGAAACGCGAGATGAGTTCCTGATATGTAACAATCGCCTGTGCCGTATTTTCCATCAACACACAGGCTCGCCCTTTTTCATATATTGCGTCGGGCAGATATGGCGATTCGGGATATTCCGAAATAAGATTGTTCATCTGTGTTATTTTACCTGTATAGTCTTTTTGTAAACCAAGCACATAACCTTTTTGAAACAGTGCGTAGTCGCCTTTTTGCGGAGCAATTGAAACGGCTCGATTATAAGCGTTTTCTGCTTCGGCAAATCGGCGATTGAAGAAATAACAGTCGCCAAGTCGAGCGTAAGCGTCGGCAAGCACTGGGGATTGCGCTGTTTCAGAAGTTATATATCTTAAAAAGCCGGTTTGTGCGGCGGAATACTGTTTTTGATTGAAAGCGCAGTATGCTAAATTGTAAAGCGCTAATTTCGACAGATTGTCCGACTTGGCGTCAGAATTGATATAAGATCGAAAATCGGCGCTTGCTTTGTCGTAATTTTCCGATTTATAATACGATTCACCTCGCCAGTATATTGCTTCATTTTTTTCTGTTACAGCATAATTTCCAGCCGAAATAGCTTTTGTGAAATACTGAATTGCATCAGGATATTTGCTGTTTGTAAAATTGACAGTACCAATATAGTAGAATATTTTTTGCTGCGCTTCGCGAATTTTAACGTCTGGATTTTTAATTTTTGCGATTGATGCAAGGGCTGTATCATAATCTTTCGTAGTCAAATAAACGGCGACCAGCGCACTGTTCACTTTATCTGCGTACATTGAATATGGATAGTTATTGATAAAATTTTCAAGCGCCGTAACCGATTCGCCAAATGCCGAAACAGAATTTTGATGCAGCAGCATTGCATAATTATACAGCGCAGCCTCTTTTGCTTCAGCATCATAATCCATTCGTGATGCGGACTGGAAAGCCATCATAGCCTTTTGTGCGTCATTCTGTTTGAGATAAGACTGCCCGAGATGGAGGTAAATATTTTGTCCAAGCGCATTATCGGCAGGATTACATTTATTAAGAGCAGTAATCGCCTCTGCGTACTTATTTTGATAGAAACAAGCCAGGCCGAGCGCATACAAGTCTTTTGTGTCGGCGCCCGACTGGTTATTCAGAAATTCACCAAGATATTTCACTGTATTTGGATAATCTCCTTCTTCAAAATACGATAAACCTATAATTCGTTCCGTATTGGCGTTGTATTTATGCTTTGAATAATTGTCAAGCAGGTTTTTCCCTTCGCTGACAACCTGACTGTAATGTCCCTGAGCAAAACTGATTTGAGCGATATAATACAAAACGTCAGGACGAAAATCAGGATTATTTTTTACTTCGTTGAAATATGCAAGGGATTCTTTATAATATAACTTTGAATAATTCAAATAACCGAGATAATAAGTTGCAGCATCGCGGTAATTTGTACTCTTATTTTTCAGGAGATGGAAAAGTCTTTCGGCTTCGGTATAATTTTCCGTTTCAGTACAGGAATAACCTAATTGGTATGCATAATCTTCCTGTTCAGTAACAGACAGATTATTGAGTTCAACTTTTGAAAACCAGACTACAGCCTGTTGATAGTTATCTAAACGAAAATATGAAGAGCCAATCATAAAACATATTTCGTTGTAATGAACAGTTGTGGGATACTGTTTCAGGTAATCCGTTAATTCCGCACCTGTTCCATAGCAATTCTTATGAAACCCGGATGCAACAATAAAGAAATCAGCCTCTTCAATAAGAGAAGGCTCGACATTAGCCGTTTTCTTATAGTTGAGCATTTTTGAGATACAGCCTGAGTAATTTCCTGTATCGAACATATATTTTCCTTCGCGGAAAAGCAAATCCGCCGATATAAATTCCGCCGAACGCTGCGAAAAACCCGTTTGCAGGAAAAGCAATCCGCAAAGTAACAATAATATTTTATTCATAACTATCCGATAATTAGATGAACAAAAGTACGAAAATATTATAAAAAAGCAGTAACTTTGCATCCGCAATTAAATATTTTCAACGAATGATTATCAAAACAGCCGAATTTGTTATCAGCAACACCAATCCTGCGTTATGTCCGCAAGATGGTTTGCCGGAATACGCTTTCATCGGGCGTTCCAATGTCGGAAAATCTTCTCTGATAAATATGCTTACGGCTCGCAAAGGCTTGGCTATGACTTCTTCCACTCCGGGAAAAACACAGTTAATCAATCATTTTATCATAAACGACGAGTGGTATATAGTTGATTTGCCCGGTTATGGCTATGCTCAACGCGGTAAAGCAGGACGTGAGAAAATCAGCCTTATTATTGAGTCTTATCTCGCCGTGCGTACTGCGCTTACCTGCCTTTTCGTACTTATCGACAGCCGACACGAGCCTCAAAGAAATGATACAGAATTTATCAACCGCCTGGGCGAAACCGGAATACCGTTTGCAATAATTTTTACTAAAACGGACAAACTTTCGCAAAGCCGTCTGAAAGAAAATATTGAACGATACAGCGCACAGTTGCTTGAAACGTGGGAAGAATTGCCGCATGTCTTCTGCACCTCATCAGAAAAGAAAACGGGACGCGACGAAGTCCTTAATTATATAGAAACAATAAATAGAGCGAATTATTAGAGAATTTTTTTGTAACTTCGCGCCCTAAAAACCTGAAATAATTAATTGACAATGAAACGAAGTGTGATCAAGGACTTGCTGAAAAGTCCCAAGTTCGGTGAAACAGTTTGCGTAAAAGGCTGGGTTAGAACTCGCCGAGGCAGTAAACAAGTGGCTTTTGTCGCCCTCAACGACGGTTCAACCGTAAACAGCATACAGATTGTTATTGAACTCGCCGCTTTCGACGAAGAATACCTCAAAGGCATCACGACAGGCGCATGCCTCCGCGTAGAAGGTCTGCTTGTCGAATCGCAGGGACAGGGACAGTCGGCTGAAATTCAGGCTAAAGAAATTGAAATTTATGGCGTCGCTGACCCTGCCGTATATCCTTTGCAAAAAAAAGGACATTCGCTCGAATTTCTGCGTGAAATCGCCTATCTTCGTCCGCGTACCAATACATTCGGCGCAATTTTTCGTCTGCGGCATCATCTTTCATTCGCTATTCACGACTATTTCAACAAGAAAGGGTTCTTTTACTTTCATACGCCAATTATCACAGGTTCGGATTGCGAAGGAGCAGGACAAATGTTCCACGTTTCATCTTTTGAGCCGGAAAACCAGCCTCGTACAGCCGAAGGCAAAATTGATTTTGCACAGGATTTTTTCGGACAGCATACCAATCTTACCGTTTCCGGTCAGTTGGAAGGCGAACTCGGCGCAATGGCGCTCGGCGGCATCTATACTTTTGGACCCACGTTCCGCGCTGAAAATTCCAATACTCCACGACACCTTGCTGAGTTTTGGATGATTGAACCGGAAGTTGCGTTCAACGATATTAACGACAATATGGATTTGGCGGAAGATTTTTTGAAATATGTGATTTCATACGC
Organism: Dysgonamonadaceae bacterium; assembly: GCA_031267615.1. Classification (GTDB taxonomy): domain Bacteria; phylum Bacteroidota; class Bacteroidia; order Bacteroidales; family Azobacteroidaceae; genus Azobacteroides. The sequence continues at coordinate 5,262 of JAIRYM010000014.1, forward strand.
TCTTGAACACGGACGCGATGACATTGATTTTCTTGCCAAAATGTATGATGCGGAACTCGTTGAGCGTCTAAAATTTGTACTCGAAAACAAGTTTGTGCGCCTTACTTACACAGAAGGCGTTGATATTCTCGAAAAAAGCGGACACAAGTTTGAGTTCCCCGTCTATTGGGGCGCCGATTTGCAGTCGGAACACGAGCGTTATCTGGTTGAGGAACATTTCCGCTGTCCTGTAATTATGACAGATTATCCGAAAGAAATAAAGTCGTTTTATATGAAGCAAAACGAAGATGGAAAGACTGTTCGCGGAATGGACGTCCTGTTCCCGAAAATCGGCGAAATCATAGGAGGCTCGGAGCGCGAGGCTGATTACGACAAACTGATAAAACGGGTAAATGAACTTGATATGTCGCTCGACAGTCTGTGGTGGTATCTTGATACACGCCGGTTCGGCACAGCGCCTCACGCAGGTTTTGGACTTGGATTTGAACGTCTTGTACTTTTCGTTACCGGAATGACCAATATTCGCGACGTAATTCCATTTCCCAGAACTCCCAAAAATGCGGAATTTTAATGCAGTCGCTCAATGCAAAATAAACGACTTCTGCTATCCTTTTTCATCGCATATTGCATATAAAACAGTTTCGTAGGCATATAACGGAGAGTAATGTCTTATCCAAAATCTGTATTTCGGGTTTAGAGACTTGATGTATTTAGGAATTGTATAAAATGTATTTGACCTGTGATACATTGCAACAGCAATTTTTGGGGCATTAGCAATAATAGTTTTCTCCGCGCCTTTTAATGCCTCCAGTTCCGATCCCTCAATATCCATTTTGATATATGTACAATCATCTTTTATGATATTATCAATTGACTCAACTTCTATTGTTACATCTCCGTCGATATCAATTGAAGAAGAAAGACCGTCTCCGCTTTTGAAATGCAGGATGTCTTCTCGTGAAAAACACCCTTTCTCAATGATTGCAACATTATTATAACAGGAAACATTTTCTCTTAATTTTTTGATATTATTCTCATCAGGTTCAAAAGCATAAATCTTTTTGTATTTACCGTCTGTATGTTTCAAAAAAGATATAATCGTATCGCCGTCATAAGCGCCGCAATCAACAAAAACCTCTTGGTCGGAAAGATGTAGAAAAGATGGAAAATATTGCTCTCCTCTCGTCAATCTAAAAAACTTGCCCTGAGATCCTGAAATTTTTGTATTGATAAACTCTACTAATGTCCTGCGCGACAAATCGTCCTCTAACTGAGAATAAAACTCTTCAATTTCGGACGAATGTTTTTTTAATTCTTCATGGTAATCAGGAAAATCAAATTCAAGACAACTGTATTCAAAAGCAAAACAATTAATTATCTTTGGATTTTGAGATAATTCCTCATATAAATCTTGCGTATCGTTTAAACTGTTGATAAAAAATGCAAATATTAGGTTTACCTCTTTATATTTTGCTAATACTTCATTAATTTGTTCCACCTGCTTGTTCCACCTGCTTGTTCCACAAGCTTGTGGAACAAGGGAAGTATCAGGCGTTTGGTAGTTTTTGCTAGCAACAATATGGTCTACTTTCAACTTGTTTTTGTCTAATAAAAAATTTTTTATTAAATTAGTTGAAACATCGTTCTCGCTAAAAAGCAATAAGGGCAATTTTGATGTTTTAAGATATTGTTGGTACGCATAAGTCTTATTTGACTCATCTTTTAATTGTTCTAACAATGATTTTTTCATAAAAGTAAAGTTATAAAAGTTATATAAAACGCCGGCAAAGGTAATAAAAAATATCTAACCGGCAAAGCGAATGTTTGCACATTATTAATAACATGCTCAAAAAAAAAAAAATTTGCAGTTTAAAAAAATTGTTTTACCTTTGCACCGTTAATAATAACAAAATGAAAATGGCAACCGAACATTTTTACCTCAAAAATTCGCAATTGACGCATGAAAAAGTGTGTCAGTTTATGCTACACGCCCCCCCCTCAGACCAGTAACCGACAATCTATTTATATATTATGTATTAAACAGACCGAATTTTTTTTCGGGCGGTTTATCTTTGTTTTGGGATGAATGGAAAAATTTTTTCATTCATCCCCGAATATTTTGTATAGTTATACAAAACTTTCGTATAACTGTACAAAACTTTTGTATAACTGTACAAACCTTTTGTATAACTGTACAAAACGTTCGTACTGCTGTACAAAACATTTATACAAAGTCCATGGAAACGCTCATCAATAAAGGATTTAATAATAAAAATATCAAAATTTACAGTAGTATTAATCAAAATATTAACTTTTATATAAAATGAAAAGAATCTTTTTAACAATGACAGCGCTCTTCATGTTGAGCGCAATTGGCGCTTCGGCGCAGGTAAACATCGGGTCTCTCGAGAAGCCGCAGGATTTTTCACTCCTTGAACTGGAAGGCAACGGTACACGCGGTTTGCGATTGCCGCAGCTTGACTCCGACCAGCGCGACGCGCTTGTCAGTCTTTTTGCAAGCCACGAAACAGAAGCCCTCGGTTTGCAGATCTTCAACATTTTTACCAGATGTGTCGAGACTTGGAATGGGGCGGAGTGGATACAGTCGTGTTCGCCTTCGGGTCCAGCATTACCGCCATTGATTATCACTCCTCCCGCGCATTACAATAATGCTTGTATAAGCGACCCTTCTTGCACTGCCCTTGCCGGTTTTACTGTTATGCCTTTGTCATACGTTGACCTTGTTTTTACTGTCGACGGTGTGAATTTTACAATGAAACCCGTAACAGGCGGTGTGTTTTATATGGGTGCACAAAGATCTAACTCCGAACAGCCAAATTATTATTACGTAGCAGACAGTGACGAAAGTCCTGTTCATCAGGTAGGCTTGAGTTCGTTTTATATGGGTGAGACAGAAATTACGCGTGCACAGTGGGTTTCCGTTATGGGTTCGCTTCATGTTCAGTACAATCCTAATGAAATCTCGCAGTCTGGCAGTTCATACAGCGGCAGTTATGGCGATTATCCCGTCAGTAGCGTTTCGTGGTACGCCGCCATTGCCTTTTGCAACAAATTAAGTTTGCGTTGCAATAAAACGCTTGTTTACAGCGTAAAGAAAAGCGGCGATGAGGTAGATTGGTCTAATCCAACTATTCCAACCAGTATCGACACTGACTGGAATAATGCCACAGTAGATGCTTCTGCAGACGGCTTTCGTTTGCCGACCGAGGCAGAATGGGAATACGCAGCGCGCGGAGGACAGAAGAACAAATATACCAGCAGTTTGGGCGCTGACGTCAACAGCACACAATATTTTTACAGTGGCAGTAATATTGTTGATGATGTTGCGTGGTATAGCGACAACAGCGGCAATAACAGTCATTCTGTTAAAACCAAAATCGCTAATGAACTTGGTCTTTATGATATGAGCGGCAATGTTGTGGAATGGTGTTGGGACTTGAGTATCAATTACAAAAATTGTTGTGAAACCAACCCTGTAAGCAGTGGTTCTACTAATGCCCCCCGCGTTCTTCGCGGCGGCAGCCTTGGCAATGCTAATAACTGCCGTGTTTCGTACCGGATCAGCAACACACCGACTTACATGTACACATATTATGGGTTTCGGGTTGTGTGCAGGTAGTTAAAACCTGACATTTGTCCCCCTCCTGAGCCGGTACCCGCCATTATGCCTGCATCTTCATTTCCCTGCTCTTCGTGAGCGGGGCTTTTGAGGTTCATGTTTGTCTTCTGTTTTCATTTCTGCTTTTTGGAAAATATCCGACCTGTCTTTTGGGCGCAGATAGTTGAGATCGACATAGCCCTGCAAAAATTTGTCTTGGGGCGTTAAATCAGGGATTGGCAGCATTTTCATATCGGTTTCATCAGTCCATTTTATACGGACCGGCTTACGGTTTTTTATGTCGAAAGTGATATAACTGCCGGTCGTTTTTACCAGTCCGATATATGAGCCGTCTTTTTCGTCAATCGGATAATAAGCGGATTCGGCATTGCCTTTCACATCGAGCAGATATAATTCTCCTGCACGGAAAAATGCTGTCATTATTCTTCCTTTCAACTGATTATGATGGGCAGTGTCAACTTCCTGAACGGCAAACGCAAAGTCTTTGACTGTCATTCGTTCAACCGTACTGTCGTTCATCAGAATATGAATTGTGTCGCCATAAATCTGATAGCCAGTATTCCAGATTACAGGATTTCGGTACATCGACAATGTAGAATCACCAGTATTGAAATACATTGAATCGCAAACGCCCTGAAAATCCGTACGATAAAAACGCACGCCATGATATGCGATAATTTCCCTTATTGAGTCAACAGTTCGCATAAACAGAGTATCGGCGTGCAAAAACAGCGAATCGCCCTGCGAATATTCAATCAGTTGGGCGGAATCGGTAGCAAATGCAAGTTCCGTGTTATCGTCGTAATAGCCATAATTTCCTGTAATAATAGCGCTGCGAACAGTATCGTTAAGAAACATATCGCCGAAAGCCTCTGTAAAGCCGTTCATTCTGTCATAATACATAGAATCGGCAGTAATGCTTTTCGCGCGGTCTTTGCTGGTAACCACAGAGCGATTGTAGAGAGTGGCTTTTTCACTTTCGGTATTATACCATCCTGAATCAGACGAAATATAGCCGTTGTCGGATACTGTTTCAGTTTGGCTGACAATATATGCAATCTTCGTATCGGTGTTATATTCAAGCGAATCTGTTGTCAGAACAAACTGTTTATTTTTATTTTCCAGCTTAACTGAATCTGTATGGTCAATAAAAGTCGCCATTTTAGTGTCGGGCGAATATTCGCCATAATCGGAAGTCAGCACGTTGAGCGAATCTTCGAGCATTCCGCCTGAGAAATAGAAACCAATATTTATTTCTCTGTCGTAGTTGAAACTGTCGGTTTTCAGAATAACTTCGCCATTTTCCATAATTACGTTGCGGCGCAGTTCCGCCATTTTCGTATTGGCATTATATCTCAAATAATCACTTTTAATAATTAATGTGTCGCCCTGGTTCATAGCAATATGTCCATAAGCATCAAGCGAATTGTCGAGACTGTTGAGGCGTGCGCTGTCGCAGTACATATAAGCGCTGTCGTGTTTGAACACAACGTTGCCCATCAGGATTTGCACTTTAAAATCAAATTCTTTTGGAATGAAAGATGAATCGGAATGTTCGACCAGAATTTTGGTAACTTTCGCAGGTTCCTGTTGCGGATTCTGCGGGAATACAGCAAAAGTAAAGATTGCGACAAGCACACATACACTTAAAATTTTTCTGATTTGAGTCATTAAAAACATTGTTATCAGGCTACAAAATTATTAAATTTTTTTATTCCCATAAAAAAGTATCGCTCAAACATTGAAAAATAAAAAACTATTAAAAAAATTTACTTACCTTTGCGCCCTGCATTATAGAAATTTTTTTAGTATGAATATTCTATCATATTTTGTAGCAGTCCCCTTGATGATGATTGTTTTGCTCTTTCTTTCGAAAGACTTGAAAATGATTCGCACGATAATGGTGTCGGGGTCTGTTGTTCTTCTCGGACTGGCGACTGTGCTTGTAGTTCTTTTCATCGGAGAACGCTCTTCCGGTAACAATGCACAAATGCTTTTCACACAAACAGTAGAATGGTTCAAGCCGCTTAACGTTACGTATTCTGTCGGTGTGGACGGCATTTCGGTTGCGATGCTCGCTTTGTCGGCGATAATCGTTTTCACAGGCGTGTTTTCGTCTTGGAACATGGCTATGGCAAAAGAGTTTTTCCTTTGGTATTGCCTCCTGTCGGTGGGTGTTTTCGGATTTTTTATTTCTACCGATTTGTTTTCTATGTTTATGTTCTACGAAATAGCGCTTATTCCGATGTATCTCCTTATCGGACTGTGGGGTACTGGACGGAAAGAATATTCTGCAATGAAACTTACGCTGATGCTTATGGGAGGCTCGGCTTTCCTGCTGGTAGGCATCATTGGTATTTATTACACTTCTGGACATTCAACTTTTAATCTGTTAGAAATAGCGCAAAACCTGCATATTCCAGTTGAACATCAACGGTGGATTTTCCCCGCTACTTTCCTCGGCTTCGGGGTGCTTGGAGCGCTTTTCCCATTCCATACCTGGTCTCCGGACGGACACGCTTCGGCGCCGACTGCCGTTTCGATGCTTCACGCCGGAGTGTTGATGAAACTCGGAGGCTACGGCTGTTTTCGCGTTGCCATCTATCTGATGCCCGAAGCGGCTCATGAACTCGGCTGGATTTTCCTTATTTTGACAGGTATTTCGGTTATATATGGCGCGTTCAGCGCTGTGGTGCAGACCGATTTGAAATATATCAACGCCTATTCGTCGGTAAGCCACTGCGGACTTGTGCTTTTCGCCATTCTGATGCTTAATCAGACGGCGATGACAGGCGCTGTGATGCAGATGCTTTCACACGGGTTGATGACTGCCCTTTTCTTCTCTCTTATCGGACTGATTTATGGACGGACTCACACACGCGACATTCGTGAAATGGGTGGCTTAATGAAAATAATGCCTTTTGCCTCTGTCTGTTACGTGATTGCAGGTCTTGCCTCTCTCGGATTACCAGGCTTGAGCGGATTTGTTGCCGAAATGACAATATTTGTCGGCTCGTTCGGAGCACAGGACATTTTCCCGTTTGCTGCAACCAATACGTTCACAACGACTCTGACCATCGTTGCCTGTTGCTCAATAGTTATTACGGCAGTGTATATCTTGCGCACTGTCGGAAAAATTCTTTACGGACCGGTTCAGAATGAACATCATCTGTCGCTTACCGATGCTGCTTGGTTTGAGCGCATTTCGGCAGTCGGACTGATTGTCGCCATCGTATTTATGGGATTTTATCCTAGTAGTGTTGCAAATATTATCAGCGATAGCATTACGCCTATAATTGAGAAATTGGCAATGATTTAATTTTACAGATAATAACAGCAATAAGATATGGATTTTTCAAATTTTTGGGTTTTAGAACAGGAAATATTGTTGATTATGATAATAATCGTTCTGTTCTTTATGGACATTTTTAGTTCTGAAGACAGAAAAGATACTGTTTTTTATGGTACAATAATTTCGCTGTTCTACATCACAATACATGGTTTCTTTGTTGTCCCTCTACACGAATACGCGATTGGCGGGGCTTTCGGAGGAATTTTTGTCAGTTCAAAAATGACGATTCTGATGAAGAACGTGCTGAATATTGCCACTTTGCTTGTTCTTCTGCAAACTTACAGTTGGTTGAAGACAGAAAAAATGCGCAAGCAGAGCGGGGAGTTTTACATTATTACCCTCTTCACGCTGCTCGGTATGTATATTATGGTGTCGGCTGGCAACTTTATGATGCTTTATATCGGTATGGAAACAGCTTCGCTACCGTTGGCTTGTCTCGCGGCGTACAACAAAAGTCAGGAAAAATCGGCGGAAGCAGGCGTGAAATTCGTGCTTATTTCGGCGCTGTCATCGGCTGTGATGTTGTTTGGTCTGTCGTTTCTCTACGGCTCGGTCGGCACGTTTTACTTCGAAGATATGGGAGCTAAAATACTTACGGCAGATCCGCTTACTGTAATAGGATTAGTGTTTTTCTTAGGCGGTTTGGGATTCAAACTTTCGCTTGTGCCGTTCCACCTTTGGACAGCCGATGTTTACGAAGGTTCACCTACGAGCGTAACCGCCTATCTCTCGGTCGTATCAAAAGGTGCCGCTGCATTTGCGTTGCTGTTTGCATTATATAAGGTGTTCGGCAACATTGAAGTTGTATGGCAAAATATTCTATGGTGGCTGTCGATAATAACGATTACTTTAGGTAACCTGTTCGCTATCCGTCAGAAAGATATAAAACGCTTTTTCGCTTTTTCATCCATTTCGCAGGCAGGATATATACTGCTCGGCTTGATTGCCGGAAATGCGCAAGGAATGGCATCGACAGTATATTACGTGCTGGTCTATGTTTTTTCCAATCTTGCGGCGTTTGCAGTTATCACGTCGGTTGAAAACGCGACAAAAGGCAAAACCGCCATTGACGTTTTTAACGGACTGTATAAAAGCAATCCGAAACTAGTGCTGGTGATGACTTTTGCTGTGTTTTCGCTCGGAGGCATTCCGCCGTTTGCAGGATTTTTTAGCAAATTTTTCATCTTTATGGCTGCGGCTTCAGCAGAGCAATATTTATTAGTATTCATTGCCTTGCTCAACACGGTTGTGTCGCTCTACTATTACCTTTTGATAGTGAAGGCGATGTTTATCCGTGAGCTGATACCCGATGCTCCTGCGCGAATTTCGAGCGACGTATATAATAAGGTGAGTATGTTGCTTTGTGTGGCAGGCCTACTATTACTCGGAATTTTCGGATTTTTCTTCTATGAGATGGCAGATAAATTCAGTTTCGGAATATAATTTATTGTGTTAAAGTTTTTAAAAAATATTACGAATAGCGGAAAATTCAGAAAAAAATTACTAAAAATGAAGTGATTTTATTAACAATACTTTAAAACGCATATCGTTTGTTTGCGTTTTGGAAAATAATCACTACATTTGCAGGTAGAGAAAGAATAAAACGTAAATAAATTAATTAAATTTCTAACTTAAGCGAACAAAAAATTATGGAAACAAAAAGTTCAACAGTTGGCAGCACCAAAAGGGAAGGAAAGAAGACCCGCGGTATTGACGCTGTGATTGTGATTATCATTGCCGCTTTGCTGGCAGTAGGTTTTTTCCTCTTCATTCTGGGAGACAACTCTCACTTTGAAGGTGGCGATAAATGGACAGGTCATCCGAAAACGGGTGATATGCTTGGTACTATGTTTAAGGGTGGTTTCGTCGTTCCTATCATTCTGACTCTCTTGTTGACAGTAGTCATTTTGAGTATTGAACGCGCTTTTGCACTTACAAAAGCAAAAGGACGTGGCAATCTGATCAACTTCGTTTACGATGTTAAGAAAAATCTCAAAAAAGGTGACATCACTGCTGCCGAAAGCCTCTGCGCAAAACAAAAAGGCTCTGTTGCAGCAATCGTTGATGCAGGGTTAAAGAAGTACAAAGAAATGGAGACCCAGAAGAGTTTGTCGAAAGAAACCAAAATTGAAGAAATCAAGGCAGAACTCGAAGAGGCGACTGCTCTCGAACTTCCTTCAATGCAGCAGAACCTGCCAATCATAGCAACAATCTCTACTCTTGGTACCCTAATGGGACTTTTCGGAACGGTGCTTGGTATGATAAAATCATTCTCGGCTCTCGGTACTGCAGGCGCTGTTGACTCAGTCGCTCTTTCAGTAGGTATTTCAGAGGCTCTTGTGAACACCGCTACCGGTATTGCAACAGGTGCACTGGCTATCATCTCATACTCGTTCTTCAGCGGTAAGATTGACAATATGACTTATGCTATTGATGAAATGGGTTTTGCTCTGACACAAACGTATGCAGAAACTCACAACTCTTAATCAATTAACAATTAAAATTAAGAGAAAATGGCAAAAGCAAAAGTAAAGAAACACAGTACATTCATCGACATGACGGCGATGAGTGATGTTACCGTGCTTTTACTTACTTTCTTCATGCTGACTTCAACGTTTGTCAACAAAGAACCTATTCAAGTAACAACACCGTCTTCCATTTCGGAAACGAAAGTACCCGACACGAATATGCTTACTATCTTGGTTGACCCTTCGGGGAAAATCTTTATCAGTATGACAAATCAGGACCAGTTGCTTGCAACCCTGAAAAAAGTTGGTGAGGATTACGGAATAACATTTACTGAAAAACAGTTGGCTAACTTTGCACGGCTAAAATCGTTTGGCGTTCCGATTCGTTCAATGCCTAATTTCCTTGATTTATCTGTAGAAAAACAAGATGAAGTGATGGCTATAATTAACAAACCAGATGCTACGCAAGAAGACTTGAAAGCAATCGGTATTCCTAACGAAGACAAAAAGGGAGCAGACGGCGTGATTGCAGAAACGAGCGAATTCAAACGTTGGATTCGGTATGCAACCGAAGACAACAAGGAACTTCAGCTCGCTATCAAGTCCGATAAGAACGTTGAATATCCCGTTGTGAAGAAAGTAATCGAAGATTTAAGAGACTTGCGGAAAAACCGCTATCTCTTACTTACGAGTTTGAAAACGGCTTCCGCTAATTAGTTGAAAGTTGAGTATTTAACCTAAAAAAACAAAAAAATGGCTGAAGTACAAGCAAACGACCACGGTGGTGACGGTAAAAAAAATAAACAAAAGAAACAAACGCTACGTGTTGATTTCACCCCAATGGTGGATATGAATATGTTGCTTATCACATTCTTTATGTTTTGTACCACCTTGTTAAAACCTCAGACAATGAAAATCGCCTTTCCTACAAAAGATGAAGTGAAAGACGAGTCTATGGAAAACAAGGTAGCTGAATCAACCGCTGTTACGCTGCTATTGGGCGATAACAACGAAATCTATTATTACGAAGGTTATATTAAGGAAGAAAACTATGAAAATTATAATGAATTTCTTAATAAAACCGGATGGGCGGCACAGGGCGAGGCGAGCGAAAGCATTCGTCAATACCTCTATGCCAAGAATAAAGGTGCATACGACCAGATTGAAGAACTGCGAAAAAGGATGAAAGCGAAAGAAATTTCGGAAGAAGATTTTAACGCACAGGTAAAAATCATTCAGGAAGAGGCTAAAAAAGCCAAAAAAGCCCCGACTGTGATGATTAAACCTACAGATTTGGCTTCGTATGAAAATATGGTGGACGCGCTTGATGAGATGCTGATTTGTGACATTGCATCATACGCGATTATGGATTTGGATAAAGGCGACCGTATAATCCTCTCGAAGAAAACCAATAATCCGGAATATCTGACAGAAGAAGAACGGAAAGACCCTAAACTGAACAAGTGATTTTGTGTTACAACTAAAAAAGTAAAACTATGGCACAAGGATTTGATTTAACTTCCGACAAATGGTTAGCGCTTGTCTTTGAAAAAAGAAACAAGCAGTATGGCGCGTATGCTTTACGCAATCAGTCGTCTAACCGTCATTTGACAGCAATACTTATTGTAACGCTTGTGAGCCTGCTTGCAATATTCCTTCCAAGGATTATCAGTGCAGTAGTACCAGATAAGGTGGAAGATTTGAGCCGAGACGAGGAATTTAAGATGACAGAAGTTGTTACTACGGAAATTCCTGAAGAAAACGAGGTTAAAGCTCTTGAAGTTCCGCCCCCGCCCGAATTGAAGGCTACAATTCAGTTTAATCCACCAAAAGTTGTTGAAGACGAAAAAGTTACTGACGATAACCAGATGCTTTCACAACAAGATTTGCTCGACAGTCAGGCGGATATTTCAGTTGCAACAATTGCAGGAAGCGATAAAGGTACCGATATTGCAGACTTGATAGATAACAAAGTGGTTGTTCAGGAGCCTCCCAAAGAGCAAATTTTTCATCACGTAGAGAAAATGCCTGAATTTCCTGGAGGACCACAAGCTTTGCTAAAATGGCTTAGAGATCACCTTAAATATCCTCCGGATGCAGAAGAACAGGGTATTCAGGGAACAGTGAGCTTGCGATTTGTGGTTGATGAAAACGGTAATGTTGGAGAATTAACAGTCGTCAAGGGATTGTCAAAATCATGCGATGAAGAAGCAGTGCGTCAAGTGAAGAAACTTCCGAAATTCATACCTGGCGAGCAAAATGGTAAGAAGGTGAAAGTTTACTATTCGCTGCCCGTTAAATTCAAAATACAAAGCAGAGACTGATGGGCGACAACAATTCAGACAACGGCGGAAGATACGGCATCGTGTTTGTATTCGAGTGTGTAATGGCAATTTTTTATGTTGTATTCGGTATAGTATTGCTCTTTACTTTACTGTTAGACAGAGTGCTGTTCTACAATCAAACCGTTAAACTGACCGTTGGAGTTTTGTTCTTAGTTTACGGAATTTTCAGGATTTATCGTTCCTGTAAAAAAATCCGAGAAAAAGAGCAAGAAAACGATTAAAAAATTGGTGAATAATTGTTGGATACCGCTTATTGGCGCTCTTAGCACTGTAAGCGGTATTTTTTTAATTTATATTTATGAAAAACGCAACTGTATTTATTCTTTTACTGACGCTTCTAATTTCATGCAAGAAAAGTCAGCAGGCAGATACGCTGACAAGCGGACTAATTTATATTGCTGTCAGCGATGAATTTCAAAACTTGATGGAAGCAGAAATAGACGCATTTTGCGGACATTTCGATACAGCATACATTATTCCAGCATATTGTACGGAAAAAGATGCAATACGTCTGTTAGTCGAAGATTCTGTTAGATTTGCAGTCGCCACACGAGATATTACAGATTGGGAACGGCACGAATTAGATAAGAAAAATTTGGCAGTACGCCGCAGTACAATTGCTTTCGATGCTGTTACACTTATAACTAATCCTGCGAACAGCGATTCGCTAATGTCGCTCACAACTATAAAAAAAATTCTTACAGGTGAAATTACTGAATGGAAACAAATCAATCCTAAAAATCATTCGGGAACAATTCGTGTCCTGTTTGACAGTCAGCAATCGGGCGTATTCCGTTATATAGTCGATTCACTGTTAAAAAGAGATATGAAAAAAACAAGTCCAAATTTATATGAATTGGGAACAGCAGCCAAAGTGATGGAAAAAACGGCGGAATATCCGAATACTCTCGGGTTTATCGCTTTTAATCAAATAAGCAATGAACACAGCACCGATTATGCTGATGTAATGCAAAAAATTCGTCTTGTACATGTCAGCCGGGAAGATACTGCAACTGTAGAAAACAGTTATCTACCTTATGCAGGCGAAATATGGAAAGAGCGATACCCATTGTGGCGGTCAGTTAATATTCTTATTTCTGATCCGAGATCAGGACTTCCGACAGGTTTTGGCGTTTTCATCGCAAATCAGGTAGGACAAAAAGTTGTTCAAAAAGCAGGATTGATGCCAATAACGGATGCACAGAACATAAATGTCGAAATTATTGATGATTTCCCGACAGAAAGTAAATGAAGAATAAATTCAGGCACCTGAATACCTCTTTACACCGGAGTAAAATCTAAAATTTTTTAGTATCCGGCGTTTATATCTTTAAAAACAATCTTTCCTCTAATTAATTTGAGAGTCTTTTTCCCATAACAAAAATCCTGATAGACAGTATCTGATACTTCATGTTTGGTTTTTGATGGATGGATTACGGGGTTTTTTAATTTTTTGTGATTTGGATGTAAATGCTGCTGTCGTCCATGTCGAGCTTTGTGCCGCTGCTGATTTCGGAGAGCGTAATGCTGACGGCAAGTACCTGTGAGGCGATGTATTCGCGGTGTTCTTCTACGGCTGATGTTATGTTGGGGCTGCTCTGAATGATGATGCTGATTTTGTCTGTGATTTCATAGCCGCTGGTTTTGCGAATGTTTTGTATGCGGTTGATTAATTCGCGGGCGATGCCTTCGAGTTTCAGGTCTTCGGTGATGGTGATGTCGAGGGCTACGGTATGTTTGCCGTCGCTGGCGACTAACCAGCCGGGGATGTCTTCGGAGAGGATTTCTACGTCGTCAGTTGTGAGGATGACGGTTTGTCCTGCGACCTGGATGTTTAAAGTGCCGGATTTTTCTAAGGTGGAAATCTCTTCCTGCGAGAGGATGGAGATGGCGGCGCTCAGGTCTTTCATTATTTTTCCGTAACGTGGTCCCAATTTTTTGTAGTCGGGCTTGATGCGCTTGATAAGTATGGCGGTAGTGCTGTCGGTGTATTGTATTGTTTTGATGTTGGTTTCGTTGAGGATTAATGCCTGGACGGATTCTATGGACGCCTGCTGATGTGCGCTGGTTATTGGGATCAGGAGTCTGGAAAGTGGCTGGCGTACTTTGATGTTAACCTTGCGGCGGAGAGCAAGTGCAAGGGAGGTGATTTGCTGTGCGGTTTTCATTCTTTCTTCGAGGGTTTTGTCGATGAGAGATTCGCTGGCGACGGGGAAATCGGTCAGGTGGACGGAGGTGACAGGTGATTGTTTCATAAAAATTTCTTATTTTTTTGTGTGCAAAGGTAAGATTTTTTTGATAAATTTTTAGCGGTATTGTGAATGTTGCTGTTTGTTTTGTTAATTTTGCGCCCTGAAGAATAAAGAAATAAGAATTATGGAAGTAATTTATGAGGATAATCATATTATTGCAGTGAACAAGGGATGTTCGGAGATCGTGCAGGGAGATAAAACGGGGGATATGCCGCTATCGGAGACGGTGAAACTGTGGCTGAAGAAAAAGTATGACAAACCGGGTGAGGTGTTTCTCGGAGTGGTGCACAGGTTAGACAGACCGGTGACGGGGATCGTACTGTTTGCCAAAACAGGCAAGGCATTGACGAGGATGAATGAGATGTTTAAACAGAGTGAAGTGAAAAAAACTTACCTCGCAGTGGTAAAGAATCGCCCTGAAGCGGAAGAGGCGACGCTCGTGCATTATATCGTCAGGAACGAGAAGCAAAACAAGTCGTATGCTTATGATATGGAGAAGCCAAACTCGAAACGTGCCGAATTGTCGTATCGTATTGCAGGGAAATCGGACGGATATTTCCTCCTTGAGATAGATTTGAAGACGGGAAGGCATCATCAGATAAGGTGTCAGATGGCAAAGACCGGGTGTCCCGTGAAAGGTGACTTGAAGTACGGAGCTAAGCGCTCGAATCCTGACGGAGGAATCTGTCTGCACGCGAAAAAGGTGTCTTTCGTGCATCCCGTCTCGAAGACGAAGTTGGAGATTGAGGCGCCTGCGCCTGATAACTGGATTAATTTTAAATAAAATATGATGAATATGATGTTTTCTAAACAGACCGAAGATTTTGTTCGTGCCGCGCTTGATTTTTGTATCATGATTGAGCATGCAAACGACGCCGGTAAAGAGGAATTTGTTGATAATATGTGTAAAATTTTGCCCCTGCTTTATATAAAAGCAACGGTGGCGCCGCAAGCTGAGGAGGAGTTTGAACCGGAACTGGAATCCAGGGTCACCGAATTGATGTATAACCGCATTGAACAGAAGCTGGCAGACTTGATGGGCGAGGATAACATGTTTCTTGAAACCTTTCACCCCGATATTCAGTTGAGCGATTCGCCCGTTGCCGTGAAGATCTCTGAAAACCTGGCGGACATCTGGCAAGACCTCGGGAATTTTATTGAAATCTTTAAGAATGGGGAGAAAAAAACGATGTCTGACTCGACAACGCTCTGCATTATTAACTTTAAGAAGTTCTGGGGACAGAAACTTGTGAATGTTTTGCGGGCATTGCACTGCATAAAGTACAAATCTTTCTTGATCATGGCGATGATTGCGCTCCTGTTTGCTGCATGCGCCACGCCCTGCGGGTGCTGAATCCCGTGTCTGACGGTTTATTGCTAAAAGTTCAGCGAATGTCCCATCCTTTCCCTTTTAGTTTCCATGTATTTTTTGTTGTACTGGTTGACGGGTATCTCAATCGGAATGTTTTCTGTGATTTCAAGCCCGTATCCTTCCAAAGCTGCCCTTTTGACGGGGTTATTTGTGATGAGTTTTATCTTTGTAATGCCGATTGCCCTTAAAATCTGCGCGCCGACGCCGTATTCGCGTTCGTCGGGTTTGTAACCGAGATGAATATTTGCGTCAACCGTGTCGAGTCCTTCCTCCTGAAGTTTGTAGGCGCGTATTTTTTCCATCAATCCTATGCCGCGACCCTCCTGGTTTAAGTAAATGACGGCGCCGTTCCCTTCTTTTTCAATCATTTTCATTGATAAATGCAACTGTTCGCCACATTCGCAGCGGAGTGATCCGAAAATATCGCCCGTTGCGCACGAAGAATGCATCCTTACCATGACAGGTTCGCCGGTTTCCCAGTCGCCTTTCAGGAGTGCGATGTGCTCAAGTCCGCCATTTTTTTGACGAAACGGGATTAACCTGAAATTTCCGTACACGGTTGGCATATTTACCGTTTCGCCTCTTTCGACGAGCGATTCGTTTTCCAAACGATAGGCGATCAGGTCTTTTATGCTGATCATTTTTATGTTATGACGGGCAGCGATCCTGATAAGTTGCGGAAGTCTTGCCATAGTTCCGTCCGGGTTTATGATTTCTATCAAAGCTCCGGCGGGATTAAGTCCGGCGAGGCGGGCAAGATCGACGGTTGCTTCGGTATGTCCCGCGCGTTTCAAGACGCCGTTCGTGCGTGCTCTCAAAGGACTGATGTGTCCCGGGCGGGCGAGGTCGACGGGTTTGGTATCAGGACTGGCGAGCGCTTTAATTGTCTCGGCTCTGTCGTACATTGAGACGCCGGTTGTGCAGTTTCCGCCGAGTTTGTCGACCGTGACCGTGAACGGAGTGTCATAGACAGACGTATTTCGCGAAGTTTGCATCTCCAGTTCGAGTTCTGCGCAGCGTTCTTCTGTAATCGGCACGCATAACAGTCCTCTTCCTTCCGTGAGCATGAAATTTACTGCTTCCGGCGTTATTTTTTCTGCTGCGATTATGAAATCTCCTTCATTTTCGCGGTTTTCGTCATCTACTGCTATTAAAAATTTCCCGTTGCGGAAGTCTTCTAACGCTTCTTTTATTGTATTGAATTTGTGTTCCATTTTTTCTGCAAAGGTAATAAAAAAAAATTGATAATTGATTATTAACAATTAATAATTAATGAAAACAATATGCACGGTAGAGACGGGGTATATCCCCGTCTTTTATTTAAATACCACGTCTCTACATTCAACACGCGCTGTAACGCTGGCAACACGCGCTGTAACGCTGGCAACATGCGACGTAACGCTGTCAACATGCGCTGTAACGCTGTCAACATACGCTGTAACGCTGTCAACATGCGCTGTAACGCTGTCAACATGCGACGTAACGTTGGCAACTCGCGACGTAACGCTGGCAACTCACGCCGTACAGACGCGATTAATCGCGTCTCTACATTCAACATGCGCTGTAACGCTGTCAACATGCGACGTAACGCTGTCAACACGCGACGTAACGTTATCAACATGCGCTGTAACGCTGGCAACATGCGCTGTAACGTTGACAATTACACGGTAAAGACGGGGATGTACCCCGTCTCTACATTCAATTTTAATTCTTAATTCTTAATTTTTAATTATTAATTATTAAACCGGGTCCATGTTGAAGGTAATGGTAACATGTTTTATGGTTTTGTTCCTGATGAGAGCAGAATGTGCCAGGCTGATTGAGAATCTTATCGAGTTAAGGCTGGAACCTGTGTGAATCTTCAGGAGAAGACGGCGGATATGGACGCCATCTGTTTTGCCGACCGAGGGTTTATCTGGTCCAATGAAGTAATTGGGGACGGTGATTTTGGAACGAAGTCTGTCCGCGAAGTATATGGAGGCGTTGCGGACGGTATTTTCATCTTCGTGGCGGAAGTCGATGATGAGGATCCGGTAAAAAGGCGGGTAATGAAAGAGAAGGCGTTCCTCCATCTCTGTTTTTGCCATCATCCGGTAGTCATGGTTGAGGATTGCGGTGAAAAGCGGGCTGTCGGGCGTGGAAGTCTGGAGGATGGTTTCGACAGGCGGGATGTGATCGCGGGTTATTCCCGATATTTGTGTAATAATCTGGAAGGTGCGTTCGTGAGCCCGGAAGTCGGGCTGGTTAATCAGCATGTCGGTGTTTAATATTCCTGCGAGGGTTACGTTTTTAAGGTCGATGTTTTTAACTATCATCATCGTACCGATAAGAATCTGTGTTTTGCCGGATTCAAAATCGCTGATTATTGCTTTTGTTTCCGACATGTTTTTTGTTGTGTCGGAGTCCATTCGTGCAATTTCGACGCTGGGGAAGAGAATTTTGATCTGTTCTTCTATTTTTTCTGTTCCAAAGCCGCGAGGTTGCAGTTCGTCTGAGTTACATTCAGGGCATTTTGAGGGTATTGTGTATATTCGTCCGCAATAATGGCAGGTTAACCGGTTATTTTGTTTGTGCCATTTGAGAGGAATATCGCAAAATCTGCAGCGTGGCGTCCAGTCGCAGACTTTGCAGGTGAGTGACTGTGAAAAACCGCGTCTGTTTTGAAAAAGTATAACCTGTTTTCCGTTGTCGAGCGTCTCTTTTATTTTTTCTGTCAGCAGTGGCGAGAAAAGAGATTTCATTATCTTTTTTCTTCTCAGGTCTTTTATGTCGACGACAGTGATTGCGGAGTGTTCCGGTTCGGTGTTTTGCGCTTTTTGGCAGACGTATGCGTATTTTCCGGTTTCTGAGTTGTAAAAAGATTCGAGGCTTGGGGTAGCGCTTCCGAGTATTGTTTTGGCGTCGTGGAGTTTTGCTAAAACTATTGCGGCGTTTCGGGCATTGTATCTTGGCGCGGACTCCTGTTGCTTGTATCCCGATTCATGTTCTTCGTCCACGATAACAAGTCCGAGGTTCTGGAAGGGAAGAAAGATGGATGATCTTACTCCGAGTACGACAACCGGCTCATTTGTGGCGAGCATCCGGTCCCATATCCTGATGCGTTTTCGGTTAATGATTCCTGAGTGGTAGATTAGCAGTTTGTCTCCGAAAATATGTTTGAGATGTTTTGTTATCTGTTCCGTCATCATTATTTCGGGCAGGAGGTAGAGCGCCTGTTTGCCGTCATTCAGTGAATTGTTTATCAGATTGATGTATATTTCGGTTTTGCCGGCAGCTGTTTCGCTGTGGAGGAGGACAACGTTTTTGGTTTTGAAGCTATTTGTGATGTCTTCTGCTGTTTTTTGCAGGACTGGTGTGAGAGGATCTTGGGGTTGAGTTTCAATTTGTTTGTCGGGAGCGAAATTTCGCTTGTATGTTTTTTGGTTTCTGGAGGGTATTGCGGCATGAAATACGGTTCCGAGAGGGCAGATGCAGTATTCTGCTATCCATTGCCAGAATTTTATTTGTACCGGCAAGGCTACCGGAGTTTCTGTTTCGAGCGCTGTTACAGGCTTTATGTTTGCTGTGTTTTCTGGCGGGATTTGTTTTATATTTGCTACGATGCCGGTGTAATATCGCGCTTTGCCGAATTGTACGCGGACGAGTGTTCCTGTTTTGATTTTGTCCTGCATTTCGGGCGGCACGGTGTATGTGTATGTGCCGCCCAGTGGTACGGGAAGTATGACGTCGACATACATTTACAGGAAGTATGTTGCGGTTATTGACCAGGTTTTGTTTTTGCCTTTCAGGAATTTGCTGTCGGCAGATAAGGTTCTGTATTCATCTGTGATCCCGATGTGGTATTGTATGCCGGCTTCGAAGCGTTTCAGGAAGTGGATTCCGGCTCCGAAGTTGATACCGGCTCTGAAAGTTTTGTCTTTTATGTCTTCTTGCAGTCTTGTTGCAGCTGTTGCTAAGGATTTGCTTCTTTCGTCCTGCAACATGAAGCTGACGTCGGGACCGGCTGATAAATATCCGCCGATGGTGTTGAGAAGACTGACGTTGTATCTTACATTTACCGGTATTGTGAGCGTTGTTTCTTTGTCGGTCTGGTCTTGATAGAGGTCGTTGCTGCTGTTTCCGTTCTTGTTTTTTTGACCGAACAGGAGCGCTGTTTCAAGATGGAAGATTGGGGTGCCGATATCGACGACCGGTCCGACAAGAAATCCGGTAAAGTTGACGGGATCGGCGTCGCTTTCGTTGAAACTGATTGTTGTGAGATCAAGTCCGGCTTTTATTCCGAAATTTAAATCTGCTTTTGATGTGAAAATGGAGGCTGACAGGATGATTACTGTGATGAAAATAATTTTTTTCATGATGATTGTTTTTATTTATTTGTTAAAAATGTTGATTTCTTCTTTCAGGCTTGAAATTTTGCTTTGTGCGTCGGCTTGTTTTTTGCGTTCTGTTTCGACGACTAAGGGGTTTGCGGAAGCGACGAAGCGTTCGTTGCCAAGTTTTGCGTTTATTGTTTTAAGAAAAGCTTCAAGTCTTTCAATTTCCTTTTTTGCTTTGTTAATTTCTTCTTCTTTGTTGATTTCGACGGGGATTGAGTATTCGGCTGTTCCGACGAGATAACTTACTGTGCCGTCGGGCGTAGCGTCAGTGTATTTTATTTCGGATATGTTGCCGAGTTTTGTGATTATTGGGGCGAGGATTCCGGCATTGTTTTTTGTTTTTATGTAGAGTGGCAGGATTTCTTTTGGCGTTATGTTTTTTTGCCTGCGGATATTCCTGATGCCTGCTATTATTTCTTTGGTGTTTTCGAATTGATTGACGGCGTTGTCTGAATTTTCTGTTTTTTCTTCGATTTTTGACGGGACAAACATTATACTTTCCTCTTTGTCAGATATGGCGTGATAGAGTTCTTCGGTGATGAACGGCATGAACGGGTGAAGCAGTTTGAGCAGTTCTTCAAAGAAGAAGAGAGTTTTGGCGTAAGTTTGTCTGTTTACCGGTTTTCCGTATTCGGGTTTGATAATTTCGAGGTACCATGCGCAAAAGTCGTCCCAAAACAGTTTATATATCAAGGTTAAAGCTTCCGAGAGTCTGTATTTTGCGAAAAGTTCGTCGATTTCTACGGCTTTTCCTGCGATCAGGTTTTGAAACCAGTTTTCTGCGATCAGATTTTCTTCGGGTTTTATGTCTTCGGGCTTCATGTTGTCAGTATCCCAGTTTTTGATCAGTCTGAAAGCGTTCCATATTTTGTTGCAGAAGTTGCGTCCCTGTTCGCAAAGCGCTTCGTCGAAGTGAATATCGTTTCCGGCGGGCGCTGAGAGTAACATTCCCATTCTAACACCGTCGGCTCCGTACCGGTTTATCAGTTCTACGGGGTCAGGAGAGTTGCCTAACTGTTTGGACATCTTCCTGCCGGTTTTATCTCTTACGATGCCTGTGAAGTATACGTTTTTGAATGGTTCAATGCCTCTGTATTCGTAGCCTGCCATTATCATTCTTGCCACCCAGAAGAAGATGATGTCTGGTCCTGTTACGAGGTCGTTTGTGGGATAGTAGTATTTTATTTCTTTGTTGTCGGGCTTGTTTATTCCGTCGAAGACTGATATGGGCCATAGCCATGATGAGAACCAGGTGTCGAGGCAGTCTTCGTCCTGTCTGAGTTCTAATGTTGTATTTTTGAGTTCGGGGTACTGGTCAAGGGTTTTTTTTCTTGCTTCTTCTTCGTTTTCGGCTACTGTTATTTTGTTTTCGCCGGAAGGAAGAGTGAAATACCATGCAGGTATCCTGTGTCCCCACCACAGTTGTCGGGATATGCACCAGTCTTTGATGTTGACGAGCCAGTGGCGGTAGGTGTTTTTGAATTTTTCGGGGTAAAATTTTATAATGTTGTTTTCTACGTTTTCGAGGGCAGGGGAGGCGAGAGAGTTCATTTTGAGGAACCACTGTGTTGACAGTTTTGGTTCGACCGGTACGTCGGTGCGTTCCGAGAATCCGACTTTGTTGGTGTAAGGTTCCGTTTTTTCCATCAGTCCGGCGTTGGTGAGGTCTGTTTCGATCTTTTTTCTGCAGTCGAATCTGTCCATTCCTTCATACATTGCACCGTTGCTGTTCAGAGTTCCGTTGTCGTTGAATATATCGATTGAGGGCAGGCTGTATTTTTCGCCGAGCATATAGTCGTTGATGTCGTGTGCGGGCGTAACTTTGAGGCATCCTGTGCCAAATTCGATGTCTACGTATTCATCTTCAATGACTGGGATTTCGCGTCCGACGATTGGTACGATAACGTGCTTGCCTTTCAGGTGATCTGTTTTGGGGTTATTTGGGTTGATGCACATTGCAGTGTCTCCGAAGATGGTTTCGGGGCGGGTGGTTGCGACGGTTGCGAAGTTGTTCTGGCCTGCGATTTGGTATTTGAGGAAGAATAGTTTTCCCTGCTGTTCTTTGTAGTTTACTTCTTCGTCAGACAGTGCGGTAAGAGCTTTGGGGTCCCAGTTTATCATCCTTACTCCGCGATATATCATTGATTTGCTGTAAAGATCGCAGAATACTTTGATTACAGATTCGGAGCGTATTTTGTCCATCGTGAACGCGGTTCGGTTCCAGTCGCATGAGCAGCCGAGTTTCTTGAGTTGTTCGAGGATAATGCCGCCGTGTCTGTGAGTCCATTCCCATGCGTGAGAGAGAAATTCGTCGCGTGTGATGTCTGTTTTTTTGATTCCCTCTTCGGCGAGTTTATTTACCACTTTTGCTTCGGTTGCTATGCTTGCGTGGTCGGTTCCCGGTATCCAGCAGGCGTTTTTTCCCTTCATTCTGGCGCGTCGGACGAGTACGTCCTGGATTGTATTGTTCAACATGTGCCCCATGTGCAGAACTCCAGTTACGTTTGGCGGAGGTATTACGATTGTGTATGGTTCGCGGTCGTCGGGTTCGGAGTGGAAGAGTTTGTTTTCAATCCAGTACCTGTACCATTTAGCCTCGATTTCGGAGGGGCTGTATTTTGTTGATAGTTCCATTGAAATGCTTGTTTTTTTGAAGGTGCAAAGGTACAAAAAATAACTGAATAAATGGGTGGGTGGGTTTTTAAAATAATGGCTGTCTTTTGGAAACAGCCGGTCTTTTTTTTATTGCGAATAAACAGAGTTTAAGGGATGTTTATTGAGGATTTATGTTCAGTCTTGCGCCCTGATGTATCTCTAAATAATTGAACAGGATTACATAAAATAATTTTTTCATGACTTGATAATCTTAAAGGTTTGAATACCGTTATCTTTACTGCGGATTTTCACAAAATAAACTCCTGCAAAAAAACGACCTGTTG
>JAIRYM010000039.1 GCA_031267615.1 Dysgonamonadaceae bacterium
AGATCGAGTGAATTTGGCAGGTCGCGTACATTTTCCTTAGCGCGACTGTCGGAAGTCGCAATCCATGTTCCGTTGATTTTGGCAACCCTCGATTGACCGCTTGTGCCAATTTCCAACACGTAACCCGGATTCCAGGAGAAGACGCCTACATAACCGTTGTAACTAACGATAAGTTCGGCATTACTCAACTGTTCAACACTGTTTAGTGTCAACACTGGCATGGAGCCTGAGCTAGATATGCCCAGTTTCATGTTTATTCCTGCTATAGTTGCTACGGCAGTGAATAAAACTACATAAAAAAATTTTTTCATTTTTAATTAATTAAAGTTGTTCGTGAAAAATTTCACGATGTAAAATTACAAAGGATATTTTAAACCACCAAACTTTTTATTAGAAATTTAAAGATTATTTGTAAAAATATTTAAAAACCGGTATAATGGGCAAAAATAATGTAAATGTTATAGATTTTTTACCCAATACCTGAA
Organism: Dysgonamonadaceae bacterium; assembly: GCA_031267615.1. GTDB lineage: Bacteria > Bacteroidota > Bacteroidia > Bacteroidales > Azobacteroidaceae > Azobacteroides. The sequence continues at coordinate 486 of JAIRYM010000039.1, forward strand.
AAAATAAATAATTGAATAAATGGATGGGTGGGGTTTTTATTAATATTTGTTTGTATCTTTGCACCTGTTTTATGGAAAAAGAGATTTACATACTTGCGGATAATCAGGACATCAGCAAAATGGGGATACGTTATTTGTTGAATTTTAATAATATTGAAGGCAAAGTTATTGAAGTGAAAACAAAAAAAGAACTGATTAATATGCTTGCTGTCAACAGTGAGGCTGTGGTTGTGCTGGACTATACGAATTTTGATTTTACACATATTGAGGATTTGCTGGTTGTTGCGAGTCGTTTTTCTTCTGTTTCGTGGCTTCTGTTTTCTGATGAATTGAGTCTCTCCTTTTTAAAAAGAATTTATATAGAAAAAACATTCAGTATTGTGCTGAAAAATTCTACTTGCGACGAGATTTCGATAGCGCTTGTTACAGTCAGGCAAAGTGAACGTTATATCTGTTCGACTATTGCTAATTATCTTAATTCTCAAGATAATAAAGATTCCGAAAAACAATTGCTTACATCAACCGAGCAGGAAATACTGCGCCAAATTGCTGTCGGTCGTTCTGTAAAAGAGATTGCCGAAGAGCGCTGTTCAAGCCTTCATACAATTAATACTCACAAGAAGAATATTTTCCGCAAGCTTGAAGTCAACAACGTTTTTGAAGCGCGTAAATATGCGTTAAGGGCAGGACTTGTTGATGTGATGGATTATTATATTTGAATGAATAACTTAAAAACATACAACTGGGGCATTATCGGACCGGGACGCATTGCCGGCAAATTTGTTGAAGGGTTGAAAATATTGCCGAATGCGAGGCTCTATGCTGTTGCTTCCCGTTCTCTTGAACGTGCTGAAAGTTTTCGCGCTCTACACGGATTTGAAAAGTCTTTTGGCTCTTATGCAGAGATGCTTGCTGATGTTGATCTTGATATAGTTTATATTGCTACAACAAATAATTTGCATTTTGAGCATACGATGATTTCTCTTGATGCAGGTAAGGCGGTTTTGTGTGAAAAGCCGTTAGCATTGAATCGTAATCAGGCAGAACAAATGATTTTTCAAGCTCGCAAAAAGAATGTTTTTTTAATGGAAGCGCTGTGCAGCCGTTTTATGCCGTCGATGCTTGAGATGAACCGGCAAATTGAAAATGGTGCAACCGGTAAACCGATTATGCTGCAATGTGATTTCGGATTTATTGCGCCTTTTGATGCTGAAAACCGCATATATGCGCCGGAACTTGGCGGAGGCTCTATCCCCGATATTGGTATTTATCCAATATTCACCGCATTGTATCTTTTCGGCAAACCAACGGAGATTCAAGTGGTTTCTATTCCTGCACCTGCGGGTACAGACTGGACGACAGCGATGCTTTTCAAGCATAAGGGGGGTGAAATTAGCATGTTATCTTCATCGTTTCAGGTATCGTTAAAGAACGAGGCGCGGGTTTATTGCGAAAACGGGTATCTGAAACTGCATAAACTGTTCTCGAAAACTGCTTGTCTTTCGTTTTATAACAATGACGGTGATGAAACGGTGATTACTTCATCAATTACAGGTAACGGATACAATTATGAAGCCGCTGAAGTGATGAAATGTCTTGATGAGAAGCGCGCTGAAAGCCCTCTGATGTCGCATCAGCTTTCGCTTGATTTGATTTCACTGACAGATGAAGTCATCTTTAAGTGCGTCCCAGCGTGAATCAGTCGATGATCCTGAATTTTCATTGATAATATCACCGCAGTCGTTGCTGACATCGTCCTGCTCATCGTAACTTGATTGTACTGTGTGTGTACGAAGCTTAGTCAACATTTGACGGTTGCATTTGCCCGGTGAGTGATAGTGCTTGATCGGCACTGCTAAAGAGACAAATTCATAGAGAAACCAGGCTAAGTTGATCGTGCCCTCAGATTCGGGAATCACTACAATTTCGTTGCTTTCTTCGTCGTAATCAGTTCCAAACTTGACTGCTAACCGGGCTGTAGTATCGATCGGGAAGTCCATATCGTCGAGGCATCTGTCGCACGGGATTACGACCGTTCCACAGAGATGGAAATTCATCTCATAAATGCTTTCGCGTCTTGTAACAGTAAGTTCCGCTTTTATCTTCCCCTTCTGTATGTCTTCAACTTCTATGTTGACAAAATATTGAGTGTCGAGAATAAAGTCTCTCTTCAAGACATCTTCTCTCATATTTTTCAAATCTACTTTATATGTATCGAACTTTCCCACTGTTGTTGTGTATTAAAAAACGCCGCAAAGGTAAAACAAAAAAACGGAACTGCAAAACATATAGCTCTTTTATTCAATCCGTCATTCAGTCGTTCCTGTTTTTATTTAAACGCTTCCCGTATCGCTGCCTCAGCTACGCTCGTATCGCTGCCTCTGATATTCCCGTATCAATGCCACTGATATTCCCGTATCGCTGCCTCTGTGAAGTTTTAATTTTCTCTTTTGCTTTTAATAAACGAATACAGCAGTATTCCTGCAAAGAGCAGAAGAAACAGCGCCGATGCCCACTCGCCTGTTTCAGCAAGTAACAGGAATTTATCCGGCTCGAATAGAAAGATTATTTCGTGTTCGCCTGCCGGTATGTACATAGCCCGCAGCGTCCAGTCGGCTCGGAAATGCGGCGCCGGCTTGCCGTCAATGAACGCTTTCCAGCCGTCGGCGAAATAGATCTCGGAGAAAACAGCAAGTTGCTCGCTCGCTGTTGAAGAGTGATATGTAAGACGTTCGGGACGGTATTCCGTCAATGTTATCGTTGCTTCATCATCTTTTACAGGATAGTTTTTGCTGAACAGGTCTTCGAATCTTTTATCGGCTACAGCCGTTGTTTTTGGATTGATGACATTGAGTGCAGCAAGTTCTGCGTCTGCATTATCTGCAACCTGTAACTTCTCTACAAACCATGCGTTGCCGAAAGCGTCCGGATTGACAAGCGGAGCGGCGTCAGGATGATATATAATATATCGTCCGTTCAGCATGTTGATTGCAGGGGTGTTGATAAACAGTGAATCCAGATCGGACTCTGACTGTGCTGTCCGTAATCTGCCTGTGATTGATTCAATTTCTGGCATTAATCGTGCATCTATCAGTTCCTGATAACGGCGGAGTTTCGCTGCATGGTACCCGCCGATTGATTTGTGGTAATAAGAAGTTGCAGCATCATTAAAGGTATTTGTACTGATATTTAATACCCTGTATGAAGGGGTTGTATCTTTCAGAATAATTTTGTCTGCCTGAGAAAGATCAAATACCTGTTCTCTCTGTTTCTTCTCAACGAAGAATGAATCATTCAGGTAACGTTTATCGACAGACCATAGATCACTCAGCGTCAAAACAGCAATAACAATAAGCGACGCATTGATATACTTTCTGTTTCTTGTTATAATCGGATATACCGCAATAGCAGCAAGGATAATGAAAATCAATGAACGCAGGGCATCTGATTTCATCAATGCTTCTCTGTCGGCAAGTAAAGCGGAATAGTACCATTCGGGAACTTGATTGATAAATTGCTTGTCGTATTCCGATTCAAAGTTAAAAAACACATTTGGCATAAGCCATAAAATAAAGCATATTCCTCCTGTAATATAGAGAGAATAAAGGAGTTGTTTTTTGATTGTTTTTTGATCAAAGTCTTCTGAGATCATATATTTAAGTCCCCAACCCGCAATTATCGGCATAATGAGCGCAAGTATCACGAGCGACATTTCAGGAGTACGAAACTTATTATACATTGGCAGGTTATAAAACAGAAAATCGTTAAACCAGGACAGATGCTTGCCCCACGATAAAAATACGAACAGTATTGCGGCGCCTAAAAGCCACCATTTCCCGTTACTGCGAATTACAAACATTCCCAGCACAAATAAAAAACAGACTACTGCTCCTGCATAAACAGGTCCCGAAGTGAAGGGTTTGTCGCCCCAGTAGGTATATGTCTGTATTTCTTTTCCGATCTTCTGTCCGTTTTCTTTCATGGCTTTATAAAGATTTGAATCTTTTCCGAGTTTGCCTCCTGATTCGCCTCCTTGAATGTTTGGAATAAGCAGGCTCAATGTTTCGCCTTTACCATAACTCCAAGTGAATGCATAATCTTTTTCAAGTCCTGACGACAGTTGTCCGCTTTGTGAATCTTTCGGCGATAATTCTGACGGTCCGCGCAGGCTTTCGTGGCTCATTTCCCAATCGGCATAGAAGCCTGCAAATCGAGGAATTATTGCCAGGATTAAAGCTACGGCAACAGTCAGCACACTTTTTGATAACGCCGCATATTCTTTTTTTAATATCGTCTTTACAGTATAGGACAGATAAATAATCAAACAAAATAATGCAAGGTAATAAGTTATCTGAATATGACTCGCACAAAGTTCAACCCCAAGTCCGAAGGCAAGCAATGCGCCACCGGTCAGGTATTTTTTTCTGAAAACAAGCAGGAAGCCAGATAATACTAAGGGCATAAAAGCGATTGCCCACGCTTTTGTTACGTGTCCTGCCTGCAAAATAACTATATTATAAGACGCAAACGCACAACCGACAGCGCAGATGAGTGAAATTAAAAAATTGCCTGTCAGCAGAAAGAAGAAAATATATGCGCAAAGCAAGCCGGCAAAGACAGGTCCTGCACTGCCTTCGTTATTCAAATTCAGAAATACCTGAACGTATCCAAAATAGTTTGTCGGCGCACCAGGAACTAAGATATGATACGACGGCATACCCGAAAACATTGAGCCTGTCCAGGCTGATTGTGCGTTGGGATTATTTTTACTGTACTCCGCCAATTCCTGCGCCATGCCTCTCCATTGATCCAAATCGTGCTGCTGTATAACTTTTCCGTCAAGCAGGGGTTTGAAATAACCGAAAGACAGCAGGATAAACAGCATAACTGCCGTTATGTGAGGTAAAAATTGCCTTATAACTGATTTATTATCTGGTTCCATTTTCTGAAAAAATTATCTGTTCGTCGTTATTAAATTATTATATCAATGTAAAATCCAACTGTCGCCGCTCTAAATTTGCTTTTAAAACTTTGATTCGAAGTGGGTCGCCAAGATTATAGCGGTGTTTTCTGCGAACTCCGACAAGACAGTAATTCTTCTCGTCGTATTCATAATAATCATCAACAAGGTTGCGAATCGGAACCATACCTTCGCAGGCATTATCTGTAATTTCAACATACAACCCCCATTCGGTTACGCCTGAAATTGTGCCGTTAAATTCCATTCCAACTCTTTCGGACATAAACTCTACCTGCTTATATTTGATTGATACGCGCTCGGCGTTCATCGCAAGTGTTTCCATTGTCGAACAATGTTTACATTCTTCTTCCGTCTGCTGTTCTTCAACCGATTTTCCGCCGGAAAGATAGCGTTCCAGCAGTCGATGCACCATCATATCAGGATAGCGGCGGATTGGTGAAGTAAAGTGTGTGTAATATTTGAACGAAAGTCCGTAATGCCCAATATTGTGAGTCGAATATGCGGCTTTCGACATTGAGCGGACGGCAATGGTTTCGATAAGATTTTGTTCTTTAGTTCCCTGTACTTTGGTAAGTAATTTGTTAATACTTTTCGATATTTCACCCTGACTTCCTTTGTCTTTCAGTTTATAACCGAAACGATGTACAAATTCTGACAGATTTGCCAGTTTCTCCGGATTGGGCAAGTCGTGGATTCTATATACAAACGTGCGTGGATTCTTGCCTCTCGCTGCTTTTCCGATAGTTTCTGCAACGAGACGGTTTGCTAAAAGCATAAATTCTTCGATAAGTTTGTTTGAGTCTTGCGCTTCCTTGAAATAGGCTCGCAGAGGTTTTCCTTCCGAATCTAAATCAAAATTAACTTCTGAGCGTTCAAAACTTATTGCACCGTCTTTAAAACGTCTGTTTTTTAGAATTTTAGATAAACGATTGAGAGTTAGTATTTCATCTTTCATATCTCCCTGTCCTGTTTCTATGATTTGCTGAGCCTCGCCATAATCAAATCGACGGTTGGAATTGATTACTGTCCGAACAATGCGGTAAGATTTAACTTCTGCATCATCAGTAAGTTCTACAACAGTTGAAAAGCATAGTTTATCCTCATTCGGACGTAATGAGCAAAGTCCATTGCTCAACGATTCGGGCAGCATCGGAATGGTACGGTCAACAAGATAAACAGAAGTAGCACGTTCGTATGCTTCCTTGTCGATGATTCCTCCCTGTTCTACATAATGCGTTACATCGGCGATATGTATTCCGACTTCCCAATTTCCATTTTCAAGTTTTTTAATCGACAGCGCGTCGTCGAAATCCTTTGCGTCGAAAGGGTCTATAGTAAATGTAGGAGTTTTGCGGAAATCTTCGCGTTTTTTTATTTCCTCTTTTGTGATTGCAGTCGGGATTTTTTCCGCTTCGCGTTCAACGATTTCCGGATAGCGATATGGCAATCCAAACTCGGCGAGAATTGCGTGCATTTCGGTTTGATTTTCTCCTGCATTGCCGAGAATATCAATCACTTCTCCTTCCGGATTACTCGCCCTGACAGGCCATCGTGTGATTTTTACCACAATTTTTTGCCCGTCTTCTGCACCTCCGAGTTTGTCTTTGGGAATTATAATATCTTGTGCGAGAATTTTGCTGTCTGTCAGGAGCAGTGCATGATTGCGTCCAATCTCAATAATACCGACAAATATACTTTTGTTGCGTTCTATAATCTCAATAACTTCGGCTTCCGGAGTTCTGCCTTTGCGTCTGGCAAGTATTTGCACTTTTACTCTGTCGCCGTTCATTGCGTGCAGAGAATTACGCTCGGCGACGAAGAATGTATCTCCGTTATAATCTGATACAAAAGAGTTTTTTCCATTTGAGCGTCGTTCAAAACGTCCTTCATCAACAGTGCCGCGTCCGTTAAGTATATATTTTCCCTTCTCAACTTCAAGCAGGAATTTATTTTCCACAAAACCTTCCAGAAAAGTAATAACTAATTGCCTGCTTTGCTGTGAATCGGCTCCAATTTTAGCACTGACCTGTTTGCTGTTCATCGGGTCTTTCGGGCAGATATTGAAAAGATTGATGATTCGACTTGCAATCTGTTTGTTAGACAGTTGCTTGTCGGCTTTGAAATATTTGTTTTTATTTTTTGACATAATTAAAAATACAATAGTTTGCTGTTTGAGCACCTGATAATATTGCAAAGGTACAGTTTTTTTGCGAATGTATGTGTATTAAAGATTTTTTCAAAAATTTGCGGTTTAATTTTTTTGTTTTACCTTTGCTTCCGTTAAAATAAAAAGTAAATGGCAACTGAATATTTCTACCACAGTAATTCGCAATTGACACCTGAAAAAGCGTGGCAGTTAATGCCATTTTACCCCTCCCTCAGATAATTGACATTACATTTATTCATTATGTCTTAACGGTGTGATACATAACGATGATTAATTAAAATAAAAAAAATATGGTTTCGAATTACAGGGAAAGGGGGACAGTTGCAGCCGGAGATCAAAAGAAAAATAACGGATGTGGATTAATTACATTAATATTCTTGATAGCAGGATTAATATTTATTTATAATGAAGTAATTGAAAAAAATGGGTTTGCAGTATGGATTGTTGCTGGAATAATTATAGATACTGCCGTAAATTTGATTATTGAAAAGGTCAAGAAAAATAAAAACAAATAAAAACAGGAAAAAGAACAGAATCATATTTCAACGGACTTTTTTAAAGATGTAAAGATTTGTGTTGACCGGCTTTTAGATATATACTGTTATTTAAAAAACAATATAAACTCCCTTTCATTAAGCAGATACAATATAGATTCGGATGATATTAAAAACGAAAATTTGTTGCTGGAGATTTTTATGATTGACATTATAACTTGCTATGTCAAACTAAATAATAACATTGACTTAGATAAGAAGTCCGGGTTTGGATTGCTGTTTTTGACGGTAAGGATTACTGCAGATACAACAATTACTCAGCCGCAACAACTTAACTTGTATTTGAAAAATACAAAAAATTTGATCGATATATATTTGAAAATCAGAGAATCGTATACCGAGCGTTTCCCTCAAACTGAGTTGTTTATCCCAAATTTATTAAACGACTGCAAGGTAATTAAAAGTAACTATTTAATTGCATTACACCGGTTTACATCAATCGCAGCAAAAGACCAAAAATACATTACCAAAGAGGAACAAAAATGGCTCGCTAAATTATTAAAAATGAACGACGAGACCGTAAATGAAAAAGAAAAAATAAATATCAGTCCAGAACTAAAATCTAACAGTAACAACGAACTTAATCAACTAATCGGAATGAAATCGGTTAAAACAGAAATAGTAAAACTAACTAACTTCATCAAAATTCAGCAGAAAAGACAGGAAAAGGGGTTAAAAACTCCAAAAGTATCTTATCATTGCGTGTTCACCGGAAATCCCGGTACCGGAAAAACTACTGTTGCTAGGATTATTGCCAAAATTTATAAAGAACTCGGAATAATCAAAACTGGAAGACTGATAGAAACAGATCGAGCCGGATTAGTAGCTGAATATGTAGGGCAAACGGCCGTCAAAACTAATAAAATAATTGATATGGCTATAGACGGCGTGTTGTTTATTGACGAAGCGTATGCCTTAATTTCAAACAGCGAAACTGACTACGGAAAAGAAGCTATTGCAACTTTGATTAAAAGAATGGAAGACAGTAGAGAGTCTATGGTAGTAATTCTTGCTGGATACTCAAACGAAATGCAAAATTTTATCAATTCAAATCCTGGACTACAATCCCGGTTCAACCGATATATTGAGTTCCCTGATTATTCAGACCAGGAACTGTACAGAATTTTTGAAATGAATGCAATACAATTTGAGTATACGATTTCTAAAAACGCTCAAACAGCATTGAAAAAGTATTTAACAAAAACTGTGGCTGAGAAAAATAAAAACTTCGGTAATGCTCGATTTGTGCGTAATTTGTTTGAAAAAACCCTGGAGTATCAAGCTAACAGGCTCGTGGAGGAAACAAATTTGACTGCAGAAAAATTATCAGAAATTAAACAGGAGGATATTAAATACGAAAATTAATATGACAAAGAGAAAAAATATACCGGAAGCAATTGAAGTCAGAATAAGATTTATTACGGCTTTTGAAGAATTGAAAAACAGAGGGAGAGTGAAAAATAAAATCCAATTTTGCGCCGGCGTCGGACTGGGAAAAAAGGCTACTACTAATTTTATTCAGATGAGAAACGGGTTAAGAGAGCCCCGAATTTTAAACATTTTGCTCTTGAATAAAAAATACGGCGTGTCTATTAAGTGGATAATGCTCGGAGAAGGGGACTTTTTGGATATTGGACAGAAACAGTTTAAAACAAATTCCAGTAAATCAATGTTATTTTGATACAAATAAACGTGATTTTGTAACAAATTGACGGCGTTTTGAAGGAAATTAAAACAAAATGGATTACAAAAGGCTGAAAAAACGAGAGGTATAGATGCGGTTTGTGGGGGGCTTGGCGCTTTAACCGCATTTGTCCTTGAATAAACACAAGTCGTTTTGCCCGCATATTGCAGTTCGGAAACAGTTTTTTCGACTGTTGCGAGTCGTGAATATTTGGAATTGTCGCCTGCTGTGTACGTGCAAATATATTGGTCGTAAAGGTTCTTTTTGTAGCCCATAATTCGGCTTTCGCGTTGTCCTCCGTCGAGGATTACGCTCTTTAATGTTACAGACTGCCCTATATCGAAGTCATAATCTAATTCACGGCACTTAATTGGATTTGTTTCGCAGGTGTAAACGTCAGTGTCTTTTGAATTGTTGTCGAGCCACGCCTTAGCCTCTGTTAATAATTCCTGTTCGGCATCGGTGACATAGTGGTCGGCGACCGCCTTAATATCGAAATTGTAAAGTACAAATGCATCGCCGACATCCGGATTCAGCGTGTCGTTCGGCAAAGTCAGGTAATCCGCCAGTTCTTCGTTGATAATTTCAAATTCTTGCGCGTCCTGATGCCAGTTTACGTCGAACTCCCGACCGTTCAGCCCGCCGCTCTGGAAAACAATCCTCAATGCCTCGTTGGGCAATAAATAATCGTTCGGATTGAACGTTATGCTCGAGTCCGTGATGTAATAAATTGTCCAGTTAACCGGATTTCCTTCGTCGTCGATGTCCTGAAATTGTTGAAAGCGCACCCCCGTAACCGAGTTGTTGCCTTTTGGATAGACTTCTTCAAAGATTTTAATTCCCTCAATCACTTCGTCGGGCTGTAATCCTGCCTCACTGTCGATATAAGGCGTTCCGGCAGGAAGTTGTAACCTCCGCTGTACAATTCCCTCGACGACGGTATTTGTATTACGATAGTTCGGATTCAAATTTCGCGTTGAGCCGAAAGCGTATAAACGTGTAATCCGTTTTTTGTCGCCCTGGCTGCGCTGTATGCTTTTCAAGTGCACTTCGCGCTGTAAATCAACCGCCGTTCCGACCTGTAATTTGTTGAACAAATGTATATTCGTTCCCTCGACAAGCCACTCAGCCTCGTATTGTTCGGCTATCTGCGTTAATCCGTCAAAGATATTAACGTCGGAGAACGAAATTGTCATTATTGCCGTTGGCTCAACCGTTCCCACGTTCCACGTATGCGTGTATGCTCCTGTCGTGTCCTGCCAGTGAGCATCGCCAAAGGCTCGGCGAATCATCAGGATCACGATGTTCATAAAAGAGGCGGCATCGCTCGTCAATGTCCAGTTGCTCTCTAATAAATCCTGACGGGAATAAAACAGTATGAATTTCCGGAGGCGCATTTCGTTTGCCTCAAACTTTAATTCATATTTGTATTTTTGCAGGTTTTCTTCGATTGGTTTGTACTCGTCGACAAGTTGAAATTTTTCGCCTTCATACATTACATAACTGCCGGGCGGCAAAGTAATTGGCGCGTTCAGGAATAATGAAAGGTTTACGCTGTTTTCTTTCATAATTTCCCTTTTCCGACTGTCGTCTTTTGAGAATCCGGTTGTCAGAATTAACGAGCCGTTTGGATCTAAAATATCTATGTCACTGCCTGTTATCATTTTTGCGATGTATACACAAGGGCAAAAATAGTCAGTAAAACTTTACGAAAGTGAAATTAACCTGATTTGCAGCGAAATTTTAACATTTCAAGGGGGGGGGTTATTTGAATAATCCTATGACTTTCAAAAAGTTATACACGATAAAAAGCACTATAAGAATTAACAGTATCTGGTAGGTGTACGTTACCGCAAGTATTACTGCCGTAATTGAAAAGGGAGATATTAAGGCAACTATAAGCCATTGTTTTTTATTTTTCATATTGCAAAATTAGTTATTTGTTTGTTAAGTTTAAAAATTTCGCTGTTAATTATCGTTAAACTGTTTATAATTTCTCAACAGCCGCAAAGCGCCGCAACCTGTCCACTTTTTGCCGTGAGGCGTTTTGAAGCCGTTTTTGTTCAGGTGGTCAGCAATTTCCCTGCAGGATTTTGTTGCTTTCATCTCGTTTGCCAATGCAAACGCCGTTTTATTTGCCGCGTTGTTCGCTGCCTTTGCCCGAATTACCTCCGCTGCTTTTGCGCGTTCCTCATTAGTAAAGTCGTGAGAGTTGCCAAGTCGCTCGCCCCGCGCTTTCTTCGCCTCAAGAGCCGCTTTTGTCCGCTGGCTGATAATTTCCCGTTCGTGTTGTGCTATTGCAGCAAATACGCCTATTGTCATCGTGTTTGCGTCCGGTAAATCGCAACAAACAAATTTTATTCCGCTATTCCTTAAATTGAGAATAAATGCGGCGTTACGGCTCAATCGGTCGAGTTTTGCAATTATCAGCGTAGCATTGTTCGACTTTGTCGCAGTTATTGCGGCGGTAAGCTGCGGGCGGTAATCGTGCTTACCGCTTTCTATTTCCGTATATTCGGCGAACAGTCCGCCCTTTCCTTTGACAAATTCGGAAACGCTTTTTTGTTGTGCCTCCAATCCGAGACCGCTCGCACCCTGTCGAGCGGTCGAAACTCTGTAATAAGCTACATACTGTGTCATAATTATTTGTTTACTAAGTGTTTAACTTCTTTTTCTTTGCTTGCCTGTTTGTCTTCAATATCCAACTGCTTTTGCAATTCATCAGTATATTTGACAAACTGTACAATTCCCCGTGTCGTTAGTTGTGTAATTATTCCGACTGCTTTTAATTGTTCGATTCGTTTCTTTGCTGGGGTTAATCCGCTGCAATACAAATAAAGCGGGTCGTCATACTCTTCATTGTCATAAAACGCTTTTTTACATAAAACATTTTTCTCTACTAAATACGTTTTATCGTTCAAGCCGTCCTTTGAATATTGAGTTTTATAACAGTCAGCAAAATAATTGCTGCCAAGCGCTTTTTTAACTGCCTGATGCGCTTTGCCGATTTTTTCACGTTTAACCGGTTTATCACTCTTTAACTGTACAGGGATATTTTTATATGGTTTTTCATATCGTCCTATTGAATAGGAATCATAAAAATTCACGTCAAAATAATCGGTCATTGAGTCCGATTTGTCGTAATTGTACGATTTTACGAAATTCATAACAATACTGAATACCTCTTTGCATCGTTCCGTTAACTCCGTTTTGCTGTCTAAATGATACTTGTTAACGTCAGACATTAATTTTTCTTTGCCTGCAATAAAGGCGGGGAAATCTGATTCAATCAATGCAATATTAATTGAATTGTAATCACGTCGGTAAACACTCCATTTGCATGAAGAGAATGTATTTTTTAACCACGCTTGGAATAATTTTGTTAAATCATTTTTATACAATTTTCTATCGTAATTTTCCCCTGTATATCCATATTCGCGGCAAACGTTATATGCATATTCGTTGTAACTTGCGCCCTGATAGTCATTTGTATAACTGCTCGCCGCATCCGTTCCCGGTCGGTCTTTCCAGTATTCAAATAATTTTTCAAATTCATTGTTTACCACTTGCATTTTTTTAACATCGCCGCCCTTATCGGGGTGATTTTCAAATGCTAATTTTCGGTACTGTTTTTTCAAATCAGCGAAACCTGTTACATTTTTAAAATAAATCGTTGTCATTATATTAATTAATTCAAGTTGCTATTTATTTATTATATAATTTATCAAAAGTATATCCCCAAATGAAAGCAGTCAACTTAATAATGAACCCATTTTCAGTAACCGCATGAATTGTTTTAGGCAAATATTTGGCAATATCGCTGAAAGCCGTTTCAATACGCTTTCTACCATTAGCGATAAGGTACTCCAAACAGGGATTGTGAGGTTG
>JAIRYM010000098.1 GCA_031267615.1 Dysgonamonadaceae bacterium
ATAGAGCGGTTCGCCGGTTGCGCCCGGTTCTTTGGTGCGGTCTAATACGGCGATGCGTTTCGCGGTTTTCGGAACCGCCGCCAGAAAATGTTTCGCCGAGAAAGGACGGTATAAATGTACGGATACTAATCCTACTTTTTCTCCTGTGGAGATCAGGTAATCAACGGTTTCCTTGATGGCTTCCGTTACCGAACCGATGGCGATGATGACGCGGTCGGCGTCTTCTGCTCCGTAGTAATCGAACAAGCCATATTTGCGTCCGACCAAAGCCGAAAGCTGATTGACATAGTCTTCTACAATTCCCACCACCTTGTCGTAATATACATTGGAGGCTTCACGGGCTTGGAAATAGATGTCCGGATTTTGCGCCGTACCGCGCGCTACCGGATTTTCGGGATTCAATGCCCGTTGGCGGAACGCGGCTAAGGCTTTTCCATCAATCAGCGGTGCCAAATCTTCGTTGTCCAACTGTTCGATTTTCTGTATTTCGTGGGAAGTACGGAAACCGTCGAAGAAGTGTACGAAAGGTACGCGCGACTTAATCGCCGACAGGTGAGCGACGGCCGCCAAATCCATGACTTCCTGTACCGAGCCGGTGGCAAAGAGGGCGCAACCGGTTTGCCGGACTGCCATTACGTCCTGATGGTCGCCGAAAATAGAGAGCGCGTGAGACGCGAGTGCGCGCGCCGAAACGTGGTAAACGCCGGGTAATAATTCGCCGGCCACTTTGTACATGTTGGGAATCATCAGCAACAATCCTTGCGATGCGGTGAAAGTGGTAGAGAGCGTACCGCCCTGCAAAGCGCCGTGCATGGCGCCGGCAGCGCCGGCTTCGGATTGCATCTCATCCACGCGGACGGTTTCGCCGAAAATGTTCTTTCTTCCGGAAGCCGCCCATTCGTCAACATATTCTGCCATGGTCGATGAGGGGGTGATGGGATAGATCGAAGCGGTTTCGCTGAACATGTATGCGATGTGAGCCGCAGCCTGATTTCCATCGCACGTCAAAAATTTCTTCTGTTTTTCCATAAAATTTAGTTATAATATCCTTGTTTCTTTGATTTGTCTCTGTTTTCGAAGTACAAAGGTAATAAAAATTGCGCAATGATCGCGAATTTGTGTAAAAAAAATATCGACGGTGAAAATTGCGTACCTTTGTCCGAAAATAAAAGACAGGGATGAAGAAAACAGAAAAAATGCTGCCCGAGTTTATGTTTGAATCGGGGTGGGAAGTGTGCAACAAGGTCGGAGGGATCTATACCGTGATCTCGACGAAGGTGAAAACTATGCAGAAGTTTTTTGGGAAAAATCTAATCTTTATCGGTCCCGACTTGTGGAAGGACAGGGAAAATCCGGATTTTATCGAACAGGAACTGATCCCGGGCTGGAAATCTGAAGCTGCAGGGGAAGGGCTAAGGGTGAGAACCGGAAGATGGAATGTGCCCGGAATGCCGATTACGGTGCTGACAGATTTTTTGCCGGTGTTCGAAGAAAAGAACGATGTATACCGCAGAATGTGGGAACGGTTTGGCGTCGATTCTCTGCACGCGAACGGAGATTACGACGATTGCTGCATGTTTGCTGTATCAGCAGGAAAAACCGTAGAAAGCCTTTGCCGGTTCCTGAAATTAGACACTAAACGGGTTGCGGCTCAGTTTCACGAATGGTCGCTCGGGATGGCTGTCCTTTATATTAAGGAGAAGTTGCCTGACATCAGGACGGTTTTTACGACGCATGCAACGACGGTCGGACGGTCGATCTGTTTTAACAGCAAACCGCTTTACGGACAGTTCGGGAACTATGACGGCGACCAGATGTCGCGAGAACTGAATGTCGAGGCTAAACATTCGCTCGAAAAACAGGCGGCGAATCATGCAGGACGTTTTACTACGGTAAGTCTCCTGACCGCGAGAGAGTGTGAACAGATTCTGGGCAAATATCCCGCCGTAACGCCGAATGGCTTTGAATCCGAACTTGTGCCCGACAGAAAAACTCTTGCCGCACGCAGGATTAAGGTGCGGAAACTGATCACGGAAGCTGTGGAAAGGATGTCGGGCGAGAAATTCTCCGGCAAACCGTTCATAGTCGCAATCAGCGGCAGGAATGAATACCGGAACAAGGGCGTCGACCTGTTTCTGGAAGCAGTCCGCCTCGTGAGACAGGCAAATCCGGAGCGCGAAATAATTTTCCTCGTCCTGGTGCCCGGAATCAGCATCCCGAATCAGTTGTCGGGCGCCGTGAAGACGGTAGCCGTATCATCGTATCTGGACGGAAGCGACGGAATGTTCAACCTTCAATACTACGACATGCTTTCAGGGCTCGACCTCACGGTCTTCCCGTCATACTACGAGCCGTGGGGATACACGCCGCACGAAAGTATTTCCTTCGGCGTCCCGACTGTCACAACAAACCTCGCGGGATTCGGGCTCTGGGCTCTCGAAAACGGCATTGCAGGAAACGATCTGACGGAAGGAATCGCGGTTTTAAACAGGGATGACGACAACTTTGTCGCGGTTGCAGAAAAAATAAGAGACATCATCCTGTCCGCCTCTACGTTCAACGACCGACAGGCTGCAAAAGCCTCTTCCTGCGCCAGACGCCTCTCTCGAAAAGCCGGATGGGACCGTTTTATACATTATTATTTAAATGAATATATGATGGAAGAAAAAACTGTTTGATATTTTCTTCCCCGACTGTCGGGCTGAAAAAACTGTTTGATATTCTTGTCCCCGACTGTCGGACTGAAAAAACTGTTTGATATTCTGTTCCCCGACTGTCGGACTGAAAAAACTGTTTGATATTCTGTTCCCCGACTGTCGGACTGAAAAAACTGTTTGATATTCTCTTCCCCGACTGTCGGGGAGACGAACCGGCTGCAGTTTTTCTTCTCCGACTGTCGGGGAGACGAACCGGCTGCAGTTTTTCTTCTCCGACTGTCGGGGAGACGAACCGGCTATCAGTTTTTCTTCCCCGACTGTCGGGGAGACGAACCGGCTACAGTTTTTCTTCTCCGACTGTCGGGGAGACGAACCGGCTACAGTTTTTCTTCTCCGACTGTCGGAGAACGAGCCGACTCGCAGTTTTGCTGCTGCGACAGTGTGGAAAGGGGAATATCAAAGCAAAACGACCGCAGCGCGAAGCGCGAGGACAAAAAGTAAAAAAAATTTTTTTATTAATTAATTACTTTTGATTATTTTCGTATCTTTGCAAAAAAAAAAATAATGGAACTTGAAATACCAGAAATAAACGGGAAACTGAAAGGCAGAATATTCGAAATTATTCGCGAACAGGCGGACGCGACAGGCGAAGACGCGTATATCGTCGGCGGATTTGTGCGGGATATTTTCCTGAACAGAAAATCAAAAGATATTGACGTGGTGACCGGAAGCGGAATAAAACTCGCAGAAAAAGTCAGGAAAGCGCTCGGCAGAGAGGCAAAACTTACCGTGTTCAAGACGTTCGGAACGGCGCACATTGATTATCGCGACACGGAAATAGAGTTCGTCGGGGCGAGAAAAGAATCTTACAGTAAAGATTCCAGAAAACCGGTAGTGGAAACCGGAACGATCGAAGATGATCTCGCGAGACGGGATTTTACGATAAACGCGATGGCGGTTAAGGTCAACAGCAACGGGTTCGGCACGCTGATTGACATGTTCGGAGGATTGGCAGACTTAGACCGGATACTGCTAAAAACCCCGTTAGATCCAGACGTCACGTTCACAGACGACCCGCTGAGAATGATGCGCGCCGTTCGATTCGCGTCGCAGCTGGGATTTTTTATCGCAGCAGAAACGTTTGAAGCAATCGAACGAAACAGACAGAGGATCGAAATAGTGTCAGCCGAAAGAATCACTGAAGAATTGAATAAAATAATGCTATCCCCCAGACCCTCGGTCGGGTTTGAACTCATGGAGCAGACGGGACTGCTAACCATCATCCTTCCAGAGCTCACGGCGCTTAAAGGCATAGAAACCCGCGACGGCGTCGGTCACAAGGACAATTTTGCCCACACCTTAAAGGTTGTTGACAATCTGTCGGCTGAGACCGGCAATCTCTACCTCCGGTGGGCGGCACTGTTTCACGACATCGGAAAACCAAAAAGCAAACGGTTTGACCCAAAACTCGGGTGGACATTTCACTCTCACGAATACACCGGCATGAAGATGCTGAAAAATATCTTCACCCGGCTGAAGCTCCCGCTCGGCGAGAGGCTGAAATATGCGGAAAACCTGGTGCTGCTTCACATGCGCCCTGTGGCGCTGTCGGATGAAGAGGTGACCGATTCTGCGGTGCGCCGTCTGCTGTTCGAAGCCGGCGACAGCATTGACGACCTGATGCTCCTCTGTGAAGCCGACATCACGTCCAAAAATCCGGAAAAAATCCGGAAATTTCTCAATAATTTCAGAACCGTGCGCATAAAATTAAAAGAGATCGAGGAAAAAGACAGGCTGCGAAACTTTCAGCCGCCGATAGACGGGCTGCAGATCATGGAAATCTTCGGGCTGCCGCCTGGACCTCAGGTCGGCGAACTTAAAATCGCGATCAAAGATGCAATTCTCGACGGCGTAATCCCCAACGAATACGACGCTGCATATAATTACCTGATGCAGCTGGCGGCAGAAAAAAATATAATAAAAACCGAATCCCGTACAAAAAATCCTTCAATATGAAATCAGTATTTTTAGTAGCGATTGGCGGCGCGTCAGGCTCAGCGCTGCGATTTCTCGTCGGCGAATGGCTGCCCTGGAAATCAGTCGCAACCTTCCCGTGGGCAACTGTGACGGTCAATCTCGCGGGCTGTCTGCTGACCGGTCTTGCGGTCGGCGCGATGTCAAGATACAATATTCTGGAAGACAGTTTCAGGCAGTTTTTCGTTATCGGGTTTTGCGGCGGCTTCACAACCTTCTCCGCGTTCAGCCGCGAAATCTTCCGGATGCTGTCCCAAAACCTCTGGCTGCACGCCATTCTTTATACCGCGATCAGTATCCTTGCCGGCGTCGCCTTAACCGCGTCGGGTTATTACCTTATAAAATAAAAAAACAATTATTTTACAAGGAAGAAAACATCAGGAAAAAACATTTAAAGAAAAAATCTTTACCTTTGCAAAAAAACAAAAGCATGAAAAAAATCCTGTTAATATTCCTGCTCCTTTCAGCAAATCTGTCCTCACAAACCAGAGTCGTAAAAATGAGCGCTACAAAAAGCACAGATTACGGCGTTCAGTACTTTCTGCCTGAAACGCTGCTGTCAATATCAGCAGAATACACCAAAGCCGAACAAAAATCGGGAATATATTCACGCTACGCGGAACGATTCCTCGGACTTGACGCCAAATCAGTAATCACCGAAGACAGCGTAACATTTACCTTAGAAAAAATAGAAGTAACGAGTCTCGGCGTTCCCGACACAAAAGAAAATTATCTGATAGAATTTAAGTCGAAGACAACATCACCGTTTGTTTATCTCACAGAAGATGGTATCATCTGTACAGTCAACGCAGACTTCACGCCGTCAGTATCAACAAAGAAAAATGAACAGAAAACCGTCAAAGCATCTCCGGCAGTCGAAGCCCGATCCGCTCTCACCGAAGAATACTTTCAGGCGGGCTCAACAATAAAGATGGCTGAAATCGCGGCGAAACGCATATATGAAATTCGCGAAAGCCGTAACGATTTACTGACCGGTAATGCCGACAATGCACCCCGCGACGGCGAAGGCATGAAGATTGTTCTGGATCGTCTCGAATCTCAGGAAAAAGCATTGACCGAACTGTTCACCGGCACCACATCTGTCGAGACCTTCGCCGCCGGATTTGAAATAAATCCACAGACGGAGATAGAGAAAAAGACGCTGTTCCGTTTTTCGCGATATGAAGGCATCGTTGATGCGGACGATTTAAGCGGAATACCGGTTTACATAAACGTTAAACGTGCGGAAGAAATAATGCAGGAAACACCGGAAGACACTAAACGGAAAGGTAAAGAACAGATGAGTATCGTCTACAACGTTCCGGGGAAAGCGTCCGTCGAAGTATTTGCAGGAATAAAAACGATGTATAAGAATATATTTCAGATTGTACAGTTCGGGAAGAAGCAGATCCTTGCAACCTCTTTGTTTGAAGATAAAAAATCTCCGGTTAAGATTTATTTCTATCCGGAGACAGGCGCCATCAGGCAGATAATTCAATAAACATCAGGATCGGAAGTTTGATAATCATTTCAAATAATCACTCGCCTGTCCGCTAATCTGCATCAGTGAAATCTCGCAGATCTTGGTATTAAATTCAGCCTGCAACAAACGTTCTTCAGCGTTCAGCAAGCTGTTTTGCGCTTCACGAAGTTCGATACCCGACAAAGTTCCAAGACGGTAACGCTCAATCGCTATCTCGTAGTTTTCGCGGGCGGATTGAAGATTTTCTCTTTCCAGCTGAATTAAATCAAGGTTATTTCGATACGCCATCAGCATTTGAGCCAGATCAGCTTGCAGGGACTGTTCCAGCTGTTCGTACTGCAACAGCCGGTTCTCGATTGTGATCCTTGCATTCTTCTGCTCGCGGTTGCGATTCATTCCGTCAAAAATATTGAATCCGAGCGTAAAACCGTAAGTCAGTCCGAGATTTTCCATACGTTCAAGCGAACCGGAACCGTAAGTATTGAGCGTATATCCATATCCGGCATTAAATTTGATGTACGGATAGTTGCGTCCTTTCAGCGCGCGGTAATCCAGTTCGCTTACAGTACGGTTCTTCGCGGACAGCAGCAGATTATAGTTCGACCGCAGCATTGACTGCCTCAATATCTCTTCATCAAGAGAAGAATTGAGCGCTATGATTGAATCGGAAACAACAATCTTTTGCGAAACATCGTCAGCCGCCATCATCCTGTTGAGATTGACGCCGGACTTGTAAACCACTTCATACTGCTTTATAAGATTAGAACTGTCTGCATTGAAATCCACTTTTGCCTGCAACATGTCGAGGCGTGAATCGGAGCCGATATTGTATTTTTCAGCCGCAATCCTCATTCTCTCTTTCGACAGCAGGACGGCGTATCTCAGATTAGCAAGCTGCAGATTGTGGTGTACATAGTTGTAATATTCAGCCACAAATCCGGCAATCCAGTTTTCGATAACAAGTTTTGTATTAAGTTCGCCCGCTTCATGAAACTGTTTAAGCCGCTCATAATTAGTTTGCATCTGCAAGCCGTCGAACACAGTCCACGCAAGATTAAGCCCCACATTCGCACCCTGATTCAGAATATCTTTGTTTTTATCCGTCTCTCCGCCGGTATATTTTTGATTTATACGGTTATCCAGATCGCCCGAATAACCGACATTCAAGTCGAGTGACGGCAGGAATCCCACATTCCCCCACGATACATTATTTGCAGAAATACGTTCTTCGTTGCGAATAATACGAATATCATAATTCTTCTGCAAACCCGCTTCGAGGCAGCGTTGCAAATTATATGATTCCTGAGCGAATATTGCAACAGACCGGAACAAAATCAGAAAGATAAAAGCATTCTTTTTCATACAGCATACAGTTTTGTGCAAAGGTACTAAAAAGATATGAATAAAAAATTATTCGTATCTTTGCAGCGTTTTAACAGCAAAAAAAAACAATGTCAACAAAAGAAAACAGTCCCCTTACAGAGGTTTTGAAGCAACCTTTCCCGAAAAAAGACGCCCACGGCTCAATCTCGATGCCCGTCTATGCAGGCGCCGCTTTCGAATTTGACACCGCGGAAGAAATGGAAGCCGCATTTCTCGGCAGGAGCGGCAAACACACATATACCCGTATTTCCAATCCCACGACGGAAGCCTATGAACAAAGAGTAGCCGCAATGTCGGGCGCACAGCACGTGATGGCAGTTGCATCCGGTATGGCAGCCATATCAAACATCTTTATGACAATCGCCTCGGCAGGCTCGAATATAGTAACCTCCCCCCACCTGTTCGGCAATACATTTTCACTCTTTCTCTTTACACTGAAAGAATTTGGCGTTGAAGTCCGTTTCTGCAACATATTAGACATAAACGAAGTCGAAAGCAGGATAGACGAAAAAACCTGCGCTGTTTTCACCGAAATAATCTCCAATCCCCATCTCGAAGTAGCCGATCTTTCAGCCCTTTCGGAAGCGGCACACAGAAAAAACGTACCCTTAGTAGCCGACACTACGGTCATACCCTGGTGCTCCTTCGATGCCCGGAAATTCGGCGTAGACATCGAAGCAGTATCAAGCACCAAATACATATCCGGCGGCGCAACAAGCATCGGCGGACTCATTCTCGATTATCAGACCTTCGACTGGACACACAGCCGTCGCCTTTCAGAACTGGCAAAAACGACCGGTAAAAAAGCATTTCAAACCAAGCTCCGGTCGGAAATTGCCCGCAATATGGGCGCCACTATCGCTCCACAAACCGCATACCTTCAAAACCTGGGACTTGAGACGCTTAATCTTCGATTCGGCGCGATGTCGAAAAGTTGTCTCGAGATTGCAACCTGGCTGACCACCGTTCCTGAAATTCGTCACGTCGGCTATAACGGTCTTGAATCAGACTCGTTTTATGCTCTCAGCCGCCGTCAGTTCGGCTCCACCCCCGGCGCCATGCTGACGTTCAGCCTCCGAGACCGTTCCGCCTGTTATTCGTTCATCAATCGTCTTCACACCATCCGGCGCGCCACCAATCTTTTCGACAATAAAACGCTCATCATTCATCCCGAATCCACCATTTACGGCACCTTAAGCCCCTCCCACAAGTTACTTGCTGGCGTCCCCGACAACCTTCTTCGCCTGTCCGTCGGGCTGGAAGACACAGAAGATATCAAATCAGACATCCATCAGGCGCTTCACCTTGTTCGCAGTTAGTATCCCCGACAGTCGCGGAGACAAAACTTTGCGACATCTGGAGTTTCCGACAGTCAGGGCTTGTTCAGTCCATGACAGTCAAAGCAGGCTATTGATTTTCATGGTTATTTCGTGGTCTTTCAAGGAAAAAATTTCTTGTTCTAATGATATAAATCCATCTTTAGCTACGCTGCGTTTAATTATTCCGTCTTGAAGATAATGAATATAATCACACATATTAGTCAATGTTTCCATAATATGTGAACTGACGATAAATGTCTTGCCGTTTGCTTTTAACTTTAAAATTATTAAACGAAGTATTCTACACATCTCAATATCAAGCCCACTAAACGGTTCGTCAAGTAGAATAATAGATTTGTCTTGT
Source organism: Dysgonamonadaceae bacterium (assembly GCA_031267615.1). Lineage (GTDB taxonomy): Bacteria > Bacteroidota > Bacteroidia > Bacteroidales > Azobacteroidaceae > Azobacteroides. The sequence goes on from JAIRYM010000098.1 coordinate 9,241, forward strand.
TTAATTATTCCTAACAGAGCAAGTTTTTTCTTCATTCCAGTGGAATAATTATCAATTATTCCATTTAAAGGCAGATTGAATAATTTATTCCATTGCATTGTATCAAATGTTGGATTAACAAACAATGATAGATATTCATTGCCGGTTATGTTGAAATAGAAAAAGTTTTCAGAAGGTAAAAAAGAGGTATCTTTTTTGGTAAGTGGTTGGTCATTGTACAAAACAGATCCATGGGTTGCTTTTTTTAATCCAAAAATAGCATTAAATAATGTCGTTTTTCCAGAGCCATTTAACCCGACTATTCCGTGTATGGCATTTGCTTGAAATACACAGTTCAAAGAATTTATAACATTTTTGTCTTTTGTGTAGTTTACTGTTAACCCGTTAATTGTAATCATTCAGATAGAATTTTAGATTATTTCTACTCTTAATCATTAAATAAATTGAAACTATCCATAACACTGGAGTGGTAATGGGAATTAATCCAATAAAAAATCCAATTAACATAAAAACCGAATTAGTTTCACTTTTATTAAGGTCATAATAAGCATATTTTAGAAATATACAATAGGTATGAATAGAAAGAAATATAATATACTCTGCACATACAATATACCATAATTCAATATGAAAAAACAAATAAATAATGATGAGAGGCAAATTTATCACTGTGTACAGCAGAAAATATTGCTTAATTTTACTATATAAAAGTTTGTCGCTATTTTTTTGATAACAGAGCAATATTTGCCAGGATTCATTTCGTTTATAAAACTCACACACTAGTGTTCCTATTATAAAAATACATAATGGAACCGATGCCTCAAAAAAAGAAAACGTAGCTCCAAGTAACCATACTATTATTAAAAAACTATGAAATTGACGAACTCCAGACTTCCATTCAAACATTTTGAATGGAAGTCTTTTCAGGATAAATGAATTAAGAGTATCCGATTTTCTACGGGCATTAATAGATATTTTATTTATTAAAAGACAGAAAATAACAAGACATAAAGAAAGCATCCATTGTTTATTTAATAAAAAACAAACAATAATGGGTATTGATATAATAAGATATTCACTGATATAAATCATATTAACTAAGGGTATATTGATTTGAAGAAATTTTTTATCTGAACGTCTACTATGAATGTTTGAAACTATGACAATCCATAGTGCCAAAATAGCGACTGCAAATTGCAAATTATCAGATAACAAATATATATAAGCAATCACATAAAACAACAACATCATCATCAAGGCTAATCGCATTACACCTAACAACTTAATTGTCCTTAACAATTGCAGTTTTCTTATATTCAATACACTAAATACACTAAACATTTTGCAAAGGTATATATTTTTCAAAAAATATTCAAATTATTGACCAGCCAACAATATTCTGTATCATATATTCTTACAAAAGTGTATAAAAAAATCATACATCTGCCTAAGTACTACTAATAATAAGGGTATTCGTTCTTTTTCACTTCTTCCGTTTTACCTGCGTCTGATTGTATCATGGTGATACAATTTTTTTGTGGCTTATCTTCTTCTAGAAAATGATATTACAGCGTATCTTTTTAAAAAATGCATTTTTGATGCCAATCCTTTGCTTATATTCCATAATATCTCTCCTTTTTTCAATTTTGGCTACATTAAAATCATTTAGAGGGGTAACAGATAAGGCGTTCAGTGAAACAAAAATACTTAATCTATCAGATGTAATAAAAACATTATTGAAAAAATTCGTTGTCCCGCCAGAATTAAAACTTGGCATTTGTCCGAAAGAGGTATATTTTACTTTTTCATACTGTGTATATTTTAAAAAATTATGTTACCTTTGCCGCCGGATTGTGAATCACAAAATAAACAGTCCTGTTCAATCTAAATTTTACAGACAAATTAAAATATAATAATGAGAAAAAAAATTTTGAATCTTATTGTAGCAATGATGTTTTTGTCTGCGGTATCTGCAGTAACATGCGCCGCAAATTTCAGTGTAAGCGCGAGTAAACTTACTGTTTCTAATGCAGAAGGCATAAAGAAGTTCTTCCTCGAATGTGATCGCAGGTGGAATCTTTCTGCGACTGAGGAATGGATTTCTGTTTCCCCGAAAAATGGCAACGGATGCGAGGGTAAGGTGACAGTTACGGTCGAAGTTGAACAAAATTCGTCGGGGACCGAACGTGAGGCTGACATTCTATTTTCAACAGACGGCGAAACAGTAAATATAACCGTTTCGCAGGTTAACAGCGATGAAGGATACTGGAAGGATGGCGAACTGATTACGCTTCATTCTCACGGCATTCTTCCAGACGGTTTGAAACCGGTTCCGATCATGCTGGTCGGTAACGGATGGGATCTGAGCGACCTGAAAAAAGGCGGACTGTGGGAACAGTTTGCAGGTGCATGGAGCGATTTGTTTTTACAGCAGGATATTGTGAAGCCACTGGCAGACTGGTTCGATGTTTTTGCATACTGTGCCGAGTCAAATCAGCGCGGAAATATCGGCTATACAGCCTTTAAGCCCGAAATTGATTCGCATCGCGATATGAACGCCATGGTTACCGACGCAACATTGCCGCTTGTACGGCAAAACTATCCGAACATATATAATATTGTGTTTATCGACGTCAGCAACGGTTCCGTTGGCGGCTGGAACATGTTTGCCGATAATTCCGCTATAAGAAGCGGCGCACAGCTTGCCATGTACGGAAATCCGTCGATAGAACAGAGCGGGCAGTATTGGTGGACTCACGAATTTGTCGGACACGATCTCGCAAATATGCCGGACTACTATTATCATCACAACAAACTTGTAAATGCAGACGTCGACGCAAAAGCAGAGCAGGTACCCTATACCGAAATCTCCTGGGACGACAGCGGAACGAAACGCACATTTAAAAGAACAGGCACATATCCTCAATGTATTCACGAATATGAAGCAGACACAATTCATTGCGACGCCGGTGGAGTGATTCGCTCCCTTGTTAGTGGCTGGGACAACGGATACTGGTGGAACAGCGACTGGGAATCAGACACCTCAAAAGTTATCTGGAAAGATTTCATTGGACGCAAAGGCTACGACAATGTAGGCGTATTTGTTCACGGAAATTATAATGGAATGGATAAATATTTCCGTCCCGAAGACCATAATGTAATGAACGAAAACTGGGGCGACGACAACATCTGGCACGAAGTGGGAGCACGTATGTGGATTTATAACCGCATCCTTGAGCGTGCCGGAGTTCCTTCGCCTCATCTGGTCAGTAATCCCGACCGGAATAATCTCCGTTCACTCGAAAACTTTATGAAATTTGACAGTGACAACGGATATAACGATAACGGTTTTCATTCGCGCACATTCATCATTCCAAAAATTCTTACAAAAAGATACTGGCTTGAAAATAATCTTTTCCCTGATTATCGTCGCTGGATTTCCGGAGCAACGATTGAAGGTCTTGACGGCGATTTGCAGAAACTAAACGTCATCAAAGACGGAAAACGTCTCAATCCCGGAAATGACTTTATCCTGTCGTCCGAAAACGGTAATTTCCTTACGATAACAGGAGTCGGCGACTATTCCGGCAGTATTCGCGTGAAGTTGAAAGAAGGTGCAGCAGTTACATACAGCGGAAATCTGAATACAGGCGGTAAAAATCCAGTTGATCTATCATTGTACAGAGCCGGCGACAAGGTTACGGCTCTTTTCGATCCTCTGCCTGAAAAAGACGGTTATACTTTCATTGGCTGGGCAAAAAACACTGATGCCGTAAAACCCGACCTTACACCAAAGGCAAAAACCTTGATTGCAGGACAGGAGGATATAACACTAAATGCTGTGTGGAAAGCAAATACATATAAAATAACTTTCAACAGCAACGGCGGCAGTACGGTTAAAACTGTTACGGCAACTTGTGGTGCAACTATTAAAGAGCCTGCTCAACCGAATAAAAAAGATTTTGCTTTCGGCGGCTGGTATCGTGATTCAGATTATCAAACAGCATGGATCTTTGCTGACGACGAAGTCCCCGCAGGCGGTACAACGCTTTACGCCCGCTGGCTTCGTCCGTCTGAAGGCACATTCATAAATCTTGACGTTATCAATCCCTCGGAAAACGGCGAAGGATGGACATATAAAGACAGCGTTTATTATATCCATAATGGCGCCAATGTTACAGTTACAGGAACTACAAACACTGCAAGCATCACCATAGACAGCGCTGCAACAGTAGAATTGAAACTTTCAGACGTAAATATCGACGTCCGAAGGATTCACGACGCTGTCCCTGTCAATGTTACCGGAGCGCATGTAAAATTAATTCTCGAAGGGAAAAACATTCTTCGTGCAGGTCGTGGTCGTGCTGCGCTTGAACAGTCAGGTTCCGGACGGCTGAATATTTGTGGAATTGAAGCAGGCAGTCTGTATGCTTACGGTGGGCGTTATGCAGCAGGTATTGGCGGCGGTGCATATTCCGGTTCCGGCGAAATCGTTATCAGTGGCGGCATTGTTTACGGAACAAGCGACACTTCCCGCGGTGCAGGTATCGGTGGCGGACGCGATGGAAAAGGCGGTAGCCTTGTTATTGATGGAGGCACTGTCATTGCTGTTGGCGTCGGCGGCAGTACGGCAATAGGTCACGGACGCGACGGACAGTTCGACAAAATCACCATCAACGGTGGCTCTGTTTATGCTGATTCCCGCACAGGGTTAGCGATTGACAACGGACAGGCGTCAGGCTTAATAACCATCGGGAAAAAAGCGAACGTGTACATGAGAAATGCAGGACAACATTTCAAAGGACAGATCGAAACTGGCGCAACAGTCCGCGAAGATACCGGCGGAATGGGATTCTTCCGCTATCTTGGCAATGGCAATTATAAGATTGAAGGAACTGAAATTGTAATAGAACAGTGATATGGGAGTCCTTGAATTTATAGCAGTCATTTTTACTTTTGTCAGCATAGTACTTGCTGTTAAAGAGAAAATCTTAACCTTTCCGCTGGCGATAGCAGGCACGCTTCTGTTTCTCTGCATATTTTTCTCCCACAGAGTATATTCGTCGGCAGTATTGCAACTCGTTTTTTTGAGTTTCAATATTTTCGGCTGGTGGCGGTGGACACACCCGAAGGAAGGCGAGGCAAAAGATGATAAAACACTTGTAGTGAGTATTCTTTCGTGGAAAAGCAGAATACTCGCTTTTGTCGTCTCTCTCGTTTTGTATATCATTCTTGTGTTTATTATGTCGCATTTACACACGTGGCTCCCGACATTTTTTCCAGAAGAAGCGAATTACGTGTGGATCGATACCTTTATTCTTGCTGCAAGCCTGACCGGACAGTATCTTATGTCGGTAAAAAAACTTGAAAACTGGATATTCTGGATAGCTGTCGATATTGTTGCGGCGCCGTTTTATTTTATCACGGTCGGCTACGCTACAGGTCTGATGTATCTCGCATTTATTTTTACAGGCTTTATGGGATTTTTGAACTGGAGAAAAAGCTATCACAGAAGCACCGCCCGTTTATGATACCCTTGCTGCAAGAATTTTATGTGGCAGTGCTTGCCGATGGAGAATTTCCCAAAAATAATATCCCTCTTGATTTTTTGTGGAGAGCGAAACATATTATATGTTGCGACGGTGCTGTCGAGAATCTGCTTAAATTTGGACGTAATCCGGATTTCATCGTCGGCGACTGCGACAGTATTTCCGATGGTTTAAAGCAACGCTTCAAATCAATTCTTTATCAAATAACAGAACAGGAAACCAACGATTTAACAAAGGCGGTTAATTTCTGTTTCAGTCGTGGATGGGACGATATTACTGTTCTCGGAGCAACAGGTAAGCGTGAAGATCATACACTGGGGAATCTTTCCCTTATTGCCGATTATGCTGAAAAAGGCAATATTCAACTTCTTACGGATTATGGTGTGTTTGTTCCTCAACTTAAAACAGCTGTTTATGAAAGTGTAGCCGGACAGCAAGTTTCTATTTTCAGTCTTAATACATCTGTGCCGGTTACTGCTCACGGGCTGGTTTATAACATTGACGGCAAAAGGCTCGACTCCTGGTGGAATGGTACGCTCAACGAGGCTGCGACAGATAATTTTATCGTAGAAATAACTGACGGAAAACTTTTAGTTTTCAGAGAATATATTCCCTTTACAGGCAAGTAGCGTGTTTTTCATCAGCGCTACGCGGGTCATAGGTCCTACTCCGCCGGGAACGGGCGTGATAAATGAACATTTAGGCGCAACTTCTTCAAATTCAACATCTCCTTTCAGACGAAAGCCTGTTTTGGTTTCGGATGAAGGGACAGGGACGCGGGTAGTACCGACATCGATTACAACGGCTCCGTCTTTCACCATGTTTCCTTTCAAAAAACCTGGAACTCCAAGCGCGGCGATGATTATATCTGCGTCAAGGCAATAGTTTTTTATATCTTTTGTGCGACTGTGGCAAACGGTTACTGTGCAGTCGCCCGGATTGTTTTTCTGCATCAGCAGGGAGGCGACGGGCTTGCCGACTATATTGCTGCGACCGAGTACGGTGCAGTGTTTACCGGCGGTTTCAATGTTGTATCTTCTCAACAGCTCGACGATGCCAAACGGGGTGGCGGAAATGAAACACGGGAGACCGATGGACATGCGTCCTACGTTTACGGGATGAAATCCGTCTACATCTTTTCTATAGTCAATCGCTTCGAGGATTTTATGCTCGTTGATGTGGCGGGGTAGGGGAAGCTGGACTATAAATCCGTCTACGTCGGGATTGGCGTTCAGTTTCCTGACTTCAGAGATAAGTATTTCTTCCGTCACGCTATCTTCGAAGCGAATAAGAGTGGACTTGAAATTACAGTCTTCACAGTCTTTGACTTTGCCTGCAACATAAGTTTCACTGCCTCCGTCGTGTCCGACAAGAATTGCGGCTAAATGTGGCTGCTTTCCTCCTGAGGCGATGATTTGCTTTACTTCGGCGGCTATTTCCGCCTTTATTTCGGCGGCTATTTTTTTTCCGTCAATTATTTGCATGGCGTCCCTGTTTTATTTTCTGTTAAGTTTCGGTACTTTTCCTAATATTTTAGATGTAGATATCATCTTCATGAGGTTGCACGTTTTTTCAAACTGTTTTAACAGATTGCTTACCTCTTGCTGCGTAGTGCCGCTGCCTTGTGCTACGCGAAGCCGGCGGGGTCCGTTGAGCAATGAGGGATTTTTTCTCTCGGAAGGGGTCATTGATTTGATTATTGCTTCTATGGTCTTGAATGTTTTGTCGTCAAAATCAAGTTCTTTAATTGTTTTTCCTACGCCTGGAAGCATTGATGCAAGGTCTTTGAAATTGCCCATTTTTTTGATGCTTTGAATCTGAGAGAGATAGTCGTTGAAGTCTAACTGGTTGCGGGCTATTTTTCTCTGAATGCGGGTGGCTTCTTCTTCGTCGAAGTGTTCCTGAGCTTTCTCGACAAGTGAAACTATGTCGCCCATACCTAATATGCGGTCTGCCATTCTGGTCGGATGGAAGACGTCTATTGCCTCCATTTTTTCGCCGGTTCCTACAAATTTTATGGGTTTGTTGACTATCGTTCGGATTGATAGCGCTGCGCCGCCGCGGGTATCGCCATCGAGTTTAGTCAGTATTACTCCGTCAAAGTCTAATCTTTCATTAAATTCTTTTGCTGTGTTTACGGCGTCCTGACCGGTCATTGCGTCGACAACGAACAGCGTTTCGTCGGGGCGAACGGCTTCTTTGATGGCGGTTATTTCGTTCATCATTGCATCGTCAACGGCAAGGCGTCCGGCGGTATCGATGATTATTATGTCATGTCCTTCCTGTTTTGCGTGCCTGATTGCGTTTTGGGCGATTTGAACCGGATTTTTACTGTCTGGCTCTGCATATACTTTTACTCCAATCTGTTCGCCGATGATTTTTAACTGATCGATTGCGGCTGGTCTGTAAATGTCGTCGGCGACAAGCAGCGGTTTTTTGTTTTTCTTTTCTTTGAGCATCCGTGCTATCTTACCGGAGAAGGTGGTTTTGCCGGAACCCTGGAGTCCTGACATCAGGATGATGGATGGATGGGATTTCAGGTTAAGTTCGACTGCTTTTTCGCCCATTAGGGATGCTAATTCGTCGTGAACGATTTTTACCATCAGCTGACCGGGTCTGACAGATGTAAGTACGTTCTGACCGATCGCTTTTGCTTTTACCGTGTCTGTGAAGGTTTTGGCGACTTTATAGTTTACATCTGCATCAAGCAGCGCTTTACGGACGTCTTTGAGGGTTTCTGCGACATTGATTTCCGTTATTTTTCCTTCTCCTTTAAGGAGTTTGAATGAGCGTTCGAGTTTTTCGCTTAAGTTTTCAAACATTGTTGTTTCTGTTCTGTGATATTACGGAATGATTGAGCTTAGAATTTCTGTCCAGGGACCTTTTTGTCCGCGTGTATTCTCCCATCTCAGAGCGAAATAGATTGTCTTTCCTCTCATGTCGTTTTCAAATTCCAGAATCAGGGGTGATTTTGTACTTACAGATGAATGTATCAGTTCTTCCCAGCGTGTAGGCTTAACGTCACTCTGTACCCATACAAATTCTATGCCGTGCTGACCTTCCGGTTTTGCTTTTCTGTGAGAGTGTCCCCGTTCATAGTAACGGAAGAGGAGACGTCCTAATATTGATGTATCTACATTTACATCAGGTGATTCTGTTGCTACCGGTGACGGGTTGCGATATGTTTTCGGAACGTGAAGTCCTAACGCAAGCTTTTGGCTGTTTGTAAGATCAGGATTTCTTACTAAATATGTCTGCGCTATTTTTCTAGTGTATTTTTCATACACTGCGCGCGCTTCCTGACGGCTCAGTATTGTTACCGACGTTCTTCTTGACTTATCCGCTGTGATTGCGTATTTTTTCTCATAATCGTCATTAAGACGCATAAGCTCGTGATAACTTGCGGGCGGCATATAATCTTCTGCGCCATAATTTGTTATTGTGGTAATGAAGTTCTTCTGCCAGTAAAAAAAATCTTCTTCTCTCTTTGGGATGTAGTCTTTTGTATTCATAATATTCTTTTTTTTATTGTTAATATTTTTTTATAAATTATTTTTTTTTGCTTTTTAAATATATGTATATACTGAATTTGTGCGAACGGTTACTAAATTTTCAGGAATATCCCCAAAACTTTTGAGAACATTCCCAAAAATTTTACATAAACTGTCATGGCTTTTTAGAGTATTCCCAAAACTTTTGATAACGTTCCCATAATTTTTGAGAATATTCCCGAAAATATTATTTATACTTATATTACTTTTTTGCATATCCCCAAAAGTTTTGCTAACATTTGCGAAACTTTTAATAACCTTCTCTAAATTTTCGAGGATATTCCCGAAAAATTTGGAGACGCCTGCGAACTGCATTAAAATATTCATAATTACTGCCTTAAATGCTGTGATGACGATATGTAAACTGTCTTTTTTCATATTAACTGTTGTCTTACGAGATGCAAAGGTAATACATTTTTTTTTAACCACCAAATTTTTTTCGACTTTTTTTAAAAAAAATTTTTTATTTGCTGTTTTTAAAAAAAATACTTACCTTTGCAGAAAATTAAAATGTTTATCTGTATGAAGAATTTTCTCCTTTTAATTATCTGTACTGTAACCTTTTTAACTGGATGCAACAGAATGTCTAAGATCGAATCCGGCTTTGTAAATCCTCCGGACAGCGCAAGACCCGGCGTTTACTGGTATTTTATGGATGGAAACATCTCTAAATCAGGCATAACGAAAGACCTTGAATCTATGAAAAAAGCAGGAATAGGATATGTTCTTTTTCTTGAAGTCGGTATCGGAATCCCAAGAGGCACAGTTGATTATATGAGCGAAGAATGGCAGGACTGTTTTGTTCACGCCGTCAGAGAATGTGAACGTCTCGGAATCGTAATGGCTGTCGGCATCGGTCCCGGATGGAACGGCTCTGGCGGTCCGTGGGTAGAGGGAAACAAGTCGATGCAACACCTTGTATATACAATGACTGACATAAAAGGCGGAAAAGGAGTGCAGACAGTTGTTTTACCACGCCCAGCGCCCAGAAAGCCTTTCTTTGGAGAAGGATCATTCGGCACTGAAAAAGAGAGAGATAAATGGAAAAATTATTATGAAGACGTAACCGTTTTGGCAGTTCCCGCAGGCGCTACAAGAATTGATACCGCATCAGTTTCAGGACGTGAATATCTCACCATTCCAGAAATTGACGAGAGGGCGCTTTACTATCGAAAACCATACAGTTCCGTATACGGAGTGCCACAATATATAACACTTTCAGGCTATCTCGACACAAAGGAAGGCGATGTTGCGATAGATACGACACAAATTACAGACCTTTCACACATCCTCCAGCCTGACGGAACAATAAACTGGAACGCTCCGGAAGGTAACTGGACGATTATGCGTTTCGGCGCTGCGAACAACGGATCAGCCACCCGACCTGCGCCACTTCCAGGTATCGGTTTTGAATCAGACAAACTCGATTCGACAGCTATCCGCGATCATCTGAATAACTTCACAGAAAAACTGTTCAAACGCGCAAGCTTCAAACACGCATCTGAAAATAAAGGCGGCATTAAACTGCTTCATTTCGATTCCTGGGAAATGGGAGCGCAGAACTGGACGCCGAATCTCAGAGAACATTTTATCCGTAAAAGAGGTTACGATCCCAAACCATATTATCCCGTTTATGCAGGCTTAATAGTCGAAAGCCGCGAGATAAGCGAGCGATTCCTCTGGGATCTCCGCACAACCTGTCAGGAACTTGTCATAGAACAGCATATCGGATATATAAAAAAATATGCCTCCAACTACGGGCTTAAGTTATCCATCGAACCTTATGATTTAAACCCCACATCAGACGTAGAACTCGGCGCAGCGGGCGATATACCTATGTGCGAATTTTGGAGCACTCAGGAAAACGAAATTAGTTTCAACTCAGCGTTCAGCATCTTTGAGGGAACATCGGCTGCACATATTATCGGTCAGCCTGTATGCCCCGCAGAATCTTTTACCTGCGCTTTTGACGGTTACAGGCAACACCCCGCGTCTGTGAAGAATGAAGGCGACTGGGCGTTTGCAGGCGGCGTAAACCGGTTTATGTATCACACATTTGAGCATCAGCCGCTCGCCGACAGTCTCCGTCCCGGAATGACGATGGGAATATATGGCGTTCACTGGGACAGAGGCCAGACCTGGTGGTATCTCTCCGACGCCTATCACAGATACGTCAGCCGCTGTCAGTTTATGCTCCAGCAGGGCAGAACGGTAGCCGACGTAATGTATCTCATCCCCGAAGGAGCGCCGCATGTCTTCCTTCCACCTGTCTCTGCAACAGAATGTTATGAGCCAGATATTAAGAAATACAGAAACTCCCGCAACACATCCATGATGCCCGACCGCCGAGGTTATAACTTCGACGGCTGCACGCCTGGCATATTCATGAAAGCTGAGGTCAGAGACAGTATCGTAGTGCTCCCAGGCGGCGCAGAATACAGACTTGTCGTTTTACCGGCGATAGAAACCATGACGCCCGCGCTGCTCGGCAAAATCAAAAAGATGATCTCCGAAGGCGCAAAGATAACAGGCAGTCTGCCGGTCAAATCACCCAGTCTTTCCGGTTATCCATACTGTGATGAAGAAGTCATTACCCTTGCAGATGAGATAATAAAGATGAGTAATTTTATAGAATACAAGGGAGAGACGGACAATCTTTACCCGCCTTACGAGGTTACCGCCGGAATTTTGGGAAAAACCACGCCTCCCGACTTTGTATCCGGAGGCGAAGTACGATTTACCCACCGAACGACGGCAACAGAGGAAATATATTTCATTTCCAACAGAACAGATACGATACAGCAAACTGTCGCTGCGTTTCGTATCACCGGCTTTAAGCCCGAACTCTGGAATCCCGTGACCGGAGATCGCTGCTATTTGCCAGAATACAGCGAAAAAAACGGCTGCACCGAAATCCCTGTAAGATTTTACCCTTACGAAAGCTTCTTTATCATCTTCAGGAAGCCGTCAGGCAAAAAATCTGCGACACACAATACCGCAGAGAAAAATTTTCCCGAACCAGAGGAGATATATACCGTCGAATCCCCGTGGGAAGTCAGGTTTGATCCGAAGTGGGGCGGACCCGAGAAAGTAATCTTCAACACTCTTGAGGACTGGTCTAAAAACGATAACGACAGTATCAAATATTATTCAGGAACCGCCATTTATTCCACAACAATAAACGAATTAAATGAGATAAAAAACTACAAGACCATTTACCTTGACCTTGGGAATGTAAAAAATATTGCAAAAGTCAGTATTAACGGCAAAGAATTCGGAACAGTCTGGACATCCCCCTGGATTGTAGACATAACCGGCGCGCTGAAATCCGGAGAAAACAGTATCACCGTCGAAGTCGTCAATCTTTGGGCTAACCGCCTCATAGGTGACGAAAAATATCCCGCAGACGCAAACTACCGCGATCACGAAGCTCACGAAAACAAATGGCCCGACTGGCTTCTGAACGGCGAACCCCGCACCAGCGGCAGATACACCTTCACAACAAACAGAGAATATCGCGCCGACAGTCCGTTATTAGAATCCGGACTCACAGGACCGGTCAGAATCATCGGGATAAAATAAAAAATAGCAGAAAGAGACTACATAACATATAAAAATTAATATATTCCTGCTATTTCTAACCATATATATAATGTGTACCTTTGCACAGTTTTTATATTAAACATGAAAAGAAAAATTAAATACCTTATTATCATCGCGATCAGTATCGCAAGCCTGGCGTCAACAGCCGGACTGAGGGCGGACGACGACGCAGATGTAAAGTCTCAGCGCCTGTCGCTCGGAGGCTACGGCGAGGCAAATTATACTCGCAACTTTTACAGCGGGAATCCATTCCGGTACATGTATCCCGACAGCTATCGGAACGATCCTTCTCACGGACGGTTCGACCTGCCACACATAGTATTTTTTACCGGATACGAATTCGGTAACGGATGGCGCATGAACTCCGAGATCGAATTTGAACACGGCGGTCCCGAAGTCGCAATGGAAATAGAAGCAGAAGAAAGCGGCGAATACGAATCCGAAACAGAGAGAGGAGGAGAGGTAACCATTGAGCAGTTCTGGATAGAAAAAACCTTTTCACGCGCGCTTAATGTGAGGATCGGTCATATCGTTGTGCCGGTCGGGCTGACGAACGGGAACCATCTCCCAACGCAATTTTTTACCGTTTACCGCCCCGAAGGAGAAAGCAAAATATTGCCGTGCACCTGGCACGAGACCGGAATAGCAGTCTGGGGACGCGTAAAAGACTGGCGATACGAAATACAGCTCCTCCCGTCCCTCGACTCAGACCTTTTCGGCAATGAAGACTGGATCGCCAAAGCCTCCTCCTCCCCCTACGAATTCAGGGTAGCAAACAAATACGCTGCCGCAATCCGCGTCGACAATTACACGGTAAACGGACTCAGGATGGGCGTAAGCGGCTATTACGGGCACAGTTTCGGCAACAGCCTGATGCCAACCTACAGCGACAGATACAAAAACGTAAAAGGCGCAGTATCAGCCGGAAGTTTTGACTTCGAATACAGGGCACACAATATAATATCCCGCGGCTATTTCGATTACGGCCACCTCGGCGACTCCGAAGCCATCTCCAAATACAACCGCACCCTGTCCAAAGCGTCGCCAACCCCAAAGACCGGCATTGCCTCCGACGCGATTGCGACAGGAATCGAAGCCGGTTACGACGTCCTCTCATTCATAACAGATTACGCCGCCCGTTCCGTCCGTTCCCGCCTCTATATTTTCGTGAGATACGAATATTACGACTCCATGTTCCGGACCGCGGCAAGCATAAGCGACGAAGAATGGTGCGGTCGTCAGCGAGCGGTAGCCGGCGTCAACTACTTCCCGATGCGCGACATAGTAATTAAGGCAGAATACTCAGCCGGCATATTAAAACACCCGTACAACGATGAAAACTCCGTTTCAGTCGGCGTCGCCTACTCAGGTTTTTTTAAATAAAACAGAAGTCCCGGGTTAAAGCCCGAAGGTCCCGGGTTAAAGCCCGAGAGTCCCGGGTTAAAGCCCGAAGGTCCCGGGTTAAAGCCCGAAGGTCCCGGGTTAAAGCCCGAAGGTCCCGGGTTAAAGCCCGAAGGTCCCGGGTTAAAGCCCGAGAGTCCCGGGTTAAAGCCCGAGAGTCCCGGGTTAAAGCCCGAAAGTCCGGGGTTAAAGCCCGAAAACACTGTTTATCAATTATTTAAAAATGTTTTTTTTTACAGAATATTTATATTTAAAAATTTTATATTAACTTTGTACCCAAAATAAAACGTTATGTACAGAACAAAAAACTGTGGCGAACTCCGTCAGGAAAATATCAATCAGGAAGTCATCCTCTCAGGCTGGATTCACAAGGTGCGCAAGTTCGGCGGCATGATTTTTGCAGACCTCAGAGACCGCTATGGCATCACGCAGCTAGTATTCAATAATGAAAAAAACGCAGCGCTGTGCGAAGAAGCCGGACGCCTCGGCCGCGAATGGGTAGTTCAGGCGCAGGGCAAAGTTTCGGAGCGCACAAACAAGAATCCCAACCTCCCGACGGGCGATATAGAAATCACAGTCAGCGCGCTGACAGTTCTGAATCCTTCGGAAACCCCTCCATTCACAATCGAGACCGATACCGACGGCGGCGACGATCTCAGGATGAAATACCGGTACCTCGACCTTCGCCGTCAGGCAGTCCGTCAGAATCTTGAGCTCCGTCACCGGATAGCATTTGCCGTTCGCACATATCTTGACAGCCTCGGATTTCTCGAAGTAGAAACCCCGGTCCTCGTCGCCTCAACCCCGGAAGGCGCGCGCGACTTCGTAGTCCCCTCGAGAATGAACCCCGGACAATTCTATGCCCTCCCACAGTCCCCGCAGCTATTCAAGCAGTTGCTGATGGTCTCCGGCTTCGACCGCTACTTCCAGATAGTAAAATGTTTTCGGGACGAAGACCTTCGCTCCGACCGCCAGCCCGAATTTACTCAAATCGACTGCGAAATGTCATTTGTCGAACAGGAAGATATATTGAATATATTTGAAGGATTAACAAAACATCTTTTCAAGACCATAAAGGGCGTTGAACTGCCGTCATTCCCTCGCCTTTCCTACTCAGACGCCATGAAGTTTTACGGCTCCGACAAACCCGATACACGCTTTGGAATGAAGATTGTTGAAATCAAAGATTTGACAGCCGGCAAAGGATTTGGAGTGTTCGACAACTCTGAATACGTCGGTGCAATCTGCGTAGACAATTGCGCATCCTACACCCGCAGGCAAATAGACGAATTGACCGAGTTTGTGAAGCGTCCGCAGACCGGCGCCGGCGGACTGATTTATGTTCGCCTCGAATCCGGCGGCTTGATAAAATCATCGGTCGACAAGTTCTATTCGCCTGACGACCTTAAACTCTGGGCAGAACGCGCAGGAGCCAAAGAAGGCGACTTGCTTCTCATCCTTTGCGGCAAAACCGAAAAGACACAGAAACAGTTATGCGAACTCCGCCTCGAAATGGGCGCGCGGCTCGGTTTGAAAAGCAACACTTTCAGCTGTCTCTGGATTACCGATTTTCCCTTACTCGAATACGATGAGGAATTAGGGCGCTTTTTCGCCAAGCATCACCCGTTTACAAGTCCCAAACCGGAAGATATTCCGCTCTTAGACAGCAATCCGGCAGCCGTCCGCGCTAATGCCTACGATATGATCATCAACGGCGTGGAAATCGGCGGAGGCTCTATTCGGATACACAACAGCGATCTTCAGCATAAAATGTTCTCTACACTTGGATTCTCGCACGAGAAGGCAGACTTGCAGTTCGGTTTCCTGATGAACGCTTTCAAATACGGAGCGCCTCCTCACGGCGGCATAGCTTTCGGACTCGACCGGTTTGTCTCTATTTTTGCCGGACTTGATTCTATCCGCGACTGCATAGCTTTTCCGAAAAACAATTCCGGTCGCGATGTGATGATGGATGCTCCGTCAGCTTTGGCACAAGAACAGTTGGACGAATTAAATCTTATTGTAACACCAAATAAATAATGACTTATACTCAATTAAAAATATCCGGATTATGGATTGTTGAACCAAAAATATTTGCTGACACACGCGGCTATTTTACTGAAACATGGAAGAAAGAAGAATTTGAGCAGAATATTGGCAAAGTGTATTTCATTCAGGACAACGAATCGAAGTCATCTTTTGGTGTTTTTCGCGGATTGCACTATCAGGAAGGAGATGCGGCACAGGCAAAATTTGTTCGCGTCATAGCAGGCAAAGTTTGGGATATTGCAGTTGATATCCGTAAAAATTCACCTACTTTTGGACAATATGAATCAGTAGAACTTTCTGAAGATAATCATCTTCAATTTTTTATTCCGCGAGGTTTTGCACACGGTTTTCTCGTGTTGAGCAAAACAGCAGTATTTTCCTATAAAGTAGATAATATTTATTCGCCGGCTTCGGAACGCACTCTCAACTGTTTCGATATGGATATTGCCATACAATTCCCGGTAGAAAAAGAAATTCTGTTGCTGTCGGAAAAAGATAAAAAAGGCATGAGTTTAAAAGATATAGCGGACAACAGAATACTGTGTAAAAAAATGTGCGATGGAAAATAAAAAGAAAAATACAGAGAAGACTTTTATAAAACTTTATGAACGTAGTTTTGCCGAAAATTTTGAGTTGCATGCAATGAACGATTTTGGCTCTTCGAAAGTGTTTACATACGGCGACGTTGCTCGACAAGTTGCTCGTTTACATATCTTGTTTGAAGAATGTCGAATATGTAAGGGCGAGAAGATTTCGATAATAGGCAAAAACAGCAGTCGATGGGCAATTGCGCATATTGCTACTATTACATACGGCGCTGTCATCGTTCCGATTCTTCACGATTTTAATGCCAATGACATAGCGCATATTGTCAATCATTCCGATTCTGTCTTGTTGTTTTCCGCTGATTCAATTTGGGAAACTCTGAACGAAAACAGTATGCCCGAACTGAAGGGTGTTATTTCGCTGACAGATTACCGTATGCTGTATCAGCGAGAAGGAGAAAGACTTAATGAAATACTTCAAAATCTTGATGAGAAGTTTGACATTAAGTATCCAAACGGTTTTGGACCTACAAACATTATATATTCTAACCAACCTGACAGCGATATGGTTGTTTTGAACTATACTTCGGGGACAACGGGTTTTAGCAAGGGTGTAATGATTTCTGGTGCCAATTTGTCAGGAAATATGAATTTTGCTCATACCGACATACATCTGCAAAAAGGCGACAGAATGTTGTCTTTCTTACCGCTTGCGCATACCTACGGCGCTGCTTTCGATTTTTTCTATGCACTGACAGAGGGCGTACATACAACTTATCTCGGCAAGACGCCAGCCCCAAAAATTTTGTTACAGGCATTTGCAGAAGTGCGTCCCGAGGTTGTTATTTCTGTCCCGCTGATTTTTGAGAAAATATATAAAAATATGATTCTGCCAATGCTTGGTAAACGTGCTATCAGCCTTGCATTAAACGTTCCTGTACTTGATAATCAGATTTATGCACAATTCAGACGTAAACTGATTTCTGCGCTTGGAGGTAAATGCCGACTTGTAGTCATTGGCGGCGCACCGTTCAATAATGAAGTTGAAGATTTCTTCTTAAAGATAAAATTTCCTTTCTGTGTTGGTTACGGAATGACGGAATGTGCGCCTCTTATCAGTTTTGAGGCAGACCCTTCGGAATTTATACCTCATTCTTGCGGTAAAGTGCTGCCGTGTATGGAAGTACGAATTGATTCGGAAGACCCACAGAGCATTGCGGGTGAAATCCAAACACGAGGACAAAACGTTATGATTGGCTATTACAAAAATCAAACGGCTACCAATGCTGTTTTTACCGAAGACGGCTGGTTGCACACAGGCGATTTAGGAACTATCGACAGAAAAAAAAATCTCTCTATTCGTGGACGTTCAAAGAGTATGATTTTGAGTTCGAGTGGACAAAATATTTATCCAGAAGAAATTGAAGCAAAACTCAATAATTTACCTTTCGTGATGGAAAGTCTCGTATTGGAAAAAGGCAACAAACTTATTGCGCTTGTTTATCCCGACTACGAATCGCTTGCTCAGACGGGCATTTCTCACGAGGACCTTCCGTTGATGATGGAAAAAAATAAGGCAGATTTAAATAATATGGTTGCCTCGTATGAAAAAATTTCAACAATTCAGTTATATCCTAATGAATTTGAGAAAACTCCGAAAAAGAGTATAAAAAGGTATCTTTACAGCAATATTTAATTAAAACAATTTTAAATAAATGCCATTTTGTCATATTTGATACTTTGGCACAGAATTCGCAGGGATTTTGTCGTTAAATTAAAATTAATTCTAAACAATAATTTTTAAAACATTAAAGCAATGAATGTAAAACCATTAGCAGACAGAGTGCTGGTTAAACCGGCAGAAGCGGAAGAAAAAACTTTGGGAGGTATCATCATCCCCGATTCCGCAAAAGAAAAACCCCTCAAAGGGGAAGTCATCGCAACAGGTGACGGTACCAAAGACGAATCAATGGTACTCAAAGCAGGCGACAAGGTTCTATACGGCAAATACAGCGGTACGGAAATCGAACTCGATGGCGAAAAGTATCTCATTATGCGTCAATCTGATGTATTGGCTATTATTTAAACAAAGAACAAAAAGTTAAAAACTAAAAAATCAAAATTTATGGCAAAAGAAATTAAGTTTGATATTGATGCTCGCGATCTGCTGAAAAAAGGGGTCGATGAACTGTCAAATGCAGTGAAGGTAACTCTAGGTCCCAAAGGACGTAACGTGATTATCGACAAAAAATTTGGTGCACCGCAAATCACCAAAGACGGTGTTACGGTCGCAAAAGAAGTCGAACTCTCCTGTCCGTTCCAAAATATGGGTGCACAGTTGGTCAAAGAAGTCGCTTCTAAAACCAACGACAACGCAGGCGATGGTACTACAACCGCCACCGTACTGGCACAATCAATCATCACTGTCGGTCTGAAAAACGTTGCCGCCGGAGCAAATCCGATGGACTTGAAACGTGGTATTGACAAAGCAGTCGTCAAAGTAATTGATTCTCTGAAAAAACAGTCAGTTGCTATTGGCGACGATTTTGGAAAAATCAAAAACGTGGCAAAAATCTCTGCCAACGGCGACGAAACTATTGGTGAACTAATTGCAGAAGCAATGCAAAAAGTTAAAAAAGAAGGAGTCATTACAGTCGAAGAATCAAAAGGCATCGATACATACGTTGATGTTGTTGAAGGTATGCAGTTCGACCGCGGCTATATTTCCGCTTATTTCGTTACAAATACCGAAAAAATGGAAGCCGAACTCGAAAATCCGTACATCCTCATCTACGACAAAAAAATCTCGGTTCTGAAAGACATTCTACCAATCTTGGAACAAACCGTTCAAACAGGTCGTCCGATGTTGATTATTGCAGAAGACATTGACAGTGAGGCTCTTGCAACATTGGTTGTAAACCGTCTGCGTGGTTCTTTGAAAATCTGCGCCGTCAAGGCTCCGGGCTTTGGCGATCGCCGCAAAGAGATGCTCGAAGACATTGCCGTTTTGACAGGCGGCGTTGTCATATCCGAAGAAAAAGGGTTGAAACTCGAAGGTACAACCGTTGAAATGCTAGGTACAGCCGAAAAAATTTCGGTAACAAAAGACAACACTACGATTGTCAACGGCGCGGGCGACAAAAAAGGCATCGCAGCCCGCGTTAATCAAATCAAATCACAAATTGAGACCACTACTTCGGATTACGATCGCGAAAAACTACAGGAACGTCTTGCCAAACTTGCAGGCGGCGTGGCAGTTCTCTACGTAGGAGCGCCTTCGGAAGTTGAAATGAAGGAAAAGAAAGACCGTGTGGACGATGCTTTGAGCGCAACACGCGCAGCGATTGAAGAAGGTACCGTTCCCGGTGGCGGCGTAGGATATGTCCGCGCAATTGCCGAACTCGAAGAACTGAAAGGCGAGAACGAAGATGAAACCACCGGTATCGAAATTGTGAAACGCGCTATCGAAGAGCCTTTGCGTCAGATTGTCGAAAACTCCGGCAAAGAAGGTGCCGTTGTAGTTCAGAAAGTGAAGGAAGGCAAAGCCGATTTCGGTTATAACGCCCGCACTGATGTTTACGAAAACCTCTACAAAGCGGGTGTCATTGATCCTACGAAAGTAACCCGCGTAGCGCTCGAAAACGCAGCATCCATCGCAGGAATGTTCCTCACCACCGAATGTGTCATCAGCGAGAAAAAAGAAGAACACCCAGCGCCCGCGATGCCTCCAATGGGCGGCGGAATGGGCGGGATGATGTAATTCCTAACTTGCTTGATAATCAAAAAAAGCGGCTACCCTTTCGGGATAGCTGCTTTTTTTGATTATTTTATCGCCCCCGAAGAACCAAAAGCGTAAAAATTATAATGAAAATAATTTTGTATTTCTGAGGACTAACGCATCTTGCAGTCGCAATTCTTACTTTGATATAAATGATTCATTGGTAGTGATTTTCTCTAAAAAACATCACTCAATATTACAGGGTTTAAATAATTAATTCAAGTTGCTATTTATCTACGTTATATAATTTATCAAAAGTATATCCCCAAATGAAAGCAATTAACTTAATAAGGAAACCATTTTCAGTAACTGCATGAATTGTTTTAGGCAAATATTTGGCAATA
The DNA here is from genome assembly GCA_031267615.1 of Dysgonamonadaceae bacterium. Lineage (GTDB taxonomy): Bacteria > Bacteroidota > Bacteroidia > Bacteroidales > Azobacteroidaceae > Azobacteroides. Next base: position 30,061 of record JAIRYM010000098.1, read on the forward strand.
TCGCTGAAAGCCGTTTCAATACGCTTTCTTCCACTAGCGATAAGGTATTCCAAACAGGGATTGTGAGGTTGTTTGGAATTGGATTTTCTGGCGGGCAGGAGAGTGATTTACTGATCAGCCATCATTTCTTCGGTAACATAATCGGTATATGCACTGTCGGCAAGGAGTTCGCTTTGAGGAGGAAGATTCAAAGGCAATTGCTTTATTCCTTCCAAATCATGAGCATTTCCCGTTGTAAAATTCCTTCGGAGGAAATAATAATATGCACCTTAAAGCCATAAAAATAAGTTTGTTTCGAAGCGCAGTACCCTCTATATTGTTTTCCCTGTACAATTCGACAATTTGGAATGCGGATGTT
>JAIRYM010000102.1 GCA_031267615.1 Dysgonamonadaceae bacterium
CATATCTACACCCGAATCGCCCACATACAAAACTTCATCACGGGAAACAGGGACAGATGCAAGGATTTCATTCACGACGGCAGGGTCTGGTTTCGGTGCAACACCTTCACGCTGTCCCAGTATTTTGACAAACGATACCTGCGGAAAATAATGCGTTACCAGTTTATCCGTCGCTTCCTGATATTTGTTCGACGCAACCGCCGGTAGAATGTTCCGTAGTTGTAACTGCTTCAACAATTCGGGAATGCCCGGATAAGGCGTCGTATAATCCGTATTGTGCTTCCTGTAATAAGACAAAAAATCGTGCCGGATGCGAAGCATATTTTCCGCCGTATTCTCACCTTCGGGAAGCGCCCGTTCAAAGAGTTTGTTGATACCGTTTCCCACAAAGAATTTATAGTCTTCTACCGGATGCGTTGGAAAATTCTGCTGCGACAAGGCATAATTGGTGCTCTCGGCCAAATCGTTCAGGGTATTCAACAGTGTTCCGTCAAGGTCAAAAATAACAAGTTTTATCATTCCAAGTCTTTTTTAAGCCGCAAATATACGACATAATAATAAGATTAATATGAGAATAATGTTATTCCGCAAATTTTTCGGAAATTGACTAAACGCTTCCGTGCATCAAAATTCGATACGAAAAGAGCCGTCTCCGATGCTCAACACTCGGCTTTGAATACCCGCAATACTTTTTGAGTTTTATGCAACATAGACAATATCAGACAGTAGGCAGCCAATTTCGGACAAATCACGCTTCCCTTTGTCTTTCGATTTTAGGTGGTACGAGTTGGGTTACAAACTCTGTCCTAAAGCGTCTTTTTTATATCTTTTCCCAAAGACTGAAAACTTTTATGTATCTTTGTTATCCCAAAAAGAAAAAGTAATTCTATAATGAAAATACAAATCATCAATGGTCCCAATCTGAACCTTTTAGGCGTTCGCGAGCCGGGCGTTTACGGCGCCACATCATTTGACGAATATCTTAAAGAACTTAAACACATATTTCCCGATACGGAGATCTTTTATTATCAGTCAAACGTGGAAGGAGAGATCATTAACAAAATCCACGAAACAGGTTTTTCCTTTTCCGGAATAGTGTTAAATGCAGGCGCATATACCCACACTTCCATCGCGATCCACGATGCAATAAAAAGCGTAAAAACACCGGTCATAGAAGTACACATATCCAACGTTCACGCCCGTGAAGAATTTCGCCGAGATTCCCTGTTAGCTGCAGCCTGCAAGGGAACGATAGCCGGTTTTGGTATGGATTCCTACCGTCTCGCTATTGAAGCTGTAAAACAGTTAACAACCACAGTTAATACCGTTGACACAGTTGGAAGGACTTGAAGAATATATCAAGCGACATATCGACAGAGAACCGTCGGCGCTGACCGAACTCGACAGGACGGCAAATATTCGGTTGCTCAATCCGCGTATGATTGCAGGGCATTTGCAGGGACGGCTGCTTAAAATGCTTGTCCGGATGTTGCGTCCAAAGCGGATTGTTGAAATTGGGACTTTCACCGGATATTCTACGCTTTGTCTTGCCGAAGGACTGGCCGGCGACGGCGAAATCCATACTGTTGAAGCGGACGACGAAATGGAAGATTTTATTCGGCAACAGTTCGATAAATCCCCTCTGAAAAACAAAATACACTTGCATATCGGTAACGCTTTAGACATTATTCCATCGCTTGACGGACAGTTTGATATGGCCTTTATTGACGGCGACAAGCGTGAATACTGCGCGTATTACGATACAGTGTTCGACAAAGTCGTCAGTGGCGGCATAATCCTTGCAGATAATACTTTATGGGGAGGAAAAGTATTGCAAACGCCACATTCTGCCGACAGGCATACGCAGGAAATCATACGTTTCAACGAAATGCTCGCAGCCGACACGCGGACAGAAAAAGTCATCTTGCCGGTGAGAGACGGACTGACGGTGGTTTATAAATTACCTCCGCCTGATAACGGTTAATTAATTCAAGTTTCTGCTATTTGAAGAAAAATATAAAATTCTTAAATACAACGATTTTTGAGGAATCTCCCTTTTGCATACTTTTTTCTCCCTTTTTTATACTTATTATCTATAAAACCTTCATACCTTTGTAAAAATTTTAATACTCATAACAAAATGAAAACAAAGAAGTACATTTTCTCCATTTATGATCTTCTCCTATTTGCTGTAACAACAAAGCAAAGAAGCAATAAACAAGGAGATGCGTGTTGCATATTTCCTGCCGCAACACAAAGACACAGGGAAGCGTCGAATTTGGGTTATTTTCCCCACCTTATTCGCCGATAGAAACAAGGGGGATTTTTCATCACTAAAAAATTAAATTAAGATGAATATGAAAAATTTTATTTATGTTATAGTTTTTCTGTTGGCAATAGCCTTTTACAGATGTAATAAGAAAACAACACACGCAGATATGTCCATGAATTTAGAAATAATTCAGATTAATGCAGATAATGCCAAGCAAGAAATTGCTATGTCTGATGTATTTTCTTCTATTGAATATATCCCTCTTGAAAGTCGGAACGGGCATTTAATTGGTGAAATATCTAAACTGTTGATATACAAGAAACATATCTTTATTATGGATAATCTTCATACACAGTCAATATTTTGTTTCACTGAGACAGGTAATTTTTTATATGAAATTAACAGACAGGGACAGGGACCTGGAGAATATTCAAAACTTATAGATTTTAATATTGATTATGAACAGGACCGACTGTTATTGTTTTCCACATACAAAGTTTTAGAATTTGATTTAGGTGGACAATTCTTATCGGAACACAAAGTAGATTTCATTGCTAACAGTAGTGCTTATATAGGAAACGGCTGCCAGGCTTTTTATGGAGATTATACAGAAAATTCAAAATTTGAAAATAAGGGATATACCCCTAATTTGTTAATTCTCAAGAACAATAAGACGATATACACAGATTTGTATTTTCCGTCGGAAATACAATCCAGCAGTTTGGAATCAACTGTTTATAACTTTTCCGATAATAGCAGAGGAACTGTACTGTTGTTCGAACCTTATAATGACACTCTGTATCACTTGACTCCTGACCTTGTTGAACGGAGATATTACATTGATTTTGGAAAAAATAAAAAAGATAAAAATTTTTACTCTTTATTGTATAGCCCGTCTTCATCACTCAAAGATGTAAAAACACACATGATGAATCAAGATATATGTAATATAATAGCGGTGTCGGAAACTGAAACTTGTCTGTTTTTTATATACTCATGTAAAACTGTTTATCATTTAGTTTTTTATAATAAGAAAACGAATGAGATAAAAGATTGTTTCAAAGATTACAGGAATGAAAATGACGTAACATATCCTGTCAAAAACGATATTGATGGATCTTTAGTTGCTATGCCTTTCTTTACAGATGGTGATTCTTTTTACGGATGTGCCGAAGCATATTTATTAAAACAATCTGCCCAATCTGTTACGGATACTGTTTTGAAACAGAAATTAGACAATTTGTTGGAAGACGACAATCCGGTAATAATTAAAATGATACTTAAACAATAAATAATCATGAGAACTCTATTATAAAGAATTGAACTTTTTTTAAGGGACGACTAATTATGAAAATCTATCGAAACGCCCATTCTGATACCAGGAGGATTGACCGGATAATTGGGCATTGAAAAGTAATTCGGATTATTTCCAAGCAACATCGGGGCAAGATTGTAGTATTCGATGAAGAAACGAGTCTGTTTGAGATGACAGTTCAGATAACCGCAGACGAGAGGATATTCGCCTGTTTTAGTATCGTGCTGTAATTTGAATTGCTGTGTAGCCGGCTCATAAGTAGAAGAATAATATCTTGCCCAGACATGAGCATTGACGCCGGCCTGAACCGTAAGCGCCTTTACTATTTTAATCTCTACAAACAAACTGGAATACAGGCACCACGCAGGCAGGGGAAGGACAGCGTCGTTGCTCGATTTCTGTACGACCGCCTCATTATCCCAGTGCAGAGCGCCAAGCTTGACATTCTGTTCGACCGACGCCGCCATTATTTGAATATTCCCGCCATACTGTTGAGGCATACCGGTTTCGGCGAAATAAATATAATCAGTCATATTTTCAACTCCCAAACCGATTTTTGTGTGCGTCTGCGGCAATTCTATTTCACCGCCGGCGAAAACACGCGTAATATGGTTGAAATTATTATTCCACGACAGATAGCGGCTGTGGTAATGATTTTCATAATACGCAGGACTCGTATTCTTCAATGAGCCGCGAGCGGTAACCGATGCTGTATCGCCCAAAATCGGAATCCGTGTTTCTACCGCGCCTGCAAGCCGAATATCACCCTGATTGTACCCCGGCAGTCCGAGGCTTGCCGCAGCACGGTAGCGAAGGATTTTACCCGTTCGTTTTGCAAGTTCGCCGCCGATAAAGGTGCTGGACACATTCTTTGTACCGTATCTTACAGATTCATCGTTATCCATAATATTAAACCGGCGCAAATCGTTGCGAATATAAGCCGTCAAGTCAAACTTCGCCCACTGACTGAAACCTTCCCTCATAGCCAGACCGACAGTGTTGCTGACAGAACGCCACTGCGTGGAATCGTCCGGCAAATCGGTTGCCCATAGCGGATTCAGATAGTTTGCCCCGTTATAGAAACGGTTCACGTTTGCCGAATCGCGAGTAAAGAACCGGTGTTTGCGGTTTTCCATGTCGAAATTGTAAATGATGCTGGAAACGGGAACAAAGACGCTGTCTGATTCGCGGGTAAAACCAAGATTGTAGCGATAGTTGAGAAAATAACGCTGACCGTTAATATAGTTCCACGTGTCCGAAAAAGCAGTAGGAATGGTCTGCGTAGAAGTATTGCGGCTGTCCATTTCATCAGGATTTGTGATCCACCGTGAGTCTTCGATTCCGCCATTCTCTGCATTCGTATAACTCGACGGATTGATGAAAACGTGCAACTGATGCCTGTCCGCAATATAATTTCCAAATATCACCCAGTCGGTATGCTTTGCCGCCTGAGATCTGTAGAACCCCCGCGCATAAAGATAATCTACATCAAGACCGACATTGAGCGACTTTCCAAAATTCATACTCATAAGCGCCTGCAACCGTTCCTCCTTGTTTTCGCGGCTGCCGGACGATTGATATGCAACGTTGGTAAACGGAATTTTAGTGTTGGTAAACTGAAACTTTTCCGGAGTTTTGGCATAAGCCCAAAAGTTATCGAAGAACATAAATTCGGAACGTTCGGGACGTTCAAAGAAAACGCGCGATTCCATCGGCAGTCCAAGGTTTCCGGGGTATGCTACCGAGACGCCGGAGCCTTCTACATTGGTACGGTTAAAGTAATCGGTCAGGAATGTATCGGGACGCGCAGGAATAACAGCGCCCGTGATTGGCGATATATTCCAGTAGTTCCTGTGTTTAGTGGTGTCGACAGCAGGCTTGAACGATGTACTGTCGCCGTAATACGGCGTTTGCAGAATACTGTCGGAAAGAACAGGTATCGAATCCTGCCCGTAACACGCCAGCGCCGTAAACAGCAATGCAGACGCTATGTAAAAGTTATGCTTCAAAACACATCAGATTGCTTCGATGATTTCCATGCCGCGCAGGATAGCCGTTTCGTTCATCGGCAACAACTTGTGATGACGTTCAGGCAGCGACTTTTTAAGACCTTTCATAACGCTTTCAATGGTCACAACTGGCGCGATCTTAAGCAGTCCGCCAAGCACGAGCATGTTGAACGTCTTGACGGTACCCTCTTTCTGCGCCGTGTTCATCGCATCCGTACTGTAAATGCGAATATCCGTCCGCTCTGGCTGTCTCGTAATTCCGTAACTGTCATAAATCAGCGCGCCGCCAGGTTTGACGCGGCTTTCAAACTTGTCCATCGACGGCTGATTAAGGATAACGGCGACATCGTAGCTGTTCAGCACGGGTGACGAAACTTTACTGTCGCTCAGGATAACAGTCACGTTAGCAGTTCCGCCCCTCTGTTCCGGTCCGTATGACGGAAACCACGCTACTTCCATGCCTTCCATCAGACCGGAATACGCAAGGATTTTCCCCATCGACAGAACTCCCTGTCCGCCGAAGCCGGCGATAATTATTTCTTGTTTCATATTATTGTATTGAGGCGCAAAGGTAAGATAAAAAAAACGGAACTGCAAAACATTTAACTGTTTCTCTCTTTCAGGGCATGCCGGCGAGCGTCATCGCCGACATTCCCGTATGAGCGCCTCTGACATTCCCGTATCGCTGCACATGCTTTATATAGGCTCGTCTTCATGCACAACGCAGCGAATCGAGAAGCCGGTGCAGCGCCGGGAATTCTGAGCCTGGCGAACGACAGAGTTGTTTTTTTGTAAGTAAAGGTTCCAGACAAAACCACTGATTTCATCGCTGTTGTAGGCAGTACTGCTAAAGTATGAGCTGCTGGACCCTAAGCCTGAGATTATCCCAAATCTACTATTACCACTATTATAGGCACGTGTACCGCAAAGGGGCATAAAGAGAGAGCGGTTGTCGTTAGCGGCGTTGAAAAACAGGAAGCCGATGTAAGCAGCGTCTTTGGTATCCTTACTGACGGTGGAATTGGCGGTAGCTGTTATACCGTTTGCAGAGTTTGTTATCTGACGCCGGTCAAAGTATCCGTCGGCGTAATAACCCACGACGTGATCGCTGGTTGAATTGGTACTACCGTTTGGGGGAACAGAATACAGTGACTGACGCATTTCACTGTTGGCGATATTGTCAATTCCATCGCCGTATTCCTGCATACCGTTAGTAATGCCGTCGGTGGGGCGGCGCCAGCCGGAAGGACAGGTCTCGTTAGTGGCTGCAAGATTATTCCAGTAGTCTGTGTTTGAACTGTTGTTTATCCAGGTGGTTTCGTCAAAGTTTGCAGGAGTAGTTGGATGATAAGCGTAAGTGGGATGTGTTTCGTTAGCCCACTGGAAAAAGGCTCCCCCCTTAGTAGGATAGTCAACAAAGGCTCCATTGTAAGTGTCGAGATTAGCGGCGGTGCCGGTCTCGGCCATAGTTACTGTTTCGCTTAGGAGTTTATTGGTAAGGTTGTAAGGAGAAAACATTACGGCTTTGGAGCGGTAAGTGTTTTCTCTATAAGTCTCGTTCTTGGTAAACAAATAATCCGCCGCCTCACCCTGACGGCAATAGATTTTAAAATCCTTATTGCCAACAGTCAAAGTAATGGTAGCGTACCGCGGAGGCTTGCCCCAGCCGTCGGGGGTTAGGTAAGCATTATTGTCCTGGCGGTCGTCTTCGCCTGTAACGCCGATGCGAAACATGATAGTACCTGTGCCGCTGACTTCGGTTTTGCGGACAGCAGGCAACTGGTTATCTTCAGCGTCGCCCGGATTGTCAGTCCAAAGGTTAGGGTCGTAACCGCCGTTGTCGTCAAGATTAAGCCACTGACCGTTGGTCTCCGGATCATCAACAGAAGCAGTCCATTGCACGGAAGCATCACTGACGTTTGAAGCGATAACACGCTCTCCCGTCTGATCGTCCCGCCAGAAAGCGCCTACCCATCTAAAGTTTTCATTCCATTCGGGCTGCTCTTCCGGAATATTCTCCGAATTATTCGGCTGTGGGCAGGGCTGTGAGCCGCAGGCGCACTGCAATATCCATTCCGTGCCGTTCCATGTTTCAACGCAACCGGTTGTAGTGTTGAATATCTGCAATCCGAGAGCTTCGGCAGTGGCTTTTTCGCCGAATGTTTGCTGTAATGCTTCTCGCTGTCCGGCGGTAAGTTGCGGGAGTCGCATTCCGCGTTCTCCGTTGCCTTCCAGCTCGAGGATTGAAAACTCCTGCGCCTTTTCGAGGGATCCGATTGTTACCTGTGCCTGAGCGCCGGTTGCGCTCAAGATGAAGAGCGCGGTGATTGTGTAAAGAATCGTTTTCATGTTGTGTATAAATTTATAATGTTTATTATTAATTACTGCTACGGGATTATTATGCTTTGAATTTCTCCGAAAGGACCTTTCTGTCCGCGTGTATTTTCCCATCGTCCGGCGAACCATAGCGTTTTTCCCCTTTCACTGTCGTGAAATGTTATCCTGAGCGGCGTGCGGGTGTCGAAATCTGATCTCGTCATTTGTTCCAGTTCCGGCTTTGTGTCGGATATTTCGTGAATTACTTCTATCCCGTGCTGTCCTGCGGGCTTTGCTCTTGACGCCAGTGTTGCTCCGTATCCGATGTCTACGATGCGCGCTCCGGCTGCGGTTGCGACCATGTATGGCGCGGTTTCGGCTACCTGAGCCGGTGCGTGTCCGCCTGACGAATGTTTGGGGAATCCGATAGTTTCGAGATCGCTGTCTGTTATTACCGGGTTTTCGCTAACGAAATTGTGGAGTTTTCGGACTAATGGTATAAAATTTTCTTCCGCTGCGTTAAGGTTGTCCATTGCGATTGGGGTCCGTGTCGGAATGTTTTCCCAAACGTAAAACGCGTTGCAGAAAACGGTGCATTTTTCTGTATAAACACCGTCATACCATTCTCCGACCGGGATTCCGGCCGGCAGTCCCGCCTTGATTCGAAGGTCGCCAGTCAGGTTTTTGAAGATTCTCTCAGCAAGTTTGCATCTCTGTTCGTGCCCTAAAGGCATCCAGTCTTTTCTGTGCATAACAATATAAATTAATGTATTAATAAAATTCTGTTTGGGACGCCCCGGATTGAACATGGGACGCCCCGGATTGAATATGGGACGCCCCGGATTGAATGTGGGACGCCCCGGACTGAATATGGGACGCCCCGGATTGAATATGGGACGCCCCGGACTGAATGTGGGATGTCCCGGATTGAATATGGGACGCCCCGGATTGAATATGGGACGCCCCGGATTGAATATGGGACGCCCCGGATTGAATGTGGGATGTCCCGGACTGAATATGGGACGCCCCGGATTGAATATGGGACGCCCCGGATTGAACACGGGATGTCCCGGATTTGGGAAAAAACCGCCAAAAAAAAGTTTCATAAAAACACAGAAAACCCCTGAAAATATTTCAAGGGGGGTAGTTGTTTTTTGGTTAATTTTATTATCTTCGACGCGCGTGTGTACACGCGCGTAACTTTGGTTAGATTGTGTGTGTGTGTGTGTGTGTGTGTGTGTGTGTGTGTGTGTGTGTGTGTGTGTGTGTGTGTGTGTGTGTGTGTGTGTTTAACAAAATATCCGAGACCGCCAAATAACTGGCGGGGAATAATGCGGTATTTGTATTTATTTTTCTCATTACGGGGGCAAAGGTAATATGAAAAAATTAAACTGCCAAATTTATGTGATGTTTTTTTAAAAAATATGCTGCGCGTATAAAGTGAATGAATAAGAATTACCGGTTAACCGGCATCGGCGTGAAAACAATTAAGAGTTTCTGACTGTTAGTTATTTTTTGACGGGACTGTCTTACCAGTCCTGACAGTAGTTGAGAAGACACAAAACAGTTAACAGATAAATACCATGAGAAGGAATCTTTTTTTTTCTGCGATCATCATTATGTTCGCAGCAGGCGCTCAGGCGCAGGTAACAATCGGATCGCTGAATGATCCGCAACCGTTTTCAATCCTTGAATTAGAGAGCAACAGCACACGCGGCATGCGGCTTCCGCAAATGACCGCCGCACAGCGCGAAGCGCTGAACCTTGGCGCTCTCGTTGAGCCGGCAAAAACAAAAGCAATGGGATTGCAGATTTTCAACACTACAACCGGTTGCGTTGAGACGTGGAACGGCGAGGTGTGGATTTCTGTCTGCATCCCGTGCACCGTTACGCCGCCGTCTCAGACTTCAATGGTGTTTTCGAACACGAGCAGTATAACGGCTGGTGATTATCCTCAATTCAGGTTTTACCGGGCTGCTGCCGGCGGCGAACCGCTTCCGGATGATGCGGCGCTTGAGGCGGGCGATTATTACATTTCTGCATTTGTCAACATGTACTGCGAAAGCAGCCGTACTCAATGTACAGTCAGCTTTGCCAACCCTGTCGTTACTATTCCCGTCACGCAGGGCGGCGGCAGTTGGAATGCAGTCAAATGGGTAGGCGCTTTCTGGCGCGACGACCAGACCGGCGAGCGTATTATTGCTTCTCAAAGCAGCGGCAACTGGGTTGCTGAAATTGAAGATGAAGACGGCGCCGGCTCATGGCTCACGCTCGACGGTAACGGCGGTTATGATCCAAATATCTGGACTGCTGCGCCGGGCGACGCTGAAGATTATCAGTTTCCCTTTAACCGCGTTACGAGGATTCAGGGTTCGGGCAATATTCTTTTCCGCATCGGGGCGATAAGTAAAAATACTTCCGCCGACGCTGATTATGATACCGGCAACAGACCGCGTTACGCCAGGGTAACGGTTACTGTAAACAGCGGCGCTCAGTCCACTATCTACTGCCGGCAGGGCGAATCGGCAGATTACGTTTTCAGTCCGTCGGACAACTTTAACGGCGGCACAGGGTCCGGCGGCTCCCGCAACCTTGCAGTCAGATTCAGCCCGTACAATCTTACAGACCGCGACTTGACGGAAAGTATCCTCAGCCATGCGACCGGCATCAACGGCGGCACATTCGTCGACCGTCCCACCAAAGCCGGCGCCTTCTGGCAGTGGGGCGTCGACAAGTCAAACGCCGGTACGTACGCCGGCAATATCCGTCGCGCCTATCATCCGTCCAATCCACCCGGCGGTATTTATGGATGGGACAGAGACTATATTTACCCTGAAAGCAATGATACCTGGAATAAATTCACGGGCAGCGACCGTCTCGAGACCTGTCCTCAGGGATGGCGCCGTCCCACAGTCGGCGACACTGTATCGCTGCACGACACACAGACAGCCGGCGGTTCCGAGCTCATGCAGAGTTTGTTCTACACAACCTTCGACAGCAGCAGCGGCAACAATCTCAACATCAACAATCACCGGTATTTCGGTTACTATGCCGACGGATACTTCGACCGCCTTCCGATAACCGTCGCCGTCGGTTACAATGGTTCCGGCAACAGCGCCGTTTCCGCATCAACCGTCAACGTCGCCATGGACGGCATCCTGTATACCAATCCCAATACCGGCGCAAGTCTGTTCATACCTGCAGCCGGCTATCGACACGACACGGAAGACGGCAGATTGAACGGTTGCGGCGGCGTCGGTCGCGTCTGGAGCAGTTCGGCAGCCAACGAAAACAACGGCTGGCTCCTCGACTTCGACCGCAGCAGCAGTAACCAGAACAAAGCCAATCACAGCGACGGTTTCACCGTACGGTGCATAAGAGAGAAATAAGAATTAATGAACAAATGCAGGGGCAAGGAATTTTTTGCCCCTGTTTTTTTGCGTTGGGCATGTTGCGTCCAATTATTAAATATTTTATATTACCTTTGCGGCTGCTATGACAAATATCTTTACATATATCGCATTTTTTTACGCCAGTAATTTGGCGGTCTCGGATATTTTGTTAAACGCACACACACACACACACACACATATATACTTCGCAGGTCAATTTAAAGACGCGCGCGGAATATAATAAAATCAACCCAAAAACAATTACCCCTCTGGAAATATTTTCAGGGGTTTTCTGCGTTTTCATGAAACTTTTTCCCTGTGCAAATAAATTATCCTTATTAAACAATAATATTTTATACATTATGAAAAGAATCTTTTTAAACGTTGCGATCATCATTATGTTCGCAGCAGGCGCTCAGGCGCAGGTAACAATCGGATCACTTAACGATCCGCAAACCTTTTCTGTACTCGAACTGACTGGCGTGATTAACGGAAACGGACGCGGTTTGCGGTTGCCGCAGATGACCACCGCCCAGCGCGACGCTCTTCACCTTGGTGATCTCACAGATCCTGAAAAGACAAAAGCCCCCGGATTGCAGATATTCAACACTTTTACCAGATGTGTCGAAACGTGGAACGGCACGGAGTGGATACAGCAGTGCGACGGCGAGCCGCTTGATCCGCAAACCACAGACGTTTGTACTACATGCGAAGTCAGCACTGCTAATAACCTTACCTTTACCGCCAAAGACGACCCGGCGGCTGTCGGCTACGAATTTTTTATTGACAATGCTTCTCAGGGCTATCAAATCAGCAACAGCATTACCTTTACCGCCAGTCCAACCGGAACAGTAGGCGTAAAATATTATTACCCTTCCGAGTTCCTGAAGCCGAAAATGATTCCCGTTGCAGGCAGCAGCAGTTGGAAATACGGCTCTTACAATTATAATACCATAACAACTATTCCCGCTTTGCAGTGGGCTGAAACTCCAATTACCCAGGCACAGTATGAGGCTGTGATGGGCGGCAATCCGTCCAAGTTTCGCTGCGGCGGCAGTAATGAAAATTCTGTATCCTGCCGCCCGACATCTGCATTGCCGGTTGAGAATGTAACATGGTTTGAAGCCATTATTTACTGTAATAAATTAAGTAAAATAGAAGGCAAAACATCCTGTTACAGCATCAAAGAAGGCAGTGGCGCCGTGCTTTACAACGCATCGGATTTGGAAAATATGTCTTTTCAGGACATCAGGATTCCGACAAGGTCTACCTATAGCACTATGGAGCATTATACTGCCTGGCGCGACAGTACGGTATGCGATTTCAGCGCCAGCGGTTACCGGTTGCCCACCGAAAGCGAGTGGGAATACACAGCGCGTGGAGGTACATCTAATTATAACGCTTATTCAGGGTCCTTATATGCCGGTGCCTATGGCGATGCCGATGCTATTGATTCTGTTGGCTGGTACGGAGGCAACAACGGCAGTGACGGCGTCTGTATTGCCGGCAGTTTTTATTATGGCACCAAAGAGGTTAAGACCAAAAAACCCAACATTTTTGGTTTGTACGATATGAGCGGAAACGTTTATGAATGGTGCTGGAATAAGAACGATGCAACTTTTCCTGCTTCTACTCCTGCCGGAATCGACGAGAACTTTACTGCTGATAAAGAGATCTTTGTTTTACGCATGATTCGCGGCGGCTACTGGGACGAGACTGCCGATCACATCAAATTGACGATCGTAACAGGAGGCAACATGTGGGATAATAACTACGATCTTGGTTTCCGTGTAGTTTGCAAATAAAAGTACGGAAGCAATTAATCGCATCTGTACATTATTAAATTTTTTTCGTACCTTTGCCACCCATAAGTTATATTTAAATTATTAATATTTTTGAAGAAGTCCGACGTGATGTCGTGCTTCTTTTTTTTTATTCTAACGATTAACGCGCCAAATTTGAAGTACGACACGCTAATTTTGAAGTACGACACGTCAATTTTGAAGTACGACGCGTCAAATCACAGCGACGACACGCAAAATCACAAGTACGGACAAATAATTATTCGCTCCTGCCAGGGAAAAAGGCGCTACCATACCAAAAAGGGCAGCCTCATGAAAGAGATTGCCCTTTTTTGGTATGTGTATAAATGTAAAAATAGAACAGAATTAAAAAATAACCGTTACTCTTTTTCCTTCGGTATGTCCGGCAAACTCCGGAGCGTAGAGACATTGAACGGTTGCGACGCCTGACGAACAGTCGCTCGCTGCTGTCGCATAAAGACTGTATTCAAAGACATAAACGCCGTGCGGAAGGTTATGGAAATACCAGTTCATCGAAGCGTCTTTAGGCGAGAGATAATACGCCACGCCCTGCTTCCATTCGATGCCCGACAGTTGCTCGGCAGGCTCGAAGCACGAAGCGCGAAGATCTTTCAGATGAACGTATTCGCAGTCGCGGTCGGAACGGACAGTGAGGCGGACAACGACCTTGTCGCCAACTTTTATCGGATTGTTTTTGTCGATTGCCCGCAGGATTTTGCCTGTCGGAGTTATATCTTCAACGTACAGCGTTTTTTCGACGCTTAATCCGGTTTTTGAGGCGGTTATTCTGTCGAGATCTTCAAAATATTGGCGGTACAGGGCTCCCCAGGCGACGCCTTTGTCCGGCTTCGACACCTTTATCTGCGACATTTCAGGCGTGATTTCCTGTTTCACAGCTGTTTCGTGAATATATCCCGTTCCTGCTTCTCCCTGAGCGGTGTTGAACGTTTTGCCGCCCCATTCTATTTTTGTATTTCCCGGATTTGCAGTCCAGTCCTCGCCTGTTTTCAGTAAAACTTGTACGGAATTGACTGTCGCCGGTGTTGATTCCCAATGCTGCGTTTGTTTTTGTTTCAGCAGCCACAGTTTCATTTCATTCATTTCGGCCGGTGTGGATCCGACTTCATAAAAAGCGTTCATAATGAAGGTATGCACACAGGTGGCGCTTTGGAAACCAAAGGAACATGCGGTGTTGTTTGCCCAGAACATTCCATCGTCGGAACGGTGAGTGGCGTGTTCGCGCAAAGATTCGATGATTGCCTGCGCGGTTTTTAATTTGCCTGCGCGATTCAGGACTTGTGCAGCAATGGCGCGTGCATAGAGCGAAGATATTTTTGTCCAGTTTTTCTCTGTTTGAGCAAGACAGAAACTGTGTGCTTCCCTGACTTCGTCGAGTGGGATTTCGGTATACATGCTGCGAACAAACAGGTATTCGAGGTCGTAGACAGAGGGTGGGGTGGGGGAGGCGTCTAAAGATTTTTTGTAATCTTCGCAGCGCCTTTTGAATTCTCTGTCGATAAAGGCGACAGCCTTTTCCTTAAAATTTTTATCTTTAAAGTCCTTAATGCTCGCTCCTGCCCACAAAATCCACTGTGTGACGTCGACGCTGCTTTTCATTCCCTTGAACCATGCCCAACTGCCGTCTTCCTGTTGCATGTCGCGGAGTTTTTCGATGGCTTGCCGGTTGAGGTTGGCTGCACGATTGATGTTGAAGAGTTGTGCAAGTTGCTGTTTATGTTCCGTTTCGTTATTTGCCTCCATCAACCATGGGGTTTCTTCTATGAGGACGGATTTCAGTTCCTGATTCTTTTCAAGATTCGACAATAAGGTTTCCTTGTTGTTGTTCTGTTTTGTCCAAATGTCGATTATTTGTTTAATTTTTGGATTTGAATTAGCGATTTCGATGGCGATATTGTTGGAATAACAGGCAGCAAACCAATCCAGTACATTATCCGTTTGAGGCGCTGTAATATTTGGCAACGCCTGAATGGCATACCAAACAGGATTGCCGGTAAATTCGAGTGTCATTCGATAGTTTTCGCGTGTTGATGCAGTGGCAGGGCGTGCTTTACCGTCATCCGCATTAAAGTTGCAAGTCTTTGTTTCGCCGTCTTTAACGGTTATTGCGATGCTTTCGGTGACTAACATTCGGTTTGGAAGAATGGGTAGCAAACGTTGTTCGCCGTCGCTAAATTCTGCTGTCCGGGCAACAATTTTTACTGCTGTCAAATCTATGTCCGAAGGAACATCGACAGTCCAGGTTGCCGATACGGTTTTGCCTGCATCGACAGTAAACGATTGCGCACTGTCTGCGACGGCTACTGTTTCCTTTTCCGTTGTAGGGTCGAAAAACTTGATGCTTATTGTTCCTGCAAGGGTTTTGTCGGACAGATTGGAAATTGTGGTTGAGAACGTCGTGCGGTCGCCTTCTCTGATAAAACGCGGTATATTTGGCGATACCATCAATTTTTTCTGACTGATTGCCTCTTTAATTAATTGTCCGAATTTCAAGTCTCTGGTATGTGCCAAAGCCATAAATTTCCAGGTGGTGTTGCTTTCGGGTACGGTGAACGAAATCAGTGTTTCGCCTGCCGCGCCGGTAGTGGTGAGATGGGGATAGAAAAAGGCGGTTTCGGCAAAATTTTGGCGGAGTTGAACAGGGGCGCTTTCCAAATCTGACGATTCAGTTGCGCTGTTAGTTATAGCAGCAGGGGCTAACATTGCAATTTCATCCATTACAACACCTTTTTCGTATCTATCCTCAGTTCTCATCGTCGGCATCGAATTTTTACGCATATAATAATTGCCCATACCGTAATACAGGTCGAAATTAAACCAGTTGAATGAATCGAAATGCCATTCCGGAACCTTCATATAATCAACGCTTAAATAAGCATTTTGAGAGGAATTATCAAACTCATTTCCTTTTTTTGTATTAGGCGTCGGCAACCAAATCGGGCGCAATGGGCTGAACGACCATGAGTGAACATAAATTTTATCAAGCGAGGCATCGTACATCGAGGCGAGTATTTCATTCACAACGCTCTGTCCTGCTGAATCGCGCACTGCAATTTTCCATTGTTCCTGCTGCCCGGGCAAGAGGCGGTCGCGGAAAACTTCCATTGATAAATTCAGTTTTTTGTCAGGTTGACGGCGGGTAACAGTTATGTCTTTTGTAAATACTTTTTCGTCTTTAATAAATGTAAGACAAATAGTTACGCCATCGCCATACGATTCTGAAAAAGGTATTTCTATTTTTCGATTTTCGTTGTTCAAAACAAACCGAGAAGTCGATATTTTTTTGTTTTCATGGAAAACTTCCTGAAGCACATAAACTTCTTTTGCCGAAGTACCGTAAATAAATTCTGCTTTTTCGCCTGCTGCGCACTCTGTTTTGAGCGGAACAAACCATTCATATACAGGTATTGGTGGGCATTTGTCGGTGGCGGCAAACAGAGAGAAGTCACTCGAATCGGGTTCGGCGCTATCGGCTTTAGAAAAAATGCGGTATCTGCCCGATGCAAGCGATTTTAATTTAGAAAAATCCATTTCCTTGCCCGATTCAAATTCGACCTCTAACTGTTTCTTGTCGGTAGTCCATTCGTTGCCGCTCAAATCTAATTTATTTTCTACTGTCGGTATCAGGCTGAATATTTGCAATTTACCGCGTATTGCTACGGGCGCTCCGTTCAAGTTTTCCGCTTTAACAGTTACTTTTGAAACTTCGTCGCGATTTACTTTTTCTCCTATACCTGAAATCAGCAAAAATGCCTGAATATCGCTACCGACAGTCAAATTGGTCTTTGAACTTTGCGTTTCGCCTTTCTGGTCGGTTATGGTCGCCTCAATTTCATAGACGTAGGCGATTTTTTTTCTGTCGTGGTCTTCAAATAATTTTTGGGGTATAAATGCGATTTCAAATTTGCCTGAATCGTCGGTTTTGACTACGCCTGATGTTACTTGTACCGGCTGCTTCCAAATTCGACAAAAGCCGTGATATGAACACATTACACGATATGAAACCGTTGCCGACTGAACATTCACACCAGAAAAAGTTCTAACCGTGCCGCTCACTTTTGCCGATTCGCCAAAAGTATAGATTTTATCGTTCTTGTCAAATTTTATATCGAAAGTCGGGCGTTTGTATTCTTCCACTCGAAAGCTGGTTTGCCCGCCGTCGGCATCAATCGTAATTTTAAAATACCCGCTCATAAGTCCCTGTGGTATAAGAAATTCTCCACTAAAAGAGCCAAATTCATTGGTTTGAACTTTTTGCCTCGACACTTCCTTTTCATTTGCGTCGCGAAGAGTTAAAGTGTAATTTTGCCCGGAAATTGTTTTCAATTCTTCGACGGAATACACAATCCCTTTATAATAAACTATTTGTCCGGGACGGTAGATGCTGCGATCGGTAAACAGTGAAATATTACACTTTTTGCTTTTTATTGGTTGGTAATCAGTTTGGTATGGAGTATTTGAAAGTGTAAGCGCAGTGTCGTTTTGATATGAAACCGAGTAATATTCTGCTTTAAGAGAATTGTCGCTATCCGATAAACCATCTTCGTTTGTAGAAAGCGATTTCAGATGGTCTATTGTGCGTTTTCCATCTTTCCAATTTGTTTTGTATAAGTCGATTGTAGCGCTTGCGAGCGGTTCACCAGAAATTCTGTCAACTACCAAAAACTCATTATTTTTTAAAAATCCTCGCGCTACGGAAGCCAAACGGCTTACCGAAAACTGTTGATTTATAACCTTTTTTGATTGACCATCAGGATACGCAACAAATTCATAGTAGCCTAAATTTTTGACAGGCAAGATAATAACAGTGTCATTTTCGGAATACGGCTTTTCGTTGTCAAGTTTGAATTGCAGAGTTTGCAGCAATTTACCTTTTTTCTTATACTGCCCCCCATTACGATTCCAATTGTTTTCATAATCAGGAACATGGGAGTTTATCTGATAAATTGCAACCGTCAAGTTGTTGATATTTCTGTACTGTACCGACAATTTCAATTCTTTGCCCGGATAAACTGCATTTTGAGTATTAATCTGTAAAGTGGTGGCAGTAAGCGATTTAACAAAGTTTTTCAGTTCGTTGATCCGTTTGTATTTAGGATATTTGTTAATTCCCTCATTAATAATATCATAAGATTTTTTTGACGACTCAACTTTTTGCATTAAATCGTTTGTAGAAACAAGGTTGATGTATTGCCACGACTGATAAATACGTGCCTCTTTCAGATACACTTCTGCGCAAAAATCTTCTTTTTCGTATTTCTTTTTTAGATGTTCGAGCGCAGCGAGGTATTTTTCCTGCTTGTCGGGCAATTCGCTGTTGTTCAATGCAAATTCGAGGCGGTCTAAATCAGCCATTAGAAGGGCGAAAGGATTATTGTTGGCTTTAAGGTGAAAAGCGAGGAGATTGCGATAGAGGTTGAGGATAGTGGGCGTAAGATCGTAATTATTTGATTTTGATAATTTTGAGACAAATTTATCGACTGGTGCCAAGTCCTCTGCATCAGTCAGTTTTGTTTGAACAAAATCGTTCTGTATCAGATAACTATTGACCAACATACTCAACATATCAATACTACGGCGAACAAGAAAATCGTACATTGAAGGTCGGAGTTCGCGGGAGGCATTGCCAAGATTCAAAATATCCTTATATTCCAGCGCATCCGTTTTTTGCAGGACGTCGGCAGGTTCGACCGACAGCAGTGCATAGTCGGTGATACGTTGAATGAAGGAGTTGGCAGCCCAAGTTTCTATATCGGAAACCTCTCTCCACAAGAGAGGGGCGGAGGGGGAGGATGTCCGCTGATTTATCTTGTAACTGTTTGCATTATAATAGTTTTGATACAGTTCGACGAGTAGCGAGAAGAGCATAGCGTTTGCAACCTTGTTTTTGTAATCTGTGGCAAACAGTTCAATCTCGACAAGCATAGGAGGAAGGGAATCGACGTTGATAGATGTTTTGTATCTCAGTTTGTGAATCAGCGCTTTAATAAGGTTAGGACTGTCGCCTTTAGTAAGCGCCTCAGCATAGATTTTGTTAACAGCATCAAGGGCTGATTGCGGAAGTGATTGTTGTTCGAATTTTTGCACTTCTTTCCAAGAAGATATTAATGAATTTTGTGCATTAGCAGAAAAAATGGTGAAAATAACAGATAAAAAGATATAAAATCGTTTCATAACCAATTATTTAACATTGTCTAAAAAGAGCCACTGACGAGACTCGAACTCGTGACCTGCGCGTTACGAATGCGCTGCTCTACCGACTGAGCTACGGTGGCTTGAAACGTTTTTTTCGGTTTTGACAGTGCAAAGATACAAATATTTTTTAAGACTCAAAAAACTTACGATAACGAAGGGCAGGCAGTTGAGTTAACGGCATTGATGTTCAGCGTGTTTTTCGTTTGGAAAACAGAAATATGCCTACCTGCAAAATGGTTTTCAAGGGTATCATAAATTCTTTATGTTCCCTTCGTAAAATTATTCTATCCCTGCGAGTTGCGGGTCGATAAGGATTCGTCCGCAATGTTCGCATACGATAGTTTTTTTGCGAAGTTTAATGTCTAACTGTCTCTGTGGCGGTATCTTATTGAAGCAGCCGCCGCAAGCGTCTCGTTGTATATAAACTACAGCAAGTCCATTGCGGGCGCTTTTGCGAATTCGTTTGAATGCAGTCAGCAAACGCAGTTCAATGGTTGTTTCAAGTTTTTTTGCTTTCTCGCGCAACTGTTCTTCCTGAATCTTGGTTTCAGACACTATTTCGTTTAGTTCTGCCTTTTTGGCTTTCAAATCTGCTTTGCGTTCTTCGAGTAAAGCCTTGCTTTTGACAATTTCTTCGGCAATCACTTTTGACTGTGCTGTAAACTCTTTTATTTTTTTTTCTGCAAGTTCAATTTCAAGTCCTTGATATACGATTTCTTTTGAGAGGTTATCAAATTCACGATTATTGCGAACATTATCCAACTGTTCCTGATACTTGGTAACCAACGCATTGGCGTCTGTAATTTTGATTCTTTGCTGTCCGATTGCAGTATCAATATCCTTGCCGTCGAGTTGAAAATTCTGAATACGTGTTTGCAAGCCTGCAACTTCGTCTTCCAAATCCTGAACTTCGAGGGGAAGTTCACCGCGCAAAGTTTTAATTTTGTCGATCTCAGATAATATAGATTGTAACTTGTAGAGATTCGACAGTCTTTGTTCCACAGACAAATCGGTATCGCCTGAAATAACTGTTGTATCTATCTTTTCGGGTTTTACCGCTGGTTTAGTCTTAATTTCTTTCACCTTTTCTTTTGCGGCTTTTGTTGTTTTTTTAGCCGTAGCAGTTGCTTTTTTTTCTGTTGTTTTTTTAGCCGCTGTTTTTTTTGTTTTTGCAGCTTTTGCTGTTTCTTTCTTTGCCATATTTGATTATATGTAATTTACAGGATTCGTATCTACCTTTGAAAAATGGACTGCAAAGGTAGTAATTTTTTTTGTAATAATATTATAAAATATTTCCTTTGTGCAAACTTCCGATTCATAATGTCCGATAACAGCGAGTAGAATATGATTTTCAACGTCATAAAAATCATTGTATTTCGCTTCGCCTGTTATGAAAATATCTGCACCTGCTAAAATGGCTTCCGGAATGAGGAAGGCGCCGCTGCCGCCACAAAGAGCGACTTTTTTTATTTTTTTCCCTGATAAAGTCGAATGTTTAAGTACTTTGAGATTAAATAATGTTTTGATTTTTTGTAGAAATGTTTCTTCTTCTTCATTTGACGATAATTCACCGACAATGCCTGAACCAACATTTTTCCATTCATTTTCTAACATATATAAATCAAATGCGGGTTCTTCGTAAGGGTGTGTGTCAAACAGAGCGCGAAGGACTGCCGTTTTACGGGAGACGGGCAGAATTGTTTCGATGCGTATTTCGGACTCTGTATGCAGTTCGCCCGTCTTGCCAACAAATGGGTTTGCGTTTTCATTTGCTTTGAAGGATCCTTTGCCTTCTGTGTTGAAACTGCACGAATCGTAATTGCCTATGTGCCCTGCTCCTGCATTGAACAGAGCGTTTCGTACTGTTTCTGCAAAATTGAGCGGAACAAAGGTAACGAGTTTCAGCAGACTGTTTTTTTTCGGACAGAGAGCATTTATGTTTTTTAATCCGATTTTTTCTGCTAAATGATAATTTACGCCGCCTGCTGCATTATCGAGGTTGGTGTGGCAGGCGTATACAGTGATGTCGTTCTTGCAGGCTTTGATGACGCAACGTTCAATGTAATTTTTCCCGCTTATTTTTCGCAAAAATTTGAAGAGCAGCGGATGGTGAGAAATGATGAGATTACAGCCCAGATTTATTGCTTCGTCGAGTGTCGCTTCGGTTACGTCGAGACAGAGCAGGATGCCTTTTACTTCCTGTTGCACATCGCCAACCTGCAAGCCTGAGTTATCGAAGTCTTCCTGCAATGCAAGCGGTGCGAAATTTTCCAGATCGGATATTATTTGTGAAATTTTCATCAATACATTATTATATTAGCTGTTTCCACGTTTCGTAGGCTTCACGATATTCGGTCAATTTGGATGTTTCTGGTTCAATGACGGCAAGTTTTTCGAGGTTTTCAAAGGCTTCTCTGTTTGATGTGTAAATTCCTGCGCCGATGCCTGCGCCTTTCGCGGCGCCTGCTACTCCGTCGGTGTCGAACAGTTCGATTGTTGCGCCGCTTATGTTTGCCAGCATCTGACGGAAAAGCGGTGAAAGGAACATGTTGGCATTACCGGCTCGAATGAGGGTGATGTTCATACCCATTTTCTTCATGATTTCCATGCCGTACTGGAACGAGAAGACGATGCCTTCCTGTGATGCGCGGATTATGTCTGACAGAGTGTGAATATTAAAGTTTATGCCGTGAATTGAGCAGCCTGTTTCTCTGTTTCCGAGTATGCGTTCTGCGCCGTTGCCGAAGGGAATGATCGAAAGTCCTTTTGCTCCGACGGGCGACTGTGCGGCGAGAACATTCATTTCGCTGTAAGAAACGTC
This sequence comes from Dysgonamonadaceae bacterium, assembly GCA_031267615.1. GTDB lineage: Bacteria > Bacteroidota > Bacteroidia > Bacteroidales > Azobacteroidaceae > Azobacteroides. The sequence continues at coordinate 22,162 of JAIRYM010000102.1, forward strand.
TTTTGCGACAATATTTCTTTTAATCCATGAATTGAGGATTCCGGTACCGTTTATGCAGAGCAGAACGCCGAGCCTGACGCTGTTTTTGTCGGATGGGGCGGAGGAGGGGTTGTGATTGACGTGGGCAAAAGTGTTGACTCTCGACAGCGGATCGTAACCGACCTGTCCCAATACGCCATAAACGACGCCTGAAGTGCCTGCGGTGGCGGCGATTTCGCCGGGTTGAAACACGTTCAGGGAAAGTGCATTGTTTGGCTGGTCGCCGGCGCGATAGCAGACGGGTGTTCCTTCTGCGAGCTGGAGTTCGCGGGCGGCGGTTGAGGTCAGTCTTCCCTGCAGGCCAAAGACGGGCGTTGTTTCCGGAATAAATGAACGGGGAAATCCGAAACAGTCGAGTATTTTTTCTGAAATTCTGTTTTCTTTGAAATCCCATAAAATACCTTCCGACAATCCTTCGACGGTTATGGAAACTTCATCAGTCAATTTCATTGCAATATAGTCGCCGGGCAGCATCAGTTTGTCGATTTTCTCGTATATGTGCGGCTCGTTTTCTTTTACCCACGCGAGTTTGGATGCAGTAAAATTACCAGGTGAATTTAACAGATGGCTCAAACAGTATTTTTCGCCGAGCGTCTGCATCGCTTTTTCTCCGTATGGCACTGCGCGGCTGTCGCACCAGATAATTGCAGGACGGAGCGCTTTACGGTTTTTGTCGATCAGCACTAATCCGTGCATTTGCCACGATATGCCGATTGCTTTTATGTCTTCCTTTGCTATTTTTGCCTGCATGAGGACGGACTGGTTTGCAAGTTTCAGGTTTTCCCACCATGATTCGGGGCTTTGTTCTGCCCATCCCGATTTTTGGGCGACAATCTGCATTTCTGTTTTCGGGAAAAAATCCTGTGCAACGGTTTTTCCCGTTTCGGCGTTTACCAGACAGGCTTTTACTGAAGAACTTCCTATGTCGAATCCTAATAAATACATTGTTGTAAGTTTTTAACTGTAATCGGGCGCAAAGATAGTAATTTTTTTTGATCGATCCTTCCGTCTGCTGCGTAGAAGAATGACGAAGTAACAGATTGACAAAGTTTGTAAGGGTGTGATTAATCGCATCCTTACGTGTTTTTCCCCGCAATGACGGAAATAAATCAGTATCTTTGCAAAAAAAAATCTGATCAATATAAATAATTATGGAAAAATCAAGACAGTACATTTATATTGTTCAGGCGTCAAGTTCAACCAGTGTCTGCAAAATCGGCATAACAGACAATCTGGAAAGACGCTTGAATGAATACAACAACATGACAGGCAAATCAAAGTCGGTCGTATATCAATATCTTTTTGCCTGTGAAGTAAAAGATATGGCGACAGTAGAAAAGGATATTAAAGCGACATTCTTGCATTTGCGCGA
>JAIRYM010000120.1 GCA_031267615.1 Dysgonamonadaceae bacterium
GTTTTTTAAAAAATCGTAGAGAGAGATAAATCATCAGTAAACATAATCCACAGATCTTAAATCATACAATTAATGGTTTATGTCTAAGTGTCTTTTGTGTTTTCTTAAACTCAGATACAGTCAGCACCGTAGTTTTATCAAAAAACATTTCGCTGAATTTTTCCAAAATATAATCAACCGCCTTATTCGATGGATGCAATAAATCGTCATCATAAAAACGGTAGTCACGCAAATCGTCGAGCAAAATCTCGTATGCAGGAAAATAATGACAGAAACCTGAATGTCCCTTAATCAGTTCATCTGTTGCAAGTAAAAGAACAGACTTGCTTAGTTGATTTTCATGAAATCCATCACGAAAATGACGGATCGGACTTACAGTAAAAATGATATTAAGGCTTTTATTTTCATCTTTAAGCCGGTTCAGCAGCGGATTCCATTCTTTTAAAATATCATCTGCACTCAACCGATTACGTATAAATCTGTTTTCCGGCAGTTTGTGGCAGTTGGAAACAACTTCTCCAATCTCTCTCAAACGATATACATAAGCCGTTCCGAAAGTAATTATCAGTATATTTGCATCGCGCAAAAAAGCCGATGAATACTGCAACCTGGTATTTATTTTATCCAAAACAGCATCCGGCGTCCTGTCCGAAAATCGACTGTTATGAGCAAAACTGTGATACAGATTCTCATACTGAAACAGTTCGCCGGCTGTATATTTTTTCTCATCAAGCAGTTCTGTAAACGATTTTGCAAGCGAAGAAGGATTATAAACCATGCCGAAAGGATTTATATCGACAGAAAAACCGGCATCAGTCAGTTGTTTCGCAATATTTTCGGCAAAACACGAGCCGCAAGTAACAATTTTGTCGCCTGTAACGACACGCAAATCGGACATGTTAACATTGATTTCTGTTCGGAATTTCATTATTTATGTATCATTTATAAATATACAAAACAAAGGTATGGTATTTCAGTTAAATATTGTAATTTTGCAGCAGTTTTTTGAAATATGAATAAAAATTCAGAACAGAATATCCTTACACAAATAGACAGCCCGTCAGACCTTCGCCTGTTGACGCCAAATAATTTAGAGCGTGTTTGCCGTGAATTAAGAAAATATATAATAGACGTACTTGCCGATAATCCGGGGCATTTTGCATCAAGTCTCGGAACCGTTGAACTCACCGTCGCGCTGCATTATGCCCTCAATACACCTTACGACAGAATAATCTGGGATGTCGGGCATCAGGCTTACGGGCACAAGATCCTGACAGGGCGCCGCGAAGCCTTCAAGACACTTCGCAAGATGGGCGGAATCGGCAGTTTTCCGGATCCATCAGAAAGCGAATACGATTCTTTCGTTGCCGGACACGCCTCAAACTCCATTTCTGCAGCTCTTGGAATGAACGTAGCCTCAGCGTTAAAAGGCGAAAGCGACCGCAAACACGTTGCAGTCATCGGCGACGGCTCAATGACAGGCGGACTTGCGTTTGAGGGATTGAACAATGCAGCCGTTACAAAAAATAACTTGCTCATTATTCTGAACGATAACAATATGGCTATCGACAAGCCCGTTGGAGGAATGAGCGAGTATTTAGTCAACATTACCACCTCAAAAACTTACAATAAAATACGTTTCCGGCTTTATAACGCCCTGAAGCGAATCGGACTTATCCAGGAAGAAACAAAAGGCATAATTCTTCGTTTCAACAACAGCCTTAAAGCTTTACTTACTCAGCAGCACAATATCTTTGAAGGATTGAACATTCGCTATTTCGGACCTGTTGACGGACACGATGTTTGCGGTTTGGTACGGATCATCAATGATATAAAGAATATGACAGGTCCAAAGATTCTGCATATTCAGACAGTAAAGGGAAAAGGATTCAAGCCGGCCGAAGAACACGCTACGGAATGGCATTCTCCCGGAAAATTCAATCGAGAAACAGGCGAACGCATTATTGTTCGTTCTAAAAACGAACCTCAACTTTATCAGGATACTTTTGGACATACACTTGTAGAGCTCGCAAAATCTGACGAACGAATTGTCGGAGTAACGCCTGCAATGCCTACCGGCTGCTCAATGACATTTCTTATGAAAGAAATGCCGCATCGCGCTTTCGACGTTGGAATTGCCGAAGGACACGCCGTTACGTTTTCCGCCGGTTTAGCAAAAGAAGGAATGATGCCGTTTTGCAATATCTATTCATCTTTTATGCAGCGCGCTTATGACAACATCATTCACGATTCAGCGCTGCAAAATCTTGACATGGTTCTCTGCCTTGACCGGGCAGGACTTGTCGGCGAAGATGGCGCAACGCATCACGGCGTTTTCGATTTGGCATATCTTCGCTGTATTCCGAACATTACAATTGCCTCGCCACTAAACGAAATAGCCTTGCGTAATCTTATGTTTACTGCAAGCCGCAAAGGAAATGGTGTTTTTGCCATTCGTTATCCGCGAGGGAAAGGAGAAATGCGTGATTTGGAAAAACCGTTTGAGTTGATGCCCGTAGGGAAAGGACAAAAACTTGCAGATGGAAAAGATGTTGCAGTTTTAAGCATTGGACCAATTGGAAACATTGTAACCGAGGCTATTGTGCGAGCAAAGGAAAAAGGCGTTAATGCATCTCACTACGATATGATTTATCTTAAACCTGTTGACGAAGCGATTTTGAATGAAGTTGGACAGAATTTCAAAAAGATAATCACTGTTGAAAACGGAGTCATTCAGGGAGGACTTGGCTCTGTTGTAGCGGAATTTATGTCATCAAACGGATATTCGCCGTTCATTAAGCGTCTTGGTATTCCAGACGAATTTATCACACAGGGAACGATTCCCGAATTACATCACTTATGTGGAATAGATGAGGAAGGAATTACAGAAACAATTTTATCTTTCTTTACTTAATTTCTATTGCATCTTTCACTTTTGTCTTCATCAGCGCAATATCCATTACTTCGCGGATGTCATCAACGTAATGGAACGTCAGTCCTTTTATATATATGTCGTTTATGTCCTCAATGTTGCGTTTGTTTTCGCGACAGAGTATAATGTCGGTAATGCCTGCACGCTTTGCAGCGAGGATTTTTTCCTTTATTCCTCCCACAGGCAGGACTTTTCCTCGCAATGTCATCTCGCCAGTCATCGCTACGTGAGGGCGTACTTTTCGTTGCGTGAACGCCGACACTATCGAAACAGTCATCGTGATGCCCGCACTCGGTCCATCTTTCGGAATAGCACCTTCCGGCACATGAAGATGAACGTTCCACCGCTCAAAAACCTTTTCCGAGATACCAAGTTGCGGTGCGTGAGCTTTGATGTATTCTAGCGCAAGAACAGCTGATTCCTTCATCACGTTGCCGAGATTACCAGTCAGTGTGAGTTTGCAATCTTTTCCTTGCGAAAGGCTCGTTTCTATAAACAGTATCTCACCTCCGGCAGCCGTCCACGCCAAGCCCGTAACAACTCCTGCATAGTCGTTGCCTTCATATTTGTCTTTCGTAAACTCTACTACACCAAGATATTTGCGTAGATTTTCAGGTTCGAGTTTTTGAGGATACGGAGTTTTTTCAGCAATCGCGCGAGCTATTTTTCGCATTATTTTGGCGATTTTTTTGTTCAATTCGCGGACACCCGATTCGCGAGTGTAATTTTCTATGATCGAAAGAATTGCACGGTTTGAAATTGTAAATTTACTTTTTGCGATTCCGTGAGCATCTAATTGATTAAGAATAAGATGTCTACGTGCAATTTCCATTTTTTCTTCGGCAATATAACCGCTCACATCTATAAGTTCCATACGGTCAAGCAGCGGCTGCGAGATGGTTTGCAGCGTATTTGCGGTAGCTATAAACAGTACTTTCGAGAGGTCGAAATCAATGTCAATATAATTGTCGTGGAACGCTACATTTTGTTCGGGGTCAAGCACTTCAAGCAGCGCTGCGGCGGGGTCGCCCTTATAGTCCTGCCCTACCTTGTCAATTTCGTCGAGAATGATGACCGGATTGGCGGAACCTGCTTTGTGCAAACTGCGGATAATTCGCCCCGGCATTGCGCCAATATATGTGCGGCTGTGTCCACGAATTTCCGCCTCGTCGTGCAGTCCGCCGAGCGACATTCTAATATATTTTCTACCCAGCGCTTCTGCCACCGATTTGCCGAGTGAAGTTTTGCCTACTCCCGGAGGTCCGTATAAGCATAGAATTGGCGACTTCATATCACCTTTCAGTTTCAGAACGGCAAGGTGTTCGATGATGCGTTCCTTTACTTTGTCGAGTCCGAAATGGGCGCCGTCGAGGACACGTTTTGCGCGCTTGAGGTTGAAGTTATCTTTTGTGAAAGTATTCCAAGGCAGCGACACAAGTGTTTGCATATATTCCATTTGTGTCGAGTGGTCGGGAGAGTGAGGGTGCAGGCGCTCAAGTTTTTTAATTTCATTGTCGAACACTTTTTGTTGTTCTGCGTTGAATCCGAGTTTTTTTGCTTTTTCTTTAATCTCTTTTATTTCAACCTCATGACTGTTTCCTCCAAGCGCTTCCTGAATATTTTTCATTTCTTGCTGAAGAAAATATTCGCGCTGATGCTTGTCTATTTCGACTTGAGTTTTACGAAGTATATCTTGACGAATATCAAGCAGCTGCACATCCTGACTCATCAAAGTCAGCAATTTTGTCATACGTTCCTTCATATCGTCGGTTGCAATGACGTCTTGTTTTTGGTCTGTCGTAGCATTAACAGCCGAAAATGCAAGGTTTACATAGAATTGCATATCTTTCGACTTGCTGATTTGCTCAATAAGAAAATCGGGCATCATCATTTTTTGTGACAGCAAGCGAAGTGTGATTTCGCGAACAGATTTTAGTTGTTCTTTATATTCCTTATCTGATTTCGGCGGTATAATGTCGGTCATAAGGCTGAAAATTCCTGTCAGATAAGGCTCTTTTGTTGTTATTTCCTGTAAACGTACACGGTTGATACCCATTAGCATAATCGTGATTTTGCCTTCTTCTTCTTCTTCTACCTTTATAATGCGAGCTACGACGCCAATAGGGTGGAGTTCATCGAAGCCCGGATCGGATTCGTTTATGTCTTTTTGGCAGAAAACACCAATAAATCCGTCTGTTTTTCGTATATCTTGAATGAGTTTTTGCGTTTTTGAACGAGAAACATTTATGGGAGTTAAAATTCCCGGCAAAAACATAATATTCTTCAGAGGAAGAATTGCATGCTGTACAAGCATGTCTTCTGCTGTAAACGGTTTATTTTCAATGGCTATCCCAAATTGCTGTTCTATGCTGTCGTTCATTTTTGGTTCAATGGCTTTGTTTTATGTATAATTATCAATCAAAAACAATGCCAAAGACTAATTCGATTTGCTTTTTAATATAAACCATATTCCTGCAATAATAAACGGAATGCTTAATGCTTGTCCCATATTGATACCTATAGCGTTAATCATTTGGATCTCGAAAGGTTCTTGTATGTTTTTAAGATATTCTACAAAAAAACGCGTTAAGAAAATTCCTGTAAGGAAAACGCCAAAAATCAACCCTTGTTGCTTACCGGCATCGCGTTTCCAATAAAGCCACAGGCATATAAAAGAAACTAAGATATAGGGTATAGCCTCATAAATTTGTGTCGGATGGCAGGGTAAAGTAGGGTTTTCTGAACCGCGAACAAAAATAAATCCCCATGGCAGAGTTGTCGGATGTCCATAAATCTCTGAATTCATCAGGTTTCCTATCCTGATAAGCGCTGCAACAAAACCAACGGGAACTACTAATCTGTCAAAAGTCCAGAGCATTGATTTATGTGTTACTTTTTTGGAGTAAATCCATATTGCAACGATGATTCCGATTGTTCCACCGTGGCTTGCAAGTCCTCCTTCCCATACAGCGAAAATTTCAAGAGGATGTGTAAGATAGTATGCAGGGGAATAGAAAAGGCAATGTCCAAGCCTTGCACCGATAATTGTTCCAAACAGGACGTAATAGAACAGGCTGTCCATCCATTCCGGCTTAATTTTTTCGTTGTTCCAGATTTTTTTTACAATCCACGGACCAAGAATAAAAAGCCCGATGATAAAGGCAAAAGCGTACCACCGAACTTCTCTGTTGATGACAGGAATAGTGAACGCAGCAGGGTTCACGTTCCAAGTGATATATGATAGCAGCATATATAATTGTTTTATTATTTTACTCGAAATGAACGGCAAAGGTAATAACAATTTTTGTAATTCTTTTAATATTTTGTGGTTGCAAAGGAATAAAAATAATTAACAGACGGAAATATTATGAAAGACGACCAAAACTCATAGAATTAGTAAGAAGAAAATAATCAGATTCAACTAAAATTTTCCGTACCTTTGCAGACGTTTATAAATTTTCAACTTTCAATTAATAATATAATTATGAAAACAAAGACAGTACTTTTACTTACCACGCTGCTGCTTGGTGTGGTGACAGGTTTTGGGCAATGCGAACAAACACGTCCGCTGACATGGACGTTTGACAATGGAACACTCACAATTAGCGGAACAGGAGCGATGCCGGATTATTTATCTGCCCCCTGGTATTCCGGTCATTCTTCTATTACCTCAGTAATAATCGAGGATGGCATAACAAGTATTGGAGATAAGGCTTTTTCCTATTGCAGCAGGCTTACCTCGGTTACTATTCCCAACAGCGTGACAAGCATTGGAGATTATGCTTTTTCTTATTGCCACAGTCTTACTTCGATTGTTATTCCCGAAGGTGTGACAAGCATTGAAAGTTGTGCTTTTCTCGATTGCAGCGGTCCTACTTCGATTACCATACCCAACAGCGTGACAAGCATTGAAAGTTGTGCTTTTTTCAATTGCAACATTCTTGCTTCGATTACCATACCAAACAGCGTGGAAAGCATTGGTGATTATGCTTTTGCCTATTGCTCCGGTCTTACTTCGGTTATTATTCCCGAAGGCGTGACAAGTATTGGATACAGGGCTTTTTACAATTGCAG
>JAIRYM010000018.1 GCA_031267615.1 Dysgonamonadaceae bacterium
TTTTTTGTTGATGTTGTTCAGCAAAATTTGGCTGCAATAATTATGATATTGATAGCCAGATAATTTTCTTATTTTATTTTTATTGCTATTTGAGTAAATGAATGAGCAGGAAAAGAATAAACTATTTTGCTGTTTTTTACATCAATATCTTTTTCTTTTGGTGGATATTCGTTTTGCTTGTCGTATGTATAAAATTCTTCGAGGCTTCCTTCTATGGTACTGATATTAGCCTTGCTGCCGAATTGTGCAGTTCCGTTATTGTTTATTTCAGCAATAATGTTTCTATCCTTATGACGATTTATTACGTTGATGTATATTGTAGAACCATCTTCGGAATATACGCTTGTTGCATCAAGATAGGGAATATTTTTAAATCTTCCTGCGCTGAATGTATCGCATTGAACATAGGTATCAAGTGATTTACCGCGACAGTTGTTTGTAAAAAGTTTGAAAACAAAAAATAGAGGAGATTTGAAAGTACCTCTACTTTCTTTACCCTGTTGTGCCACATCTGTAGATAAAATTGAAGTCATCATTGTGTAATTTGCCATTTTAACAAAATCAGCATGACGTATAAAAGAATTAAGACACATAGCATTTGCAAGTACGCCCTGAATACCAGGTCCGAAAGCGCCCCATTCGTCAACAGACAAATACAGTTGCTGTTTTTCAGGATACAATGCTTTGGCAATTTCAACCTGTGCTTGTGGCGCGCATATTTTTTCTTCAAAATCCATTGCCGGTTCTCCCATAAAAGCGTAATAATCGCCACGATTCTCTTCCGATAAACCATTGTGCCAGTAACGATGTATCGACAGATAATCTGCTATGCCGGTAAAGGCAGTAATTACTTTGTGGTTCCATTCGAGCCAAATACCTGTTGCTTCATAATTTGAAGAGCCGTTAGCCACTAATTTTATTGAATTGTCCACTGCTTTAAGCGCTTTGGCTGCCTCCAAACCTATTTTGCAATAATCTTCAGCATTTTTGTAGCCCATAATCCATGGATAACCATCAATTTCATTGCCAAGACACCAGTATTTCACATTATAAGGTTCCGGATTACCGTATTTAGCCCTGAGATCGGAAAAATATGTACCGTTTTTTATATTGGTATATTCTATCCAGTAGCGGGCATTACTTACGTCTCCAAGCCCCAGATTTATACAGATTACATTTTCGCTTCCTATTGCCTTATTGAGTTTTATCCATTCGTCGGTTCCAACATGATTGGGATCATAGCCTCCCCAGGCAAGATCTTTACGCATTGGTCGCTGATCTTTTGGTCCTATGCCATCTTGCCAGTCGTATCCGGAAACGTAATTACCTCCAGGCCATCTCATGTTTGATATTTTAAGTTCTTTCATCGCGTCAATGTAGTTGGTTTTGAAACCATCTGCATTTGCCAGAGGTGACGAAGGATCGTAAAGAGCGCCATAAAGCGAATTGCGTACAGGTATTTCAGTAGATGTGCCTATTGGTTCCATAAACACTCCGTAAATATTGGGATCTATGTTTCCGATAACTCTATCGGTGTTGATTTGTATTGATGCGTTTTGTGCCGTTACGAATAATGGCAGTGCAAGTAAAATAATTGAAATAAATCGTTTCATAATTTTTATTGTTATAAATTTATATTTTAGATAATTTGGAATTTGTTGTTTGTTATCTCTTATCATATAATAAAGATAATCTTTAATTTATTTGTAATTTTGTTTTCTCTTGTTTTTTACGAATAAAATGCCGCTGCATTAACGGAAATACATTGTTTTTAGTGATTACGGAAATTCCATTTGGAATTATCGCTGTTCATATCGAATTCACCGAGAGAAGGAGTGCTGTCGCCTACGGATACCATAACCAGTTCCTTGTCGATACCTGGCGCTTTTTTGGGCATGATTCGGTATGTACCATCCGTCAACTGGTCGATTCTCCACAACTGCTCGGGATCTCCCGTAAACTCAGGAACCGTCACGACTTCGGCATCAGCAGTGGCAGCCAGTGCACGATTGGTTCCTTCAATCACAATCTTGTAATAAGTACCACCCAGGTATCCTCCGACATCGGGCACGGCGGTAATTGCCCACCTCTGATGAGGACGGAACATGTAATCACCGATTCTAACATTGATATTTCCTTGTGACCATGTGCCGATAACATCTTCCAATGTTTGAGACTTCAAAGGTTCGAGAGGTTTGTCATCTTTTTCCCATAAGCGATACATAACACTCTCCATGCGCACAAAGTCAACGGAAAGTTCGAGGGAATAGCCTCTGCGTTCAGACTCAATTTCATAAGTTCCTTCCTTAAAAACTTCACCGGCTACAGGCCATCCGTTTTTCCATAACAGTGGGCGTATAGCCAGCACACTGCGACCGCCCCTGTCGAAATCGGATTCAAAATGAAATGACATCTTCTCTACGCCGTCGGTTACCTTGAAAAGTCCAAAGTGTCCAGTACCTGTTTGTCGGTTACCTGCGGCAATCACCATCTTGCCACCGCCTTCCAGCATTTTTCTTCCTACATTGTCCACATAAGGTCCCGTTACTTTACGCGAACGTCCGGCAACTATATTGTATGTGGAGTTCGGACCATCACAGCAAGTACCGTGCGTAGCCAAAAGGTAATACCATCCATCGCGATATATCAAGTCGGTCGCTTCACAATCAATAGCAATGTCGATTTCTTTGTTGCCATCCATTCGCTTACCGGTCGCAGGATCAAGTTCTACGAGTCTGATAAAGCCGAAATATGTGCCGTATGACAACCACAGGCGTCCGTCCGTAGGGTCAAGCAAAAGTCCGGCATCAATGGCATCGCAATCTTCATCATCCACCGAAGATGCTACTTCTACAGGCTCGGTATATTCAAAATCGGGAGAATTTGGATCTAAAGTTTTATTCCACATCGTCAATACTTTACCGCTGTGTCCGCCACCAAGTCCTCCTCCGGTGGCGCTGTAAGCAATCAAGTAGCGATTACCGATTTTCACAACATCAGGAGCAGCGCCTCCGCCTGGTCTCACTCCGCCGCCGTGCCACGTCCAGCCGTCTTCAGATATTAATCCGCCTCCTCCTGAACCAAAAGTGTAATATTTACCACTGCACTCCATTATGGTTGACGGGTCGTGGATGTATGGTGCGCCGATTTGTGCGATTGCTTTTTCATATGTCAATACCGACATCAAGGTTACCGCGCTCAGAAGTATAGTTTTTGTTTTCATGATCATTTATAACTGATATTAATATTTTTTTTAACGGGAACTCCATTCTCATCAATGAAGCGAACACAGAAATCACTCATTCCGGGACCGTTGATAACAGCTCCGCGAACGATGTTTTTACCTTTTTTAAGGGTCAACCGGCGCGACATGCAATCATCCTTGACCATACGGCGGTCACCTGAAAGGATTACAGCTTCCTCGCCGTTTAACCACCACATGGATGCGGAGTTGGAACCTACTGACATTCGAACGTTCTCAATGTCTTCGGAACATTCGATGACCGTGACAGCCCAGAATAGCACGCCATACACTTGCTTTTTCAGACCGGATGCGAAACGGAAGAGTTTCACGTTAAACAGTTTACTGTCAAGTGCATGCCATGTCAGTTCTTGTTTGCCTGCCTTCACCTTATCTCCGTCTTTGGGCAGGACGGTTAATTGCTTGAGGAAATATTCGGTTGCGAATGCTTCTCTAATGTAACTGTCTGTAAAGACCGTATTGGTACGATTGGGCTTATCGATGGGTTCCAACAGCAACCAGCGCTGAATGAAGCCCTCATCGTCCGGTGATTTGACGCCCGTTGCCGGAGAAAAATAATCCGACAAATGGGTAGTCTCTGTTGATTGCTGTGCCTGAAGAACGTAGCACGGCATTGTTGACGCAAGAAATACCAATACTAAAAAAAACTTGTTCATTGTATATTTATTTGATTGTGTATTTAATAATTATTAAAAATCCGAATAATTCAGAGTTTTGTAGTTGATGTAACCGAATCGCCCAATATTTGGCTTGCCTGATTAGTTCGTCGCAATGGGCATTGTGAAACTTGAGCGATAGCAAACAAACCGGTTCCTGCAAAAAGCAGGAAACCGGTAATTGCTAAAAATCCGTAATACGCTTTCATCATCAAACAGTGGTTTTCAGTTTGCCGAATTTCCATGCATATTCGGATTTGTCTGTAATTCGCCCGTAGGTATGGGTAGTCGCAAATGTTTATTGTAATCAAACGGTACTGTACCTGTCAAACCTGTTTGCTCTATCTGTACCTTATACTTGTCGACATACGACCTTAAAACTGCATCCCTGTCAGGGTCGTTCGGATTGTTGTACCAGCGCATAGAGTTGAAGAAACGCCAGCCTTCCATAAATAATTCTACCGAATATTCGTGCTTCAATAAACGGCGAACGGTATTTATCGCAAATCCGGGTATAATCACATTGTCGCTGTCATCTTTTACCTGTCCCAAAACAGGGGCTGCAGCAATAATATCTTCGGCTGCAGGTAACGTGCCTTGCCCTGTGGCATAGAACATGTGTACATCTGCTTCAGACGGATTGTTCATCTGATTATTGGCGCGCGAGCGTACCATGTTGATATAATACAAGGCTGTAGGTTCGTCATTTGTTTCGAGGCAACATTCGGCATACATCAGCAATACATCTGAATAGCGAATAATGCGGTCGTTGGCGCCGCCGCGCATCATGTCGTAACCGTCATAGTCGGTTCCATACTTACGGGTACCGAGATATTTACCGCGCCAAGTTATACGGTCATCGCCTTCAGTAGCTATTAATTGGTTGTAATCAACCCAAATGCCGCTTTTTCTGAATTTTGCTCCGTTAGGTATCCAAAGCCCCTGAAAAGCGCGTGCATCGATGATATTACCCGATACATCGCGTTCAAATTCATTGTATACCGACAGTGAAGGCATAAGATTCCACCATCCTATCGGGTCGGGAATTGTCATACATACTTGCCGCCAGGTATTTTGACCTCCACCGACAATATCTATAGGTACATTGTAGAGGGCATCTGCACTTCTGGTAAATTGAATTTCAAAAAGCGACTCTTTACTGTTTTCATTATCTTCCGAAGCATTGTCGCGATAGTTATTAACCAGCTCATATTCGTCTGATTTTATAATTTCCCATAAGACATCTTTTGCTTTACTCCACTCTGCCGAGCCTGCGCCTGCCGAGCCGTCGAGAATGGGACGTCCCATATATGCTTTGGCAAGCATTGCCTGAGCAGCGCCTTTGGTGGCGCGTCCTGTATTGCTCTGATCAGCATATATTACCGAACGCACAGGCAGCAGTTCTTCGGCTTTTTTAAAATCTTCTACCATTTTTTGATAAATCACGCCTTTTTCTGCCGGTATTGCATAAAAATCGGCGCTTGTTGCCGTATAATCGCGGTCGGGCAATTCATCTCCCCAAAAGAAGGTAAGATAGAAACGGCTGAATCCTCTCAAAAAATATGCTTCGCCCATCAATCGGTCGTACAAAACTTTGTCTTGTGGTTTGTTCAAGTCAAAAGCGTTTCCCTGATTTTCCTGTAATTTTTCGAGCGCCAGATTGGCTGTATATTGAATTGTATAAAAATCGCCGAATGCCGAGCCTGCAGCCGCATGTTCGGCGCCGTTAGTATAATTTGCCAACTGTACTACGGTAATATCGCCTGCTGATGCTTTAAAGGTAAAAATTCCTTCATCGCTGCGCGTATTTAGAATGTAAGGCATATCGCGCCCCCACATGTTAAGTCCCTGCAAAATGCCATATATGCCGTTTACGGCATATATCAAATGCTCCTGCGTATTGTAATAAGACTGTATAACATCCGAATCGGGATTCAGATAATCCATTTCAGGTTCGCATGATGTTAAGTTTATCATCATTATGCCTGAAATCACACAAATAATTAGTTTTTTCATATCAAATAAATATTAAGATTGTTAATTAAAATGTCAATTGTAAGCCTGCAAAAAATTCACGCTGGCTCCAGTATGTACCTGTAAAATCATAAAACTGTCCATCAACGCCTCTGTCTAAAGTAGAACCGCCGTTAGGTACCTGCGGGTCGAACATTGAATAGGATGTAATGGTAAACGGATTTTTCACGCCTGCGTATATTCTGATATTTTCAACGCCTATTTTTGATAACAATTTTTTAGGCAAAGTATATCCCAGCGTAATATTATTACAGCGTAAGTATGAAGCATCTTCTACGAAATAATCGCTGGATCTCATGGAGTTTTGGTTAGGGTCTCCGTTAATAATACGTGGAATTGACGTATTGGTATTTGCGGGAAGAGTAACGGTTTCGCCGCCCGATGTCGTAAAGGTTACGGCTTTGGCGCGGAAAGCGTTTTTAATATCATCCATTTGATTATGAACAGCTCTTCCTGCCAGCAATGTCTGTTTCCAGTTGTTATAAACATCAATTCCCAAATCGCCTTGCCACAGCATTGAAAAATCGAAGCCCTTATATTGCAGGTATATGTTTAATCCGACCGAAACATCGGGAATCGATGAACCGATGAAAGTCTTGTCTTCTTCGCCAATAGAGCCGTTGCCGTCCAAGTCGAGGTATTTAATATCGCCGGCTGCAGCAGCGGGTTGAAGACGCTGCCCGTTTGAGTTTAGATAATTTGCCGCTTCTTCGTCTGTTTTAAAAAGTCCGTCTGTTTTAAGTCCCCAAAACTGTGCCACAGGCATACCTTTTGTGGTTCTGGTGACATTAGCCGCATTAAGTCTTGTTGACCCGCCCGAAAGAAAATCCGTATTTCCAATATCCGTTACCTTATTTCTGTAGAATGAGAAATTTGGCGAGATTGAATAGGTTAAATCTCCTATGTTATCTTTCCATGTTCCCTGTAATTCCATGCCCCAGTTTGTCATACTGCCGATATTCATCATAACCGAAGGGTTTGAAAAATAAGCGCTGTTCCCTGCGCTTAACGGTAACTGAACATTAAGCAGCATGTCGGATACTTTGCGGTTATAATAATCAAAAGTTACCGTCAGTTTATAATTCAAAGCGCTAAGGTCGAAACCGAAACCGGCATCGCGTGTTGTTTCCCAGCTTAGATTGCTGTTGGCAATGGTTGCCGGACGAGGCGCAGGATGGTTGCTGCCTGCCATATTCTCTGTTTGATGTCCGAATGTATAGAAATATCCTACAGAACTCACTACTGCCTGATAAGCATAGTTTCCCACGCCGAGGTCGCTGCCTATCCAGCCGAGCGTGGCACGCAGCTTGAGGCTGTTAAGCCAGCCTGATGTTGCTTCTTTCATCCATGGTTCGTCGCTTATTCTCCATCCTGCCGAGAATGATGGGAAATATCCCCAGCGATTGCCGGGTGCAAATTTTGAACTTTCGTCGGCACGGAAATTAACAGTAAGCATATATTTTCCGGCATACGAATACATTATGCGTGCAAGAAAAGAATAATAGGCGTTTTCAGATTCCGAACCGGATGATGTTACATTATCCTGAAATTTATTTTCAACTCCAAAATCAGTCATTTCCTGACTGCGTCCGGAAAAACTTTTGTTGAATGATTTAAATGATTCGCCCGTTACGCCTGCAACTCCCGAAATTGAATGTGAGCCGAATTTTTTGTCGAATGAAAGCAATGCTTCATACATTTCGCGGTCGTAACCGGTGTTGGTTGTTTCCAGAAAGTTATAATCCTGAATTCCGCCGCCGCCGCCACTTGCCAAAACGTATCGCGGGCGGAAATGTTGAGAATTGGCTTTGTTTATCGCATTGGTATAGGTTAATTTGAATTTCAGCCATTCCATTATTTTAACTTCTCCAAAAATATTTCCAATAACGCTCAGGTTTTGCGATTTTGTTTTGTCTTCGTGAATAAAAAACGCCTGATTGGGTATATCAAGCCCATCTATCATACCTGTTTGATAATAACCGCGGTTTATATCCTTATTGTTTTCGTCATATACAGGCTCGTTTGACGGTAGTTGCAGAATATTTTGCAATGACGCCGATGATGTGGTATGGCTGCTGGCGTAGTTTATCTGCGCGCGTCCGCCGTATGTAAAGCGTCCTTTTGTGCCCTGTATTACAGCATATATATTTCTGCCTTTGCTGTTGCGAGGAATATTTATTCTTTTGTCGGCAGTTAATGTTCCGCCCAGGCGGTAACCAATCAGTTCGCTGCCGCCGCCTATTGCCAAATCATAATTCTGGTAGAAATTCGGGTAAAAATATTCGTCCCACCAGTCGGTATTTGCTGCAGGCTGGCTCGGATTGGCGTTGTTTGAAGGCACAACCAGATTCCATGTTCCGTCAGTCTGTGCCTGAGGAGTTGCAGCATTGTAGAACAGTTCGTTTACATATACGCTATAATCGTAAGCGTTGAGCATTTTGATTTTTTTTGCAGGCGAACCTGTTCCCACATACGTGTTGAAGTCAATTTTCGGGGTACCTGATTTTCCCTTTTTTGTTGTAACAACAATAACGCCGTTTGCGCCGCGCACGCCATAAATAGCAGACGATGCAGCATCTTTCAAAACCTGTATCGACTCAATTTCATTGTCGTTGGGAACCGCTCCGCCTATAATGCCATCTACAACCCACAGCGGATCCGTGTTGCCTGTAATTGAACTTGTACCGCGAATACGAATTTTGCCGCCTGATACGTTCACACCTGCAATATTACCCTGCAGGGCATTTTCAATTCCGCCCGGAACTTTCAATACTTCATTGGCGTTTAATACCGAAATTGCAGATGTCAAGTCAGCCTTTCTTTGCGTGCCATAGCCAACTACTACCGTCTGATCCAGTTCCTGAACATCTTCTTCCATTACAACATTAATAATGCTGCGAGCGCCAACAGTTTCGTTTACCGTTTTATAGCCAATGAAAGAAAATACAAGTACGGAGTTTTGATTAACTGCCGTAATCGTATAATTTCCACTGTCATCGGTCATTGCATACCTGTTGGTTTCCTGCACCAACACGGTTACTCCTGCCAAAGGTTCGCTGTTAAACGTAACCTGTCCTTTGACTGCTATTCCTTCCGTTTGCGCTAACAAACACGAAGGAATAAAAAACATCATGCAGGCAACTGTTTTAAACAGTTTTTTTGTTGAGCCTGCCTTTCTTAACTTAATCAAATTCATGACTTTTTTGTGATTAAACATAGTTTTTTATTATTATTTATTTATTATTGCGAAGCCCGAAGGGCTGAAGCAATCTACACAGTCGAAAGTTATAAAGTTCATAAAGTCGAAAGTCTTTCCGGATTAACTTCGTTGAGCTCCGCTTCGCTTCGGTTGCTTCCTGCTTCGCAGTTCGCAATGACGCTGCTTTGTTTCTGGATTGCTTCGGCGTTCCGCCTCGCAATGACGTACTTATTATTTGTTGTTTTCTCATTAATTTTATAACTTTTTACTTTTCGACTTTATGAACTTTCTCACTTTTGTCTTTCTAGATTGCTTCGCTACGCTCGCAATGACGCTCTTTTTTCCTTTCCACTTTCAGACTTTCGCCTTTTGACTGTGTGGATTGCTTCCTGCTTCGCAGTTCACAATGAAGTTTTTTTTCTGTATTACCTTATTCGTCCCATAATATATAAACTACAGGGTCAGTAGGATTGACCGTGCCATCGGCATCAATACTGCCCAGAGGCGTGTTCTCAACAACAGGAGGATAATTATTATTGCTGTTCGGAACATTGGAAGCATAAATAGCGGCAATTTCTTTTCCCGTAGCGGTTTCAATTCTATTCTTCAAATCCGTAAGCAAATCATCCAACGAGTTAATATAACCGCCAATATTATACCACAAGCTTCCCCAAGTAACAGACTGTATCAGCAGTGCGTCTATATCGGTAATTGCGCCTGAACTTGCATTCATGGCTATATTAGCCAAATACGGTTTGGCATGGAAGACTTCCGGAACGGAAGGATTTGGATTAGTCCCTGTCTTCTTATTATAAGCAACATTATTTAAATAGATAGTCGTTTTGTCGGCATTGACGGAAAACTGGTAGGTTTCGGTTGTGCCAAGATTCAAAACGGAAAGCGTAAGCGTTGCAGCAGTCGAAGAAAAAGTAATCGTGTAATTTCCCCGTTTATTGGGAGCGGATTGA
>JAIRYM010000019.1 GCA_031267615.1 Dysgonamonadaceae bacterium
TTGAGTCTTGTTTCGCCGTTTTTTCAATTCGTAATTCGTAATTTGTAATTGAAATAGAGCTTACAGCAGCGGGTCTGTTCAGGATTTGCACCTGATTCCCTTTTCAACGTTCTACCCGAGTGGGAAGGACGTCACCAAAATTTCGAGGACAAAGGTACAACTTATTTTTTAAATTGAGTCGGTTTTTTGTGAAAAGTTATTAATAATTTCTTTTTTATAGTTGTTTATTGCTGTTAAGTAGTTGGTATTTAAACTAAAGAGGTTTGTAGAGGAAAAGATAAAATAGCGCTAACATTGAACAATTATATTTATCTTTGCAACGATAAAATAAATATTGGAAATGATTAAAAATCACACCAATAAATCTTAACATTTACAAAGGAATTAAATGCTTGAAAATAAAATCGGAATTGTAATCGGACGCGAATATATGTCGCGTGTCAGGAAAAAATCTTTTCTTTTGATGACAGTTCTTATGCCGTTGCTGTTAATCGGCTTAATTGGTGGAACGCTTTTTTTAGCGAATGTGAGCGATGACAATGAAAAGGTAATTCAGGTGTTCGACAGTACGGGCGAATATTATTCTGTATTGCAAAACACAGAACAGTATCGTTTTGTTTGTGCGGAAGACGAATGGGCTGATTTTCGCAAACAATCCGATATACCCGCTTACGCTTATCTTATTATCACAGGAAATTTGCTTGAAAATCCGAATGCAATTTCGCTTTTATCTGAACGACAACTTACAACAGGCATTGAAAGTTTAATAAATTTTCAATTAAATAATTATTTAAGTAATAAAAAATTATCATCATACAATATTCCGAATATCGATGAAATTTTGCGCGACAGTCGAATCAATCTCAACCTGAAAGCAGAGAAAATCGGAGCAGTTGCATCGAAAGAAAAAAGCAGTGAAAAGGGAAAACATGTATCCGCCTCTGCTGAAACAGCATCGGCTGCAGGTGTGATTTTCACGTTTCTGATTTATATGTTTATTATGGTTTACGGTGCGATGGTTATGCAAGGTGTTATGGAAGAAAAAACTAATCGCATTGTGGAAATCATCGTTTCTTCGGTAAAACCGTTTGACTTGATGATGGGAAAACTGATTGGCATTGGATTAGTGGGCTTGACACAGTTTGGGATATGGGCGACGTGTATTATAGCAATAACAAGCTGCTCCGTATTCCTTGGCAGTTCGCCTGTGCTTTCACAGATTTTTAACGATTTGGCCACAGTCAATCTGGCTGAAATGAGCCTGCTCTTTGTGCTGTTTTTCATTGGCGGATATATGATTTACGCTTCGCTTTTTGCGGCAATCGGTGCGATAGTAAACAGTCCCGAAGATTCGCAGCAATATATGATGCCCGTTACATTTCTGATTATATTTGCTTTTTTTGCAGGTTCTTACAGCACACAAAATCCTGATGGTCCGCTTGCGTTTTGGACTTCACTTATTCCTTTCACCTCGCCGATAGTTATGATGATTCGCCTGCCTTTCGATGTACCCTGGTGGCAGTTGCTGCTATCGGTTACGCTGCTGTTTGCAACAGTAGTTTTGACAGTTGCACTTGTTGCAAAGATTTATCGCACAGGCATACTTATGTATGGCAAAAAACCGACTTGGGGCGAATTAATTAAATGGTTGAAATATTAAATTTTGCGGACGTTGTCTTCTCACTTCATAAATCATAATTGCTGCTGCTGCCGAAACATTCAGAGAAGCAATTTTACCAAGAATCGGAATAGCAACCATGTCATCGCATATACGAAGAATTTCGGGTGAAATACCAACATCTTCACCGCCAAGAATCAATGCCGCAGGGACAGTATAATCAACAGAAACGTAACTGCTTGATGCTTTTTCTGTGGCAGCGACAATCTTATATCCGCAATTTTTTAAATAGCGGACAGCATCTTTCAGATTAGTTTCTTTACAAACAGGAATATTCATCAGCGCACCTGCAGAAGTTTTCACTGCATCGGCAGTAACAGAAACGCTGTTGTGGGCAGGAATTACGATAGCATCAACTCCTGCGCACTCGCAGGTACGGGCGATGGCGCCAAAATTTCTTACGTCAGTAATGCCGTCGAGCAGAACAATAAGCGGCGTTTTGCCTTCTTCATAAAGAAATGGGACAATATAATCAAGCCTTTGATACGAAACGGCCGACATAAAGGCTATTACACCCTGATGATTCTTGCGTGTCAATCTGTCGAGCCGTTCTTTCGGTACTCGCTGAACAGGTATCTGCATTTCATGGACAATACTGAAAAGCTCACGGGCAAGTTCATTCTGTAGATCGCGCCTTACCAATATTTTGTCTATTTCTTTTCCTGCACTTGCAGCTTCAATCACGGCTCGCGTGCCGAAAATCATATCGTTTTCTTTCATTACTGAATAAAATTTCCGGCAAAGGTAAGGTTTTTTTCCTGATTTAGATATTACCCTACCCTGCTTATTATGTCAGTTGGTATGATGTATCGGGTATCTGTCAAAATTTATAAGTTCATCGGGATTGAGCGCTATACCATTTTGCCAGAGTTCAAAATGCAGATGATTGCCTGTGGAGTATCGTCCTGTGTTGCCGACAAGAGCGATTGCCTCGCCTGATTCGACTGTTTCGCCCTGCACTTTCAACAGTTTTGCACAATGTTTATATACGGTAGTGAAGCCGTTAATATGCTGAACGCAGATTACATATCCTGTCTCGGGAACGAATCCCGAAAAAATCACAGTTCCTTTCTGCGCCGCAAGGATTGGCTCGTTTTCGATTGCTGCTATATCAATGCCATAGTGTTTTGCCTGCTGGTTGAACGATGAAGAAACAATACCTTTCAGTGGGCAGAAAAACATGGGCTTGTCCGACTTAATATCTGTGTTTGACCGCATATTGAGATTAAAACGTTCTTCTTCGTCGTAGTTACGGACAAAATCGGCGGATTCTTTCGACTTGTCGAGTTTCAAACCGGAATAATCATTGACAGAATCGGAGGTTTGCATAATCTTATCTGCTTCGAGAGTACCATTGAGAGCAGCACGGACATTACTGATATACTGCGTCTGAATCTGAAGAGCATTTTCCAGCGAATCGACCCTCAATGCGTTTTCTATAATTTCCTGACGGACATCTATGGGCAGATATCCCGGAAGATAGTTACGAATCGGGGTTTTGATAATTACGAAAGAAGTGAGCGTTATCATAAAAACGGCGAAAAGAAACAGGACAATCAGAACGTGCAACCGCGACATGCGAAATGAAAACACTTCTTCGAGAGTGTTTTCATTCAGAAAAGACAGTTTATATTCAAACCACATCTTTTCCCAAAACCCGTTCCTGCTCCACTTAACCATTGTTTATATCAATCAGGCACCAAAGATAACAATAATTTTTGAATCGACAAGCTGATGCGGCTTTTCCCTATGTTTTGCCGTCTGAAGAATAATATATAACTTTGCGTCGCAACATACGGCATACAATCTGTGTTTTTAATGCAACGAAAGAAATGAAAATACTTCTTATCGGCGGAACAGGAACAATAAGCGCTGCAATCTCGAAACTGCTGATTGAGCAGGGACACGAACTGTGGCTCGTCAATCGCGGTCGGCGCAACGATACGCTGCCGGAAGGCGCACACTGCATTGTTGCTGACGTCAATGATGAGGACATGGTTGCAGAATTGATTCACGGCATGCAGTTCGACTGTGTTACAGACTTTATCGCCTTTACGCCAAATCATCTGGAACGCGATTACAGACTGTTCAATGGAAAGACGCGACAGTTTATCTTTATCAGTTCTGCGTCTGCATACAGGAAACCGTCTTCCGGTTATCGCGTCTCGGAAGATACTCCGCTGGCAAATCCTTTCTGGCAATATTCACGCGACAAGATTGCATGTGAAGATTATCTTGTAAAACTGTACAGGGAAACAGGATTTCCTGTCACAGTTGTGCGCCCGAGCCATACTTACGACGAGCGCAAAGTCCCGACAGGAGTTCACGGAGCAAAAGGCAGCTGGGCGGTGGTGAAAAGAATTATCGACGGCAAACCTGTTATCATTCAAGGCGACGGAACTTCACTCTGGACAATGACGCACAACAGCGATTTTGCCCGCGCTTTTGCCGGTTTAATCTGCAACACACACGCAATCGGCGAAGCTGTGCAGATTACTTCCGACGAAACGCTGACGTGGAATCAAATTTATCAGTATATTGCCGACAGTGTCGGTAAACAGTTGAAAGCAGCACATATATCATCCGATTTTCTCGCTGCGGCGGGCGAAAAATATGACTTGCGCGGCGGACTGCTCGGCGACAAAGCCGTTTCTGTCGTTTTCGACAACAGCAAACTGAAGCGTCTTGTACCCGGATTCACAGCCACAAAGCGATTCTGCGAAGGCATCCGTGAAACCGTCGCATACATTCTCAACAATCCGGAATATCAGACGGAAGACGCAGAATTTGACGAATGGTGCGACGCTGTGATTGATGCGCAAAATAAAGCGTTGAACAAATTTCTTTATTAAAACATATATTTTAAAATGAAAAAACAAAAACTTGGAAAGTCGGATATTATGGTATCCGCAATGACGGCAGGCTGCTGGGCTTTCGGCGGCGGAGAATACTGGGGCGAACAGTCGCAGAAAGATGTAAATGATGTTGTTTCGGCATCGCTCGACTGCGGAGTAAATACGTTCGACACAGCGGAAATGTATAACGGCGGCGAAAGCGAGAGAGCGCTCGGAAAAGCGCTGAAAGGACGAAGACACGAGGCGACAGTGATCTCAAAAATAAGTCCGTCGAACTGCCACAAAGTGCGGGAACACTGCATCGCATCGCTCGAACGTCTCGGAATGGACTATTTAGACGTATACATGCTGCACTGGCCGGTAAACAAGCTGGCGGTAGAACATTTCACCTCAGACGAGAATATCATCGCAGAGCCGCCGACGGTAGAAGAGGCTTACGCACAGCTGGACGCCCTGAAACAGGAAGGACTCATCCGCTCCGCAGGGATGAGCAACTTCGGTCGCAAGCAAATGGAAGAAGTCGTTAAGACAGGCGTTCGGACAGACGTTAACGAGATGTCATACAACATCGTTTCCAGAGCAATAGAGGCCGAAATTGCACCATACTGCATGAAAAACAACATCAGCATCATCGGATCAATGGGATTACAGCAGGGACTGCTTGCCGGTATTTACAAAACAGTCGAAGACGTGCCGCCGCATCAGGCTCATTCCCGACATTTTGCGCAGGAACGCGGACAGGGAACCTCCAGGCACTTTGAAGCAGGAGCGGAGAAAGAACTTTTTAACGTCGTCAACGCTCTGCAAAAGATAGCCGCAGACCTGAACGTCCATATCGCACAGCTGGCGATAGCATGGATACAGAAAAAACCGTTCATGACGTCAACTCTGGTAGGATCGCGAAACATAGGCGAACTGAAGATGAATGTTGCAGCATGTTCAATGGAAATCTCAGACGAAACAGAACAGATGATCGACGAAATCTCAAAACCGGTTCTCGACATCCTCGGAAATAATCCCGACTACTACGAACACTCGTCCAAAAGCCGAATCTTTTAAACAGAAGTGCAGGACTTAAGCCTTCAAAATATAATGTATCTCCCGGGGATCGGTCCCCGGAAAGCAGACGTCCTGAAGCGCGAAGCCGGAATCTCGTCTTTCGAAGACATGCTCCACTATTTCCCGTTCAAATACATCGACAGGCGGAAAATAAACAAAATATCAGACATCCGCAGCTTCACAGAGCAGGCACGAACAGACGCCGGAATGCCATACATTCAGTTAAAAGGCAAAATTGTGAACTTCAAAACAGTCGGCGAAGGATACAAACGACGCATGACAGCTACCTTCGCCGACGACACGGGGACAGTAGACCTCGTCTGGTTCAAGAACATAAAAGCAGTCTCAAACGCATATAAAGTAGAAACCGAATACATCCTCTTCGGAAAGCCGGCGCTGTTCAACGGGCGAATAAATATCGCACATCCCGAACTGGAAACCGAAAACAGATTCTTCGGAGGTGAAGCAGGAATACAGGGACAGTATACTACGACGGAAGCAATGAAAAACGCCTTCCTCCACTCGCGGGCGATACAAAAAATCATCATCTCCATTCTCGAACAGATGAAAGAACCGGTCGCCGAAACCCTGACCACAGAAGTCATCAGGTCGGCACACACCATTTCTCTCGACGAAGCAATACGCAACATCCACTTCCCGACCTCCGCAACAGCGCTCGACAGAGCTGAATACAGACTCAAGTTCGAAGAACTCTTTTTTCTTCAGCTCAACATACTGCAAGTAACAAAATTCAGCGAAAAACGTATAGGAGGATTCCGCTTCACGACCGTTGGACACTGTTTTAACACCTTCTACCGGAAAAACCTGCCCTTTGAACTCACAGACGCACAAAAACGAGTCGTCCGAGAAATACGCGCAGACATGAACAGCGGACGGCAAATGAACCGGCTGCTGCAAGGCGACGTCGGAAGCGGGAAAACACTCGTCGCACTGCTCTCCGCGCTCATCGCCGTCGACAGCGGATACCAGACCGCGATCATGGCGCCAACAGAAATCCTGTCACAGCAGCATTACAGCACCGTAACACAACTCCTCAAAGGAATTGGAGTCAATGTCTGCCTGCTCACCGGCTCCACAAAAAAGAAAGAACGCGAAACTCTGCTCACCGCGCTCGCAGCAGGAGAAATTCACATCCTGATCGGAACTCACGCACTGATAGAATCCAATGTTGTATTCTCGCGGCTCGGTCTCGTGATAATCGACGAACAGCACCGGTTTGGAGTAGAACAGAGATCAAGGCTGAGAGATAAAAATGAGACCCCGCCGCACGTCCTCGTGATGACCGCAACGCCAATCCCGAGAACTCTTGCCATGACATTCTACGGAGACCTTGACGTATCAATCATCGACCAGCTCCCCCCGGGACGAAAACCGGTAAAAACAATCCACATCAGCAGCAGCAACCGCGAAAACCTCTGCCGGTCAGTACGCCGGCAGTTGCAACAGGGGCGGCAGATATACATCGTATACCCGATGATAGAAGAAAGCAGTAAAATGGACCTCAAAAACCTGACCGACGGATTTGAAACAACAAAAAAAACATACCCCGAATACCGCGTCTCAATGATTCACGGGAAAATGAAGCCCGCAGAAAAAAACGGGGAAATGCAGCGCTTTGTTTCCGGCGAAACGCAGATCTTGGTCGCAACGACAGTAATAGAAGTAGGCGTCAACGTACCCAACGCCACAGTGATGATGATAGAAAACGCCGAACGGTTCGGACTTTCCCAGCTCCACCAGCTGCGCGGAAGGACAGGACGGGGCGCCAGCCAGTCGTTCTGCATACTCCTCACGGACGGCGAACCGTCGGAAAACGCCCGCAGACGGATCGAGATAATGACAGAAACGAATGACGGTTTCCTCATCGCAGAAGAAGACCTGAAGATGAACGGACCGGGCGACATAGACGGAACTCAGCAGCGAGGAATACCATTCAACCTCAAAATCGCCAAACTTTCCCACGACGGACAAATCCTCAACATCGCGCGCGACATAGCAACCGGCATCCTCGAACACGACCCCACGCTCACAAAAGAAGAAAACGCACCGCTCAACTCCCACCTCCAAAAAATGAAAAAGCAGAAGAAAGCCGGCTGGTTCATGATAAGCTAACAGTCAGTTTTCTTATATCTCATATTTTATACTACCTTTACTCCGTAAAAACAATCCATAATAAATAAAATAATAATAATAAAATGAAAAATTTTAAAGTAAAAAACACAGGCATGCGAATAATCGCAAACAAAATCTGTATGCTGCTGACAGCAGTAACCATCTGTTTACAGATAACTATCCCCGTTGCAGCGCAGCAGTGGACGGAAGACAAAATCAACACCTGGTATGCAAGACAGAACACTGTTATCGGATGCAATTTCCTGCCCTCGACAGCAGTCAATGACATCGAAATGTGGCAAAACGAAACGTTTGACCTTCCGACCATCGATCGCGAACTTGGACTCGCCGAGGAATGGGGAATCAATTCCGTTCGCGTATTTCTGAACTATACAGTCTGGAAAGCAGAAGCCGAAAAATTCAAATCAAATTTTAAACAATTTCTCGACGTCGCCGACCGGCATGGCATAAACGTGATGCCAATCCTGTTTGATGACTGTAATTTTTCAGGAAATATAGCCAAAACAGGCAAACAAAATGATCCTGTACCCGGGATTCACAACAGCGGATGGGTCTCCAGCCCTCCGGCAGCAATGATTCGCGACGAATCACAGTGGCACAGGCTGAAAGAATACGAGCAGGACATGCTCCGAACTTTTGCAGCCGACCGGCGAATAATAATCTGGGACCTGTACAACGAGCCTGGCAACAGCGGCAGCAAAATTAAACCCCAGCTGCTGGCAAACATTTTCGCCTGGGCGAGAGCAGTTAATCCCGATCAGCCTCTTACCGCAGGAGCGTATGACAACTTTGAGGATGAACTTAGTCTGCTGATGCGCGACAGTTCCGACATTGTCTCCTTCCACTCTTACAGCGACGCATCGGAGACGGCAAACCGGATTCTGTGGGCGCATGCAACCGGCAGACCTGCTGTCTGTACAGAATGGCTTCACCGTCAGTCCGGCAATACTCTGGAAAACATACTTCCAATCTTTCGGGAGACCGATATTGGCTGTTACAGCTGGGGGCTTGTCGCCGGACGTACGCAAACCTACTTTTACTGGGGCAGCAAGAAAGGTTCGCCTGCGCCGGAAATCTGGCAGCACGACTTGATTCGCGCCGACGGTACGCCGTATTCCGAATCAGAGCGTCTGCTGTTCATCCAGTACTCGGGGGGATCAAAATAAACCGTCTTCTAACATATCATCCTTTATAATTCCCCTCCTCCGGAGGGGTGCCCGAAGGGCGGGGAGATAAATTCCCCGCCCTTATCGTAATCCAGTCAGTTAATTAATATTAAATGTTGCATTTATCTCACCGGTATACTTCCCGATACCGGTAATAATAATATGCGCTGTACCGCAATTTATATTGTTCTTGTATGTGACTGAAAAATCTTCGCTGAAAATCAGTTCGACGATCTTCACAGATTCATCTCTCTCTTTCACAGCAAGAGTAAGTTCCGGAATTATAAATATCGGTTTACCGGTATACTGCTGAACGGCAATATCTGCAATATTCGCAGGGTTGATGTCTATCTTTGCGTGCAGCCTGCCATAATGTTCATGTACAATAATATTGTAATGGTCTGTCGCAGCATTAAACTCACGTATAAATTCTGTGAAATCACAGGGACATTCAGTATTAATTTTAGCTGTAATCTTTTCTATAATAGCGCGCAAAGCAAGATCAGTTATCTTTCTTGCTTTCTTCATCGTTATATCAGGTTTCTTGACGTTTTCTTTCAGCGTATCCCTTGCGTATGTCTTGAACAGAGCGTTCAGATCTGATAGTTCCTGAATCCAGCCCGAAATCTCCAAAGCCTCAACTGCATCAGCATATTTGCTTCCTTCGAGACGGTTGACTAAACTGTCTATTGCCGATGTTTCCGCATCATACCCGTTGCGTGTAATATTGCCATAGTTATTGATCAGATCAAGAACATGCGTTGCATAGTTTCTGACGACGGGATTAAAGTTTTTCAGATTGGCGCGAACTATTCCGCACATTCCCCTGTATATGGAATCCCGTTTTTTGTCTGTTTTTTCCTTCTGCTCTGTAAATTCTCCTTTTCTAATCCAATGGTAGACATTAACTTCCTGTTCTATCGCATAGTGGTATGCTTCTAAAAGTATCTGCTCATCTATTTCCGATTCGTATCTGATACATGTACCGTATGATTCTTCATTATACTCTACATGATCGGCGTTTTTGTAACGTCCCAGTTCCGGTTTTCTGATTTTGATTTTCATATTTCCAAAAATTTTTAATTATTTAATTATGTTACTCTCTCTTTTTATTTTTTGTATTAATGTTTCTTTCTGTAAAACGATGCAAAAGTAATAATATTTTTTTATAAATACAAATAAAACACACAATATTCTGTTTTTTTTTAATATTTCTTTATGTTGTATATATATTATATGTGTTGGAATCATTGATTCTAATAGCAATGCAAAGTGCAACGGGATTAGAATCATTGATTCTAATAGCAATGCAAAGTGCAACGGGATTAGAATCATTGATTCTAACAGCAATGCAAAGTGCAACGGGATTAGAATCATTGATTCTAATAGTAATGCAAAGTGCAACGGGATTAGAATCATTGATTCTAACAGTAATGCAGATTGCAATGGGATTAGAATTGTAGAGACGCACTATAGTGCGTCTGTATGGAGATGTAGAATTGTAGAGACGCGATTAATCGCGTCTCTACGGCTGGCTGAGATATTGCGCGGTATACCCTCGACCGGAACTGATGAGCTGTGCGGGAGTGCCGCTGAACAGGATTTCTCCTCCCGAGCGACCGCCTTCAGGTCCGAGATCAATAACGTGGTCTGACGAGAGGATGACGTCGGTGTTGTGCTCAATGATGATGATTGTGTTGCCCTGGTCGGCGAGGCGGTGGAGGATTGTGAGCAGGAGATGTATGTCGTCGAAATGCAGTCCGGTAGTAGGTTCGTCGAGGATGTAAAGTGTGTTGCCCGTGTCGCGGCGCGAGAGTTCTGATGACAGTTTGATGCGCTGGCTTTCGCCGCCCGAGAGGGTTGTGGACGACTGTCCGAGACGCAAATAGCCGAGACCGGTGTCCTGAATGGTCTTGATTTTGATGTATATGGAGGGAATGTCTGTGAAGAATTCTACGGCGCTGTCGACGGTCATTTCCAGGATGTCTGAGATTGATTTGCCGCGATAGCGGATTTCGAGTGTTTCGCGATTGTACCGCTTGCCGTGGCAGTTGTCGCAGGGGACGGTTACGTCCGGCAGAAAGTTCATTTCGATGGTTCGCTGTCCGGTTCCGAGACAGGCGTCGCATCGTCCTCCGTTGATGTTGAACGAGAATCGTCCGGGTTTGTATCCCCGTATTTTAGACTCCGGCAGTTCGGCGAACAGGTCGCGTATGTCGGTCATTATGCCTGTGTATGTTGCTGGATTGGAGCGTGGTGTGCGTCCGATGGGCGACTGGTCTACGGTTACGATTTTGTCGATGTTTTCGATGCCTTCTATTGTGTCGTAGGGAAGTGGTTCCTGGTGGCTGCGGTATAGCTTGTGGCTGATTATTGGTTGCAGTGTTCCGTTGATGAGACTTGATTTGCCGCTGCCCGAGACTCCGGTGATGCAGATGAGCTTTCCGAGTGGAATGGTGAGGGTTACGTTTTTGAGGTTGTTTCCTCTTGCTCCCCGCAGGGTGATTGTTTTTCTGTTGCCGGGTCGGGGTGTTGACGGGGGTGAGATTCGCTTTACGCCGGTCAGATAGTGTGATGTAAGTGTGTCTGCTTTGAGGAGTTCTTCGGGTGTGCCGGAGAAGAGTACTTCTCCTCCTGCGAGACCGGCTCTCGGTCCGAGGTCGATGATACAGTCTGCGGCGAGCATCATGTCCCGGTCGTGTTCGACTACGATGACTGTGTTTCCGAGGTCTCGAAGGCTTCTCAGGGAGGCTGTCAGCCGGCTGTTGTCGCGCTGATGGAGTCCGATACTTGGTTCGTCGAGGATGTAGAGAACGTTGACGAGCTGTGATCCTATTTGTGTTGCGAGTCTGATGCGCTGACTTTCTCCTCCGGACAGCGTGGTGGAGGAGCGGCTGAGGGAGAGGTAACTTAGCCCGACGTTGATTAGGAATCCGAGGCGGGTCTGTATTTCTTTCAGTATTTCGGATGCTATTGCGCGCTGACGGCTGTTGAGGTGCTGGTCGAGTTCGCTGACCCAGGTGTTGAGCGCTGTGATGTCGAGTTCCGAAATGTCGGCGATGGATTTTCCGGCAATGAAGTAGTTGAGGGCTTCTTTGTTGAGGCGTTTGCCTTCACATTCGGGACAGGTTGCGGTACGAATGAACTGTTCCGCCCATTTTCTGGCTGCAGCTGATGTGTCCTGTTCCTGCTGCATGGCGATGTATTTTGCGACTCCTTCGAACGAAAGGTAGTAGTTTGATGCTCCAAGTGATTCGTTTTTGATTTGAAGGCGTTCTTCGGTTCCGTTCATTATGTCGTTTATTGCTTCTTCGGGTACGTCGGAGAGTGGTGTTTTTGATGTTACTCCGTATTTTTCCAGTATTGCTTCTATCTGCCAGAAAATTAGTGTGTTTTTGTACCTTCCGAGTGGCGCTATTCCTCCTTCTCGAATGTTTAGTTTGGGATCGGGAATGATTTTGTTTATGTCTGTCTGGTTTACATGCCCGAGTCCTCTGCATCTCGGACATGCTCCGCGCGGGGAGTTGAACGAGAAACTGTGCGGCGCCGGTTCGCTGTATGCTGTTCCTGAGACCGGACACATCAGGCGGCTGCTGAAGTGTCTTAGTTCTCCGTCTGCGTTCATCACTGTCATCAGTCCGTCTCCCTGCCTCATTGCGATTCGGACTGATGATTTGAGTCGTTTTTCATCTTTTTGATATACGGTCAGTTTGTCGATGATTATTTCTATGGTATGGTTTTTGTATCTGTCGAGTTTCATTGCGGGAACTATTTCGCGCATTTCTCCGTCGACCCGTATATTGAGGAATCCTTTTTTGCGGAACTGTTCGAACAGTTCTTTGTAATGTCCCTTTCGGTTTCGGACAACCGGTGACAGGATATGGACTTTTTGTTCGTTGAAGTTTTTTATCAGCAGGTCTATTATCTGTTCTTCCGTGTATTTTATCATCCGTTCTCCGGTCTCGTATGAAAATGCTTCTCCGGCTCTGGCATAGAGGAGGCGGAAGAAGTCGTAAATTTCTGTTGCGGTGCCTACTGTTGACCGTGGACTGCGGTTTGTTGTTTTTTGTTCGATCGATATTACCGGACTTAGTCCTGTTATCTTGTCTACGTCCGGCCGTTCGAGGTTTCCGAGGAAGTTGCGTGCGTATGCAGAAAATGTTTCGATATATCTCCTCTGTCCTTCTGCAAATATTGTATCAAAGGCGAGCGATGATTTTCCGCTGCCGCTTAATCCGGTAATAACAGTCAGGCTGTTTCGCGGGATACGGACGTCAATATTCTTCAGGTTATGCGTGCGGGCGCCTTGAATGTCTATAAATTCCGGTTCTATGTTTTGTGTCATTGAAATTTCGGTGATTTAAGCCGCAAAGGTACTAAATTTTGATCAACAGTAAAAAGTTTTTTACCTTTGCGCAGAATATTAAACGTATAAAATCTATAATTTAAACATTCCCCGGTGCATGCTGTCAAAGATGCAAAAGGAAAATGTTTCACCTGTTAAAATTTTAATTATGAAAACAAGATTAGCTTTCTTATCATCAGCCTTACTGATATTATTGACTTCCTGCATGACGGTCAGCGAAACCGAATATGCATACGCACAGGTTCGCTTTACAGTTTACTCATCTATTCCGCTTGCTCCTGAGGTTGTGCTTACAGTTGAAGCGCCAGTTTATGCCGCTCCCGGTCCAAACTATGCGTGGATTGACGGTTACTGGACCTGGGACTATCGTTATCGTGAATACATTTGGGTACAGGGACACTGGGATTTAGTTCCTTATTCGGGAGCATACTGGATTCCCGGTTACTGGGATTATACTCGTGGCGGTTATCGCTGGATTGACGCCTGCTGGCTGCCTGACGGACATAATGTCTCCTACGGTTATTATGCAGGCAGGTATGATTATTACGGACGTCCGGTCTATTATCACCGTCCTGGGGTTGACGTACGCTCCGGTTTCGCATATACTTATGATCACCGCACAAGTTCACGAGGCAAAGGTTACAGCAGTTCACGATACTTTAACGATGAGCCGCGAGATGTACGCAATCGCGAAACTAAAGAGTTTTATCGCACTTCCGAATCAGCACGTCAAGTTGCTGCAACCCGCCGTTCTTCGCAAGATGAAATACGGATTCGGGAAGACAATACAGGACGTTCTTCTTCTACTTCACGTGAAAGCGCCGGCAGAACAAATGTTGCGCCTTCCCGTACAGGCAGTGACAGAAGCAGCAGCGGCAGCACGCCTTCACGTACCACAACAGGCAGCGACAGAAGCAGCAGCAGCACGCCTTCACGTACTACAACAGGCAGCGACAGAAGCAGCAGTGGCAGCACGCCTTCACGCACCACAGGAAGCGATAGAAGCAGCAACAGCAGCAGTTCTTCGGGCAGTGCAGGCAGTTCCTCCCGCAGCAGCAGTTCTGATTCCGGTTCAAGTTCACGTTCTTCATCAGACGGATCATCCCGTTCATCATCTGGTGGCAGAAGGTAATGAATAATAAAAAACAGATCGCCATTCTTGGCTCAACAGGCTCGATTGGTACGCAGACGCTTGACGTTATTCGCAGTCATTCCGACAAATTTGAAGTTTATGCCATTACCGCAAACAACAATATAGAACTTCTCATAAATCAGGCTCGTGAGTTTCAGCCTGAAATGGTTGTTATAGCAAATGAAGCAAAATATAATGAATTAAAATCTGCGCTTGCTGATTTACCGATAAAGGTATGGGCAGGCGCAGATGCTATTTCGGAGGTTGTTCAGGCAGAGCCAATAGACATTGTTCTAACAGCAATGGTTGGTTATTCGGGGCTTAAACCTTCCATCAGCGCTATCTGCGCAGGTAAAACAATTGCTCTTGCGAACAAGGAATCATTAGTCGTCGCAGGCGAGCTGATTACTGCGCTTGCCTTGAAGTACAGGACTCCCATTTTGCCTGTTGATTCGGAACATTCGGCGATTTTTCAGTGTCTTGCAGGAGAAGCGAACAATCCAATAGAGAAAATTCTGCTGACTGCGTCAGGCGGACCTTTCCGCACGTTTTCGGCAGAACAGCTGGCAACCGTTACCAAACGTGAAGCGTTGAAACACCCAAACTGGACGATGGGCGCAAAAATCACAATTGATTCGGCAACGTTGATGAACAAAGGCTTTGAGATGATTGAAGCAAAGTGGCTGTTTGATGTTACGACAGAGCAGATTCAGATTGTGGTGCATCCGCAGTCGATAATTCATTCTATGGTACAGTTCCGCGATTCATCAATTAAGGCGCAGATGGGATTGCCTGATATGCGCCTGCCGATACAGTATGCACTTGCTTATCCAAACCGTATTGACGCTGACTTTGAGCGTTTGGATTTTACTAAATATTCAAACTTAACATTTGAAGAACCGGATACCAAACGGTTTCGCAATTTGGCACTCGCTTACGATGCTGTCTTTCAAGGTGGAAATATGCCCTGTATTGTCAATGCCGCAAATGAAGTTGCAGTTGCAGCCTTTCTCGAAGACAAAATCAATTTTCCAGCGATGAGCAATGTAATTGAAAAAACAATGCAGGCAACAACTTTCATCGCTTCTCCTTCACTTGACGATTACGTTCAGACAGACAAAGAAGCGAGGGCAAGAGCATCGGAACTGTTTTAAAAGGTAGAAACTATTTCAGTTTGCTAATTTGTTGTTCCGCTTCTGTATTCAGTTTGTCAGCTTGTTTTTGAGCCTCCTCTTTCAACTTCCTGGCACTTGCCTCCGCAGCCTTAACCACTGCAATTTTTGCGAGTGGATTGGAAGTTTTGTTTGCTTCGTCGATTAGCTTTTGTCCTTGTTTTTCGGCTTCGGCAACAAGTTTGTCGCCTGCTTTCTTTGCTTCAGTACGGAGGTTTTCGCTCTGTTTTTCTATTTCGTCGCTGACTTTGACTGTAATCTGTTCGGTAGCGCTACCTTCGCCTCCGAGGATTTTTCCTGCAACATTACCGATAATTTCATTAGCGGCGTCTTTCGTATCAACACTGAATTTAGGCTCGGTAAAAGTGCCGCCGATTTTGACTGATACATTGTTCAGATAATTATTCGACAGTTTGCCGGCAAGATTTACTTTTGCAATATAGTCGATAGTGCGGTCGATGCCTGTTGATCCTTGCAGATTCATTTTTCCTTCGCCAAAATTGAGATCGAAAGGTTTTGTTGTTATACGTCCGTCAGTAACGGCAAAAGGCAATTTCAAATCTTTTATCTTCAAATCTTTAAGCGATTCATTTTTAAGTATAGAAGCAAGTCCTGTCAGGATTGGATTATTGGAAATCTGAACATTATTTGATGAAAGTAAACCGTTTGCTGTTAATGCGCTCAGAACAGGCGAGAAATCCCCGCCAAGAGGCGATTTAAGTTGCAGATTCACAGAAAAATTACCAATCAGATTTTCAAAAATCGGTGCAATTTTCTGAATAGTAACGAAAGTAGAAAATGTTTCGGTAAACGAAACATCTTGCACGTCGAGGTCAAGCGAAACTTCCGGTTGTTTCTGATTTTTGCCTGTATCGTAATATCCGTTCACAGCAAGTTTTCCG
Organism: Dysgonamonadaceae bacterium; assembly: GCA_031267615.1. Lineage (GTDB taxonomy): Bacteria > Bacteroidota > Bacteroidia > Bacteroidales > Azobacteroidaceae > Azobacteroides. The sequence continues at coordinate 16,485 of JAIRYM010000019.1, forward strand.
CCGAGAGTTTGCATTGTCAGGTTTTTCATTTCTGCTTTTCCATCGTGAATGGCGATTTGTCCGGCAACGTTCTGCATATTCATATTGCTGAAGACGAGTTGCTTAAAATTTCCGTTCAGCATGAAATCAATATTTTTAGGAATTTCAATTACGCCAAAAGATGTTGAATCGGAAGTTGCTGAATTTTCGGTGCTTTCTGTCATAAAATAGTTGAGATTCAGATAGCTGGAATTTACATTCAGTTTGCCTTTTAAGGTTTCATTTATCAAAACATAAGATAGCAGATTTTCAAGTTTTCCTGTAGTTTCCAAATCGTTCTTTCCTGTTTGAAACGAAAAAGCATTTAAATCGACATATTGTGGAGAGAAAGAGAGGTTTGCGCGATGAATTTGCATATCTTCACCGTCTTTTTGTTTAATCAACATATCGCTAATATTCAGCGTTCCTGCTGCATCTATCTTATCATACTGTTTTTTTTCGATAGCAGACATACGGGCAGACAGTTTCAGGTTAGCGTCGAGAGCGCCGTTCAAATCCATATCTTCCAATGGGTAAGCCTTTTTAATATCATTCAGATTCAGTTTGCCAACAGCAGAAAATCGAAAATAGGGGTCGCTGACAGGATGACTTAAATGAAGATTCAAATCAAAAGGATTGCCGACAAGCACAAAATGCAACTTTGAAACGTCAAGAATTGTATTGTCCGCACAGTTACCTTCATTGTAAGCACGAATATCAGCAGCTATTCCAGTAACAGGTTCCGGCAGACCACTGTACTGAAAACTTGCTCGCTCAACAATCAGGCGGGCATCGAATGACGGTATCGAATTTTCAGTCATCAAACCTTTTGCTGATGCGGCAAGAGAAACGTCGCCGCTTGCTTTGAGCGACTTGAAATCGCTCGCATAAACGGCAGGAATGAGAGAAAGTATGTCTTTAAACTGTATTTTTTTGGTGTTGATGTGAATATCCATATCCGTGCCTGCATCAGATAAAACCGCCCAGCCTTCGAGGCTACCCTCGATTGAGTTCAGGCGTATGAAATTTTCTGCAAGAGTAAATTTCATATTATTTAAATCGGCTTCCACAGTGCTTTTTACGGCAACTTTCATATTGGCGATGTATGGAATGTTATCCATTTCAAATCGCATCGCTTCGGAAATAAGATTAAGTTTGAGCAGGGTTGTTTCTGCTGTCAAGTTACCCGAAAAAATAAGATTCAAATCGTTCAAAGCAAAATATATAGCCGAAGAATCATTATCAAAAATGAGGTCAGAACTGTTTATTGCGACATTCTTGAGCAACAATTTGAAATCGCTCGAAGAATTAGTTTCTATAGTTTCTGTTTCCGAAGGTTTTACGATACCCCAGTTTGCTTTCCCGTTTTCAAGAATGTGAGCATAAAGCTTCATTTTGTTGGCGGAAAGTTTGGTTATCTCGTAACCCGAACTTCCGAAAAGGCTTTTCAGATTGACAGTAGCGGAAATGCTTGTTGCAGAAAGAAGAGTATCCGATTCAAACTCGTCTGTTCCTGCTATGGACAGATAGTTGAGCGAAAGACTTGCATTTGGAAAACTGCTAAAAAAATTCAGACCAAAACTGTCAAAATCCACTTTTGCATTTAGATTTTTGTTGATTCCCGCTTTCACAATTTCCTCAATTTTGCCTTTGAAAGCAAACGGAAGTATAAGCAGTAGCGCTAATATGCCAATTAAGGTAAAACCTGTTATTTTCAATATCTTTTTCATAACTTTTTAATTGATAATTTTTTCGTAAACTGCAGCAGTTTGTTCGGCGATTCTGTCCCAGTTAAATTTTTCTGTCGAGTAGTGCCGTTCATACACTTCGCTAGATAGAACTTTTCGTAATTTTTGCGCCATAGATTTTTCGTCATTAACTTGAAAATAACATTCAGAAGGCAATCCGAGATTTTTGTTTGCAGGAATATTGCTTGCAATAATAGGCAGATTATATCCCATCGACTCAAGTAAAGTCATCGGCAATCCTTCGTGAGAAGACGGCAGTACGAAAAGTCTTGCATGTGTTAGCAGCATTTGCAGCCTTTCGCCTTTAATAAATCCTGTCAAAATAACACCATTTTCTTTCGCCTGCTGTTTTAGTTCTCTTGAATAGTCGTCTTCAAAGTCTGCGTCGCCTGCAAGCACCAATTTATAATCTTTTGAAAAATTATCGGCAAAAACATTTATCAACTGATGAAAATTCTTTTCAGGAACGAATCGTCCCATCGCAAAAATATATTTTTTTGGTTCAACTCCCAAGTCGTTCATATATGAAGTATCATTTGTAAAATTTGGGACAGGAATACCGTTGTAAATCACAACAGATTTTGTACAATTATATTGTTGCTTTACAAATTTGTCTATGACGTCTGATGTAGAAATAACAGTATCCGCATAACGACAAGCCATTCGTTCTCCAAGTTTCAAAAACGCTTTTGCTATTTTATTCCATTTATCTCTGTCATAGTCAAATCCGTGATGAGTAACGACAACTTTCATTCCGAGCATCTTTGCGAAAGGCGTTAAAAGTGCAGGTCCGATAGCCTGAATACTGACAATATCCGCTTTCAGACGTTTTGCTATACATATCGCTTTGAATGTATGAATGATAGTTTCCAGACTTTTACTGTCAGGCGCATCAATATCAATCAGGTGAATACCTTTGTATTCGTCAAGTTTGGAAGGAACATATTTCTTTCGGCGGATTACTGTTACATCATAATCCAGAGCGGCGATGCGCGTAAAAAGTTCTTCACAAATAGTTTCTATTCCTCCAAGTATATTGGGAATACCGCGTGTTCCTGTAACTACTATCTTCATCGTATGTTTATATTTTTGTTGCGCATATCCAAACATCTAAAAAATCCATTTGATTTATATCGCCTTGAAATTGCTTGTCCAAAGATTTTTGAGAAAACATACAGGCATTTTTATCCAAAATAGTCGCCGGTTGTATGACAATATTTTCCCAACCTGATTTTTCCAAATATTCCTTGTATAAATACGGTCTTACTCTGTTTGGCGAACTTTGTGTTCCAAGTAATTTATATAGCCAATCAGAATATCTGTAAATGTTATTCGGGTCTTTTTCTCTAATCCATCGCGAATGAGTTTGCAAATCAACAAGTGCGATAAACACAGAGCCTGAATGTGTTATCCCGTCAAGTTTTTTTATCGTTTGACGTACATCGTTGAAATGCTCAAATGCAGCGTTGCTTAATACTATGTCTATCTTGTTTTCTCCAACTGCTTTGACAATATCAAAGTCTTGATGACAAGTATAATTAAGACGATGACTGCTACAGTTTCGGGTTTTGTTTAATTCTTCTGTCAGTGCAGTTGTATCAATCTTTTTGTGATTTTTCAGATAATCAAAAAAAGCGTCATAAAATACTGCCGACGTTTTGGATTCTAATTCATAAATATCAGCGGCAAAATATTTTTCCGCCGCTTTTGACAGTAAATACAAACCTGCGCCAAGATCAGAGCCTGGTCCAAGTTCCAAAACATTTTTATCTTTGAGGCTATCGCTGGAAGTATATGCTTTCAACTGATTCAGCCAACTTTCAACTACAGTAATATCGTATTCAATACTTCGTTGAGTTTCTTCCGCGGAAAACTGTTTCGGAGAATAGCCTGACAGATGATGTTTTATTTTTGCAATCAGCAAAAAAATTGTTCCAAGGCAATAATATAAAGAGTTAATCATCAATTGCTTCATTGTTCATATATTTTTAGTATTTCACAATAATATTTCTCTGCCGAAAATCTTTCCATTGCATTTTTGGCAATATGCTCATAATCAAAGTTTCGTGAAAACATTTTTTCGATTTTATCTTTCAAATCTTCCACATTGCCCGATTCAAACAGCAGCCCATTTTGTTTTTTTTCAACTAATTCGGGGATTCCACCAATATTCGCACCAACTACAGGTATTCCTATACAAAGCGATTCAATTACTGCCAAAGGATTATTTTCATAACATTCTGAAGGCATTACAGTAAATCTAGCCTGTCCAACTATCCGCCGTATTTCTTCCCATGGTTTATAACCAAGAAATTCAATATTGTTTATAGAGGTATAATTCAATACATTCTCACCTCTGCCAATAATTTTTAATTTATAAGGCAATTGTCTTGCTGCTTCTATCAGTGTTCTAATGCCTTTTTCACGCGACAACCGCCCAACGTAGCAATAATAATCACTGTGTTGTTTGGCAATTTCGTCTTGTTGAAAGATAATAAAATTATTCAAAACGGTTATTTTATTTTTGTTCAAGCCGTTGGCAATCATATTTTCTGCCATAAAGCGACTTGGTGTAATAAATTCATCTGTGTAGGATTGCAGCTTGCCAATGTTCCATTTGACAGATTCTAAATATGCCAGAACACTCGCAGGTAAAGAATGTTTCAGGCAACGATTGCGAACTGCCTGTGTCTTATCTTTGACACAGCGATTGCAAGGCGTTGCATCATTCAGCATACAGTCGTAACGTGGACAGATGATTTTATAGTCGTGTAATGTCCACACAACTTTAATTCCTCTCTGGTGCGCAATCTTCGCGATTATTGGCGACAACTGCGAATGTATATTGCCCAAATGAACAACGTCCGGCTGAAAATCGTTGAGCAGCGCAGTAAAATTTTTTCGCACTTCACTACAGCCCAAAGGACGACAAAGTACTGTCCAATAATTATTTGCGTAAGAATTGAAATCAACTTCTTTAGGAAAATATTTTTGATATGGCGATGGAAGGTTCTCTGTATGTTGCATAGTAAAAATGGCAACCGTATGTCCTTGATTTTTCAACAAGGTTTCCAGATTCAAAGTATAAACTTCAGCGCCACCTCTACGGTAATAGAATTTATTTGCAAGTAAAATCTTCATTTAAGATAACATCAATGACAATTTTCGGCCACAAAGGTACGTCTATTTTTGTTAATATAAAAATTTTTTTGTAATTTTGTCATTCCTAAAGGAGAAATTTTAACCGTGTTATACTAAAAAATATGTCAAAAATAACAGTAATCGGTGCCGGAAATGTAGGCGCCACTTGTGCTAATGTGCTGGCTTTTAATAAGGTAGCCGACGAAGTAGTAATGCTTGACGTCAAGGAAGGTGTTGCAGAAGGTAAAGCAATGGATATGTTGCAAACCGTCCAAACTTTGGGATTTGAAACTAAAATTACAGGCGTAACTAACGACTATTCAGCCACAGCAAATTCTGATGTTTACATCGTAACTTCGGGTATTCCACGCAAACCTGGAATGACGCGCGAAGAACTGATTGGCACTAATGCTAAGATTGTCAAAAGCGTAGTTGAGAGTTGCCTCAAAAACTCACCAGACGCTGTATTCATCATTATTTCCAATCCGATGGATACAATGACTTATCTAACGTTGAACGCTACAGAGTTGCCTAAAAATCGCGTAATTGGGATGGGTGGTGCACTCGACAGTTCGAGATTCAAATATTATTTGAGTCAGGCTTTGAAATCTAATCCTGTACAGGTGGAAGGTGTTGTCATCGGCGGACACGGCGACACGACAATGATTCCTCTTAAACGTTTGGCAACTTGTAATGGTGTTCCTGTTTCTTTGTTGCTTGACGCCGTAACGCTTGATAAAATAGTTGCCGACACAATGGTTGGAGGCGCAACGCTTACAGGTTTGCTCGGTACTTCTGCGTGGTACGCGCCCGGAGCAGCAGGAGCCTACGTAGCATCGGCAGTCTTGAATGACTACAAACGTCTAATTCCTAGTTGCGTATATCTCGACGGTGAGTACGGGCAGAAAGACATCTGCATTGGCGTTCCTGCTGTGATTGGACGTAAAGGCGTTGAGAAAATTGTCGATTTCAAGTTAAATGACGAAGAAAAGGTACTGTTTGAAAAGAGTGCAAATGCTGTAAGAATAACTAACAACGTATTAAAAGAAATAGGTGCTTTATAATTGATTTTGACATTGTTTGATATAATAACAAGCGGGATTCTCATTGGAGTGCTTGTGTCAGCCCCTATGGGTCCTGTTGGTTTGTTCTGTATTCAACGAGCATTGAATAAAGGGCAATGGCACGGTTTCTTTTCAGGGGTCGGTGCTATGATTTCAGATTTGCTTTATGCAGGAATTACTTGTCTTGGTATGGGTTTTGTAATTGATTATGTAAAAAATCACGAAACAACGTTGCTTGTAGTTGGCAGTATAATGATGATGGGATTTGGAATATATATTTTTCATAGCAACCCTGCGAAAAATGTACAGAAGCCCAAAGTCAAAGGCAACTCATTTTATACAGACATTATTTCTTCATTTTTTATCACGTTGGCTAATCCGTTGATTATCTTTGTTTATCTGATTCTTTTCGCTCGTTATAATTTTATAAGCATCGAACATGGTAAATGGTTTTCCATTATGCTTGGGCTTGGCGGTATCGCTATAGGAGCGTTGTCGTGGTGGTTTGTGATTACTTTTATTGCAGGCAAATTTCGCAGAGCATTCAAGGCGCAAGGTTTGATTATAATAAACAGAATAGTAGGCTCAGTGATTATTTGCCTGTCCATCTGGGGACTAGTATATGGGATTATTTCCGCAATGTTAAGGATAACGCCATAAAAAATCTTAAATATAATATTTTGAATTAAGATTATGTCTTACTATGTTTCCGAAATATCCCAAATCATTGGTGCAAAGTGCAGCGGACAATCAAATGCACCGATACAGATTTTGTTAACAGACAGCCGCTCTCTGTCTAATGCCGCAGTCAGCCTATTTTTTGCACTTAAAACAGAACAAAATGATGGACATCGCTACATTCATGAACTCTACCGTCAAGGTGTACGTACGTTTGTTATACAGCACGAATTTGACGGAATGAATGAACTGACTGACGCTTGTTTGCTTAGTGTTGATGATACGTTAGCTGCCCTGCAAATGCTTGCTGCACATCATCGCCAACAGTTCAATATCCCTGTCATCGGCATTACAGGCAGCAATGGCAAAACTATCGTCAAAGAGTGGCTCTATCAGCTGCTTAACCCGTACTTGAATATTGTCCGCTCTCCTCGCTCATACAACTCGCAAACAGGTGTGCCGCTCTCTATTTGGCAGATGAATCCACAAAATGAACTAGCCATATTTGAGGCAGGCATCTCACAACCAAATGAAATGCAACGTATTGGACCTGTTATTAGTCCAACTGTAGGCATATTTACTACACTCGGCGAAGCACATCAGGAAAATTTCATCTCACATGAAGAAAAGTGTTTGGAAAAATTACAACTGTTTGTTAATTCAGAAACTATCATTTATAATGAGGATAATCAATTAGTTAAATATTGTCTGAAAGAAAAAGGATTGCTTGATAAAACTTTTGCATGGTCGAGAATCAATCCCAATGCCGATTTGTTTGTTAAAAATGTAGAGAAAGAAATTGACAAAACTAAAATATCTGTAGAAGTGCAAAAATTTGAATTTTTACAGACAATAATGATTTCGTTTACTGACGATGCATCTATTGAAGACGCGATTCATTGTCTCTCCTTGCTTATCGTTCTGTCAAAAAATAATTTTAAATTTTCGACTTTCGATTTTAAATTTGATAAACTTGAAACTGTTGCTATGCGCCTTGATGTCAGTAAAGGAATGAATCGCAACATGCTGATAAATGATACTTACAATTCTGATATCAATTCATTGTCTATTGCGCTTGATTTTATGGCGCGGCGCTCAACTGACGGCAAATTGAAAAGAGTGCTGATTCTGTCAGATATTTTGCAGTCGGGAATGGTGCCGGCCGCATTTTACCGTAAAGTTGCCGAACTTGTCAGACATAAACAGGTTGAGCAGTTCATTGGTATCGGACCTTGCCTGATGTCACACTCCAATTTGTTTTCGATGGAGAAAGAATTTTTTCCGACAACCGAAAATTTTCTTGATTCTGGCAGGTGGCGTGCTTTGAAAGACTCTATTATTCTTATCAAAGGCTCGCGTCAATCGAGGTTTGAACGCATTACGGAACAGTTGGAAGAAAAAGCGCATCAAACCGTTTTAGAAGTTGATTTAGACGCAGTTATACATAATTTCAAATATTTTCGCTCGCTACTGCACAGCAAAACGAAAATAGTATGTATGGTTAAGGCCTTCGGCTATGGTGTAGGCTCTTACGAACTCGCTAAAACTTTACAGGAACGCGGCGCCGACTACCTTGCCGTAGCGATTGCTGACGAGGGTGCAGAACTTCGCCGTGAAGGCGTTACTATGCCTATAATGGTAATGAATCCTGAAGAACACGCTTTCAATACACTGTTTGAATATCGGCTTGAACCTGAAATATACAATTTTTCAATGCTGGATGCTATTATCCACGAAACAAGCAGACGAGGCATTATGCATTATCCCATTCACGTAAAGTTAGATACAGGTATGAGCCGTATGGGATTTGGCACGGAAGAAATATCGCGACTTACAGAATGTTTGGATAACGAAGGCGTTACTGTAAAATCCGTTTTTTCTCATCTTGCAGGCAGTGACTCGCCATTACTTGACGATTTCACTCACGAACAAATTCATCGTTTTACAAAAGAATCTGCAATAATAGAGCAATCACTTAGTTATCATTTTATTAAACATATACTCAATTCATCAGGGATAGAACGTTTTCCTGAAGCGCAGTTCGATATGGTGAGGCTTGGTATCGGGCTTTATGGCATTTCGGCTGTCAACAACAGCGTACTACGCCCTGTCGCTTCACTCAAAACGCGCATACTGCAAATTCGCGAAGTGAAGACAACTGAAACCGTCGGCTACAATCGTAACGGCATACTAAAACGCATTTCGAGAATAGCTTGCCTACCAATAGGTTACGCTGATGGATTGGATAGAAGACTTAGCAATGGACGCGGCTCGGTAGTTATAAATGGACAGAAATGCTCTTTAATTGGCAATATCTGTATGGATATTTGTATGGCAGACGTGACCGATTGCGATGCTCACGAAGGCGATACAGCAGTTATTTTCGGCGACGTCATCACTGTTAACGACATAGCAGCGCAATTGCAAACAATTCCATACGAAATACTTACATCAATTTCGCCAAGAATAAAAAGAGTCTATTATAAAGAATAAATCTGTAATTAATATAAATTATGGGCAAAAAAATTTTTGAAACAGAGTTTAAAGTACGTGATTACGAATGTGATATACAAGGGATTGTAAATAATGCTAATTATATGCATTACACAGAAATAACCCGCCATGAATTTCTTGAATCCATTGGCATTTCGTTCTTGAAATGTCATTTAGCAGGTATCGACCCTGTGGTGGCTCGCGCCGATTTACGATACAAAACATCTCTGACATGTGGCGACAGTTTCCTTTCTTCACTTACAGTTGAACAGAAAGGACCTAAAATAATTTTTCATCAAACAATTCGCCGAAAAAGCGACGGTGCAGTCTGCTGTATAGCGACTGTTGAAGTGGCAACACTGGTCAATGGCAAACTGTCGCGTGGTGAATATTTTGAAGAAAAACTTTGGGATTGGTTGTAGTGCGTTAGTATCATCCATCAGCAATATTGTGTCTAAGATGAACATTTTGACAGTTATTATTAAATTTATTTTTTTAACGTTTAATTGTTGTATATGTAAATAAAAATTCTTTACTTTGCATTTTCAAAAATAGTTCACTTCTGTTTACGGAAGGGAATAATTAACATAAAATGGTATGAAACAACTATTTAGGGTTTTATTTACAAAAAGATTGTATGTAGCAGGGTATACTGCATTACTACTGACAAATGTACACGGACAGATTCCAAAAGATATAGATTTAACATTTGAAGATGTTAAAAAATTAAATAAAGAATTAAATCTCATTGCAAACAAAATAAATATCAAAGGACAAACTTTGCTCATAGATTCCGCCCTGCTAAAACGCGAGATGCAGAAAGAGGAAGAAATGATGCCTGCTGACGATTTGTATGACGGTGAATGGAATAACGAATATGTAAAAGCATATACCAGTATATCAATCCCTGATTTCTATAAGATAGATGTTTCTCAATTCGTAATTCCGTTCAACGGATACGTAACTTCTCATTTTGGGGTGCGTCGCCACAGATTTCATTTCGGTACAGACATTAAATTGCAAATCGGCGATACTATTGTGGCTGCATTCGATGGAAAAGTTCGTATAAAAAAGGATCAAGGAAAACGAAAGGGTTATGGCAAATATTTAGTTCTTCGTCATCCAAACGGACTTGAAACGATTTACGGACATTTGTCGGATTATCTTGTTGATTTTGATGAAACTGTGAAAGCGGGACAACCAATCGGACTTGGCGGTAATACAGGACGTTCTTCAGGCTCACATCTTCATTTTGAATTTCGTTTTCTTGGAATGCCTGTAAATCCTGAAGAAATTGTGGATTTCGATAATGAATGTACTTTTGACGAGACTTATCTTTTTTCGAAATCAAAGTCCGAAAAATATAACTACAACTACGCTCGCAAAGCAACTTATCGACAAAAAGCAAAAACTACCGCCGCAAGAAAGAGTAGCGTTACTTCTCCAAAAACCTCAACCGCATCGTCAAAAACAACTAATAATACAGGTGTACAAAGCGGCAGAATGGTGTATCACAAAATAAGAGAAGGTGATACTTTGGGCGAAATAGCCATGAAATACGGTACAACAATCTCAAAATTATGCAGATTGAACGGAGTAAATACTAAAACCAAATTAAAAATAGGAAGTGTACTTCGTTGTTCATAATTTTTTGTATCTTTGCGCCCGTTTAGTCGATTCAAATGGATACAAAAGAACAATTTGATACAGTAATAACCGTTTGCAGAAGTCTCTTTGAGAAAAAACTTGAAGATTACGGCGCTTCGTGGCGTATTATGCGTCCAGAATCTGTAACTGACCAGATTTTTATCAAAGCAAAACGTATCCGAAGTCTCGAAACTAAAGGCTCAGGAATGATTGGCGAAGACATTAGAGGTGAATTTATAGCAATCGTCAATTACGGTGTTATCGGCTTAATACAGTTGCAACTCGGCTTTTCGGATACCGTGGATATAGACAATCAAAAGGCCGTGGAACTTTATGATATTTTTATCACCAGAACTAAAGAACTGATGTACGCAAAAAATTACGATTACGATGAGGCGTGGCGTGATATACGCATAACTTCCTGTACTGATATAATTCTGCAAAAAATCTACCGAACAAAGCAGATTGAGAACAATAAAGGTAAAACTATTGTGTCAGAAGGTATTGATGCCAATTACTCCGACATGATAAATTACTCACTGTTTTCAATAATAAAATTGGATTATGAAATCGAAGATTAAAAAATTACTTATTGATATATGCCGTTGGGTTTTGGGCATAGTATTCTTATTTTCTGGCTTTGTAAAGGCGATAGATCCGCTGGGCGGCACCTACAAAACAGGTGAATACCTTACAGCATTTAGGCTTGACTCATTCGCATTTTTTGAACTGCCAATATCTGTATTGCAGGCAGCTGTTGAGTTTACTGTTGGCGTATGCTTGCTGCTGAATGTTTATCGCAAAAACACAGCAATTTGGACATTCGTCATAATGGCGTTTATGACAGCGCTGACATTCTACTTAGTGGTAATGGAACGTGCTAATCAGGGAATACCGATGGTTACGGACTGTGGCTGTTTTGGCGATGCGATTACACTTACTAATAAGCAGACTTTTTTGAAAAATATTGTACTGCTTGTTGCGGCATTCATTTTATTGCGGCACTATCAGATACTGAAACGTATTTATTCAAAAAAATACAGAGCAGTTGTTGTAATATGGGCTTTTATGTTCAGTTTCGGCTTGTCATATTTTTGCTATAAATATTTGCCGCTCATTGATTTTCGCCCTTATACAATAGGAACTAACATCAAAGAAAAAATGCAGATTCCCGAAGGAGCTGCGCAACCAGAATACGAAACAACGCTGGTATATGCCAAAAACGGCAAAGAAAGAATGTTTTCCATAGATAATTATCCAAAAGATACGACTTGGATTTTTGTCGACTCAAAATCTGTTTTGATAAACGAAGGATATGTTCCGCCAATCCACGATTTTTCAATTACAACTGAAAATGGAGAAGATATTACGGAACACATCTTAAATAATCCGTCTTATTCTTTCCTGCTTATTTCAAATAGAATCAAAGAAGCAAAAAGAATAAGCATAGAATATATCAACGAAATTTATACTTATGCACAACAATTTGGGTACGAATTTTATGCACTTACCTCTTCTCTACCTGCCGATATATACGAATGGGTAGAAAACAGTGGCGCCGAATATCCGTTCTGCACAACAGACGAAACAACTTTGAAGACAATTATTCGTTCCAATCCTGGCTTACTGCTGATCAAAGGTGGTACTATACTGAACAAATGGTCTGCAAACGATTTGCCAGATATAGAAGCATTGAACGAGCAGCTTGACAATACTGATTTTGGCGAACAAGGCTCTAATAACAGTTTTGGAAAAATTTTTGTGGCAGTGTTAATCTTTATTATCCCTCTGATTGTTTTATATCTTTACAACTATTATTTTCCAAATATACGAAAACATAAGCACAAGAGTATCAAAGATAATCATTATCTCAAACATATTATCAAAAAACAGAAAGAAGAAGAATTAAAACATATAAATCAACAATTAAAATGAGAAAAAACATTGTAGCAGGGAACTGGAAAATGAACACTACCCTGCAAGAAGGAATCGCACTTGCGTACGGACTACAGGTAGCGCTCAACGAAAAAAAAACAAACTGTGATGTAATCATCTGCATACCGTTTATACATCTTGCATCAATTGCAGGTATTGTACAAACTGTCAGCGTTGGTGCGGAAAACTGTGCAGATAAGACATCTGGTGCATACACAGGTGAAGTGTCGGCGGCAATGATTGCCTCGACAGGAGCAAAATATGTAATTATAGGACACTCGGAACGCCGTGCATATTACGGTGAAAGCAACGCTATTCTAAAAGAGAAAACGTTGTTGGCGCTTGCTAACGGACTGACGCCTATTTTCTGTATCGGTGAAGTACTTGAAGAACGTGAAGCAGGTAAACAGAACGAAATTGTCAAAAAACAGATTTCCGAATCTCTGTTTGATTTATCAGCAGAAGATTTTGGGAAAATCATACTTGCCTATGAGCCTGTATGGGCAATCGGAACCGGCAAAACAGCGACTGTAGCGCAAGCGCAGGAAATTCACGCATTTATTCGTCAAACTGTTGCCGGCAAATATGGCAAAACAGTAGCCGACAACACTTCAATCCTTTACGGTGGAAGTTGCAACGCAGGAAACGCTAAAGAACTGTTCGCTAATCCTGATGTTGACGGTGGACTTATTGGTGGCGCATCGCTGGCAATTGATAAATTTCTGCCAATTATTGAGGCATTTTGATTATTTAATGAGAATATTCAAAATAAAGCAGGCAATATTGCTGCAAGAGATTCAAGATGAATGTATTATTATCTTTGGACTAATATTGTACGCACTTGGCTGGACAGGTTTTCTTCTGCCCAGCCAAATTACTACAGGCGGCGTTACAGGCGTTGGTGCGCTTGTTTTCTTTGCCACAGGCATTCCTGTGGCAATAACTTATTTTTCAATAAATTGCTTGCTGTTGGTAATCTCAATAAAAGTTTTTGGTTTCAAATTCAGCATCAAAACCATAGTCAGTGTACTGATTCTAACGTTTTTGCTGTCAGTAGCGCAACATATTATAAAAGAACCGCTTGTCAAGGGCGAGCCATTCATGAATTGCATACTTGGCGGCGTGATGTGCGGAATGGGACTCGGCTTAGTGTTTAACTTCAAGGGCAGTACAGGCGGAACGGATATTATCGCTCTGCTTATACACAAATACCGTAACATTTCAATCGGCAAGGGACTGTTAATTTGCGATTTGTTCATTATCTGTTCTTCGTATATTGTGTTTCAAAGTATTGAAAAAATTGTGTATGGACTTGTTGTGATGGGCGTTTCGTCATACACGGTCGATATGGTTTTGAATGGTGCGCGGCAGTCGGTGCAGTTTTTTATCTTTTCCGAAAAATTCGTCCAAATTGCAGATACAATCAATTCGCAAGCGCATCGCGGCTGTACAGTGCTTGACGGTACAGGCTGGTATTCCAAGCATCCAGTAAAAATTGTCGTAGTAATGGCTAAAAAAACAGAGTCCGTAACAATTTTCCGTATTGTGAAAAATATTGACTCTAAAGCGTTTATCTCACAGAGTTCGGTTATTGGCGTTTATGGACAGGGATTTGACCAGTTAGAATCATAATTTCTTCTATTTTTTCATTTAATTTTCCTGATTCAAACAGCGTTTCGCAATCAATAATGATAGCAGCTTTTTCGTAAAATGGCTGTCGCTGTTGCAGGCTGTTTTTTACAAACTCTTTCAGTTCTTCGGACGATTTGCCTTTTATCAAAGGGCGTTTCTGATAGGCAGTAGCGAGACGATTGGCAAGTTCAGCGGCACTCGTTTTCAAATAGACTGTCAATCCTGTTGCATTCATCACTTCCATATTGTCGAAAAAACAGGGTAATCCTCCGCCGGTGGAAATAACAACGTTTTCAAAATATGCAACTTCCTGCAACGCTCGCCGTTCGATTTCACGAAACCCGCTTTCGCCACGTTCTTCAAATATCTCGGAAACAGTTTTTCGATAACGATTTTCGATGAACAAATCCATATCAATAAACTGTAAACCAAGCCTTGCAGCAAGATGCTGTCCAACTGTTGTCTTGCCAGAAGCCATATAACCGGTAAAAAAAATTGGTTTCACTTTTCTATTTTTCTGAACAAAGTATTTCAAAACCGTAAATAATCATATATGACAGCGCAAAACTGCCTGCAATGCGTAATGCAAGCAAATGTGGTACGGCAAACGCTCCTGTTTCTATTGCATTTAATAATATAATGTGCAGCAATGTAGCAGTTCCTGCATAGCGCAGAAATATGTTTCTTCCGAAAGTACTGAAAGATGGTACAACATTGTCGGTTATATCTCTTGGCGTAAACAAGTAAAGCAACCAGTATCGCATAAAACCTGAAATAACCATAATCAGCATATTAAGTCCCAAAGTGTAACCGAAAGTGTCGATTGCAAGACCCATCAGCGCAGCAAGTAACAAGACAACATTGCGATTGAGGCGAACAGGCAGTTTTATGAGAAAATATATATAAACAACAGGGGTTGCTATGCCAAACAAATTTATCTGATTGAACAGGCTGACTTGCAAAAGTACAAGTAGAATAAACATAACTGTTTGCTGTAAAAAAACTTTAGTCATTGATCTACTCCTTTCTCTAATTCATTCCGTTCTTTTTTCTGTAGATTTTCTATTATCAACACTTCATGCAAGGTGCTGAAATCGGTTAATAATTTTATTTGTAATAAATTAGAATTGCCAGCCTTTTGTCTTACAGCATTTGTGATTATGCCAACAGGAACTCCTTCAGGGAAAGTTGCAGAAAAACCACTTGTTACAATCGTATCGCCCATCTTATAGACAGTATGGCTCGGCAGTTCACCGAGGTTAGAATATCGCGAATCGTGTCCATCCCAAATCAGTGAGCCGAAGAAGTTGCTTGATTTGATTTTACAACTCAATCGCGAATTTGGATTCAGTAATGGTATCACTCTCGAAAAATTCGATGAAACGCTCATTACAAGTCCGACAACAGCGCCTTCTGCCGATACGACTCCCATATCTTCGCGAATACCGTCGGCAATGCCTTTGTCGAGTGTGATATAATTTTCTGTTCCTGAAATGCTGTTGTGTACTAGTCGGGCTGCAAAGAAGCGCCAGTGAGACGTATTGAGGACAGACGAACTGTCATATTTTATTGTTGTGAAGTTATTTTCTCTAATCTGATATTTATATTGAAGCAATTCCTGTTCAAGGATTGCGATTCTCTCTGTCAATGCGGCGTTATCGCGCTTCAGGTGCAGATATGATCTTATTGTACCGGAAACGGTGTGCATCTTGCCTGCAACATCCTGCGATATGTCGAGATAACGGCTACGTTGCAGTTCGTCATTATTTATAAGCAGCCAGCCGGCAATACAGATAAGCACGAGAAAAAATATCCAATGAAAATTACTGATTATAATATGAAGTAAATTTTTCATCTCAGGTATAATATTGATTCATTACCTGTATTAAAAAGCAGGTCTATGATGCTTAAATTAGGCTGAAATCCGTATTGCTCTGCAAAATTCTGATAATACAAAGGAAAATTGGCTGCGTCAATCGTGCGTTTCGGATTTATCATTTCTCGTAAATCTGTTATTTCACTGTTATATTTTTCTATGAATGAATGTGAATAAGTAATTTGTGGTGAAATATCTAACAACATGCAAACTGTTTCTCTTAATTCTTCATTAAAATCAAAGAGAAAATTATATTTCTTTTCGTAAAATGGATGAAAATCGT
This sequence comes from Dysgonamonadaceae bacterium, assembly GCA_031267615.1. Lineage (GTDB taxonomy): Bacteria > Bacteroidota > Bacteroidia > Bacteroidales > Azobacteroidaceae > Azobacteroides. The sequence goes on from JAIRYM010000019.1 coordinate 33,000, forward strand.
CGGCATAATATTCGAAAAAAGGTGTTGAACTGTATGCAGAAATGATTGAATTCCAGTGAATATGTCGCCAGTTACCATGTTCTGCAACACGAATATCTTTTGTCAGACATTTGGGCGAACCGGGCTTGACAACAGGTACGGTAAGCGTCTGTAAACCGTTTGCAGCAGCAATAACGTATCTGTTACGGTATGTCTGTTTCACATAATTATCGTTCCGCTCAATGATTACATTTCTGTGAATGTTTATCTCACGGTAATATTCAACGGGAGCCAGACAGAATGATGAAAGAATCAGCATTTTCTATTTGAATGATTTCTGTAAAACATCTGCAAGTTACGATTTTTATTTGGAACTGTTATCATTTTTATTTAAAAAAACTGCATATTTATTGTTTTTGCAGACTTTTTACATTACTGTTGAATGAAGCGAGGTGCAAATATTAAATATCCAATGTTCAAACCAAAATTCCAGTTGCGGGCAGGGTAACTGTAATAATTTCCAAACAGACTTATATTCATAAAAGGTAATCGGGCAACGACAGCGATTTCACCCAGATATGATGAATGGTCAAACTTGCTGCCTTTATACGATACATTATTGTTATCTTTTTGTACAGGCCATACAGGGAAAAATCCGTGAAAATCGCCCCTGACGTGAAATGTTGAATTTAGTTTAAACACTGGAATCAGTCCGCCGGCGAAATAGTTATAAGCCCTGAAAGCTTGGTTGAATGTAATTATGCTGTGAGGCGTCGGAGAATAGGTTGGCGCTTGAAGAATTGATGCCTGGTAATTGTTCAAAAACTGTTTTGTAGAAGCTACTCCCTGTACCCTGAAGCCAAGATTAAACTTCCTGTTCATATTATACATATTGTACATCATTCCTTCAATTTGAAGCCAGGAGTGGTGTTGAGTATGCATGGATAACGGGTTTTGAGGATGATTGGCTGGTGTGAATTTTTCTTCACCGGAAATGTATTGAAGGAAAAAGTGATGTTTTTTTCCCCTGAGCTCGTATTGCTTAGAGTCCATTGTATTCTTTGTAAAGAAAGTACCTGTGTGAAAAAATTTGTATAAGCTTACATCGAACCCTGTTGCGGAGAGAAATTCGTCGGCGTGATATTTATCTTCCAATACCCCATATCCGGTCATGATTTCTACTTTTGCCTGATAGGTTAACGGGAATCCAAAACCGATTTTCCCAAAAGTTTCCCGCTGATGGATATAGGAAAAAACTCCGGCGTCAATAAACAGTTCGTCACTCTTAAAGTATTTGTAGTAATTGTAAAAGATTGAGGCGTATATATCTATCGGAACAGGAGTTGGAAGTTCTATCCGTCCTGAAAGCGATGCGCCGCTGAATGAGTTGCCGACCTGCATGTCCAAATTTATTTTCGACGCGACTGTTGTCAGGTTCTGATAGCTCAAACCGAGATAGAGCTGATTTGCGCTCATGGACGATACGTTTCCGCCAAAGCCGATACCGATTTCATCTTTTATCTTGACGTCAAGAAAGAGGTCGAATACATTATTTTCGGCATCATAAACGGCTGAAGGGAAGATTTCCTGGACTTTGGAATTGGAAAGCAGCCGGAAATAGTTGCGCTTAAATTCTTCTATTGAGAAATAATTGTCTTTACCTCTGTTGATCTGGTTTTCAAAATAGTGTTTCTGGGCATTGTTGATGCCGGTTATGTAAATGTTTCTAAATCGCATGGGTGGAAGTGATTCTTTATATTTGAGCCTTCGTGCATCTACTTCACTTTTCTTGACTTCTCTGCCGGTGTGTGATTTGATTTGCGATATCATTTCTACGGTACGGTTATAGCCGATTTCAAATAACTCGCGAGATTTGTAGAAATCCATAAGGTTGACGTCTTCAAGGTCAAATTTCATTGTAATGCCGTCTTCCGGATTTACATCATAGACAGTCTGCTGCATGATCATGTTTTCCATAAAATCATACATCCCCATATCTTCCAGACGTTTCTGCCTGATTACTGATGAGCCGATTATGAAGTCGGGATGAAATGCGGTTTTCATGGCATTGACTGGAAAATTGTCGTAAATTCCGCCGTCGAACAGTGGAATACTGTCATGATAAATGGGCTTGAAGACTAATGGAAATGTCATCGAGGCACGGACTGCGTCTTCTAATTTGCCATGCCTGAAAATAATGGATTTCTTATTGTAGACGTCGGAGGCGGTACAGAGAAAGGGGACAAACAGGCTGTCAAAATTGCATTTGCTCTGGGCATCTGCCTGAGCATAAAGCTGCATAAAAGCCTGATTTATCTGAACCGGATTTATCAGATTTGTTGGAAACATTGATGATGACATTTTTACCGAGTCTTTGAACGGGACTAAAACCCGCATTAAATCAGGCATGTCTGGCGGTTTGCGGAAATAGAACCTGTACATGTCTTCTATCTTGCCGGTTTGCCAGTGATTGAAATTATCGGACATAAACAGGTCAAGTATCTCGTCGGGCGAGTAACCGATTGAATACAGGCTCCCGACAACTGCGCCGATGGAGGTGCCGGATATGTAATCTATCGGTATGTTATTGTCTTCAAGGGCTTTTAATATGCCGATATGGACAGCGCCCTTGGCGCCGCCGCCGCTGAATACTAATCCTGTGCTCTGTCCCTGTAAAGAAAAAAGATAAAAAATGCAGATTAAAAAAGTAATTATTTTTTTCATATATAATTAACTTCCGGAGTCAGTTCGATATAGAATTTATTTCTTACTGTACTGCGAATTTCGTCTGCAAGTGCAGCGATGTCGCTTCCTGTGGCGTTTTTTTTGTTTATAATTATGAGTGGATGGCGTCTGCTGACTGCGGCGCCGCCAAATGTTTTTCCTTTTAGCCCGCAACTTTCTATCAGCCACGCTGCCGGTATTTTTACCGCCCTGTCATTGACGGGAAAGGAAGGTATTTCGGGATAAATTTTTTTTAATTCTTCATAATGGTTTTTGCTGATGTAAGGATTGACAAAAAAACTTCCTGCATTGCCTTCTTTTTTGAGGTCCGGCAACTTTGACCGGCGAATGTCAATCACTGTCTGTCTCACCGTCTTTATGTCCAGCGGTTTTCCCCACATAAATGAGCGAATGTTCCCGTAATCAAGCTTCAGCACAGGCTTCTTTAGCAGCCGGAAAATTACGTATGTTATATAGTATTTTCCCCTGTTTCTAATTCTTTTAAAAAAACTTTTCCGGTATGAATATTGACAGTCCGAATTTGTAAACTTCTGCTTTTCCATCGTTTCTATATTATATGCAAATACTGCGTAGACGGATTCCGAAACCTCTGTGCCATAAGCACCTATGTTCTGCACAACTGCCGCGCCGATTTCGCCCGGTATCATCGACAAATTTTCTATGCCTCCAAAATTATTCTCTACGCAGTAGTTGACAAATGAATCCCAGTTTTCTCCTGCGCCAACTTTGATGTACATATAATTATCGTCTTCCATTATTTTCTCTGTTCCTCTGATCGCGGAATGGACTACAATTCCGTTGTAGTCTCCGAGGAATAAAAGGTTACTGCCACAGCCGATATGCCAAAACTGCTCTGATATAAAATATTCGTCGGAAAGCAGTGTGCGAAGTTCCTGTTCACTGTCATATTCGACAAAATATTTAGCCTTAACGTCTAAATGAAAAGTATTGTGTTTTAACAGTGAGTAATTATTTTCTATTCTCATCGCAGATATGTATAATAATGTGTATTTTATTTTATTGCAAAGGTAATCAATATTTTTGGATATGAAAAACTTTTCGTACTTTTGTGGCGATTTTAATATTATTATGAAAATATTGCTTAAAATAACAGTTATGCTTGCACTTGTATCGTGCACCGGGAAGTCTGTGAAGCAGAACCGGATTATGGTTACCATAGAACCACAAAGGTATTTTACGGAAGAAATAGCAGGATTCCGGTTTGAAACAGAATCACTTGTGCCGTCGGGAGTAAGTCCTGAAACTTACGATCCTGCACCGCAGCAGATGCTTTCAGTTTCCCGTTCAAGAGCTTTCTTTTATATCGGCTCACTGGGGTTTGAGACCGCATGGATAGATAAACTCAAAGCGAACAACAAAAATGTCGCGTTTTTCCGTAATGATATTAATATCAGTACTGTAAATGCGGAAAATGAAGAATCGCACAGCGAGCATCACATCAGTCACGGCGCCGGAGATCCTCATGTATGGGCTTCTCCCAAAAATGTACTCATTATGGCAGATAATATTTGCAGAGCGCTCAAAGAAATTGATCCGGAAAATGAAGAAACATATTCTGACAATACAGTTAAATTTAAAGAAACTGTTAATGAAATCGACAAAGAAATACGTGAACTGCTAAAAGATTCCAGACAAAAATCATTCATCATATTCCACCCTTCGCTTACTTATTTCGCACGCGACTACGGCTTGACGCAATACGCAATAGAACTGGAAGGAAAAGAACCCTCCGCCGAACATTTGAAACATATAATAGATATTGCCAACCGCGACAATATCAGTACCATATTTATACAGCAGGAGTTCGACGTCCGCAACGCAGAATTGGTCGCTGCCGAAACACAGTGCCGGATCGTCAAGATAAATCCGCTGTCGTACAACTGGAAAGCAGAAATGATAAACATCGCTAAAGCACTGTCGGAATGAAGGTATTAGTTGACATACAAAATCTTTGCGCGGGCTATAATGGCGTCGCAGTGATCAAAGATGTATCGCTTAAGATATATGAGCGTGATTTTCTCGGCATCACTGGACCCAATGGTGGCGGCAAAACGACACTCGTCAAAACTGTTCTCGGACTTCTGAAACCCATATCCGGCAATATCACATTCTCCATGAACCTTCGGCAGGATACAGGATACATGCCCCAAATACACAGCATCGACAGAAAGTTTCCCATACTTGTTTCGGAAGCAGTATCATCAGGATTAATTGGAATCAGGAGCCTTACAAAAGGAGACCGTCGCGAAAAAGTAAATGCTGTTCTTAAAAAAATGGATATTGAAAATATTTCTTCCAAATCAATTGGCTCTCTCTCAGGCGGACAGATGCAGCGGGTGTTGCTTGCACGCGCTCTGGTAAACAGTCCGTCTCTCTTGCTTCTCGATGAGCCGGACTCCTACGTAGACAGTAGCTTTATCCGTTACTTTTACGAATTTCTCAAGGAGATTAACCAGTCAGCCGCCATTCTGCTTGTTTCTCACAACATGGAAACCATAATTTCCAATTCCAAAAACATCGCGTTCATTAACAGAGAGTTACAGTATCATTCAGGAACCGGCATCGACAAACAGTATCTCCTGTAATCCATATATAATTTCCTGTTTTAACAAATATTTGCAAAATCGGCCTAATACATAATCTTTTCTCCCAAACAGTTTGGCGAACTTGCCGATAACATTATCTTTTCTCTCAAACAGTTTGGCGAACTTGCCGATACATAATCTTTTCTCCCAAACAGTTTGGCGAACTTGTCTATTACATAATCTTTTCTCCCATACAGTTTGGCGAATTTGCCGATGTATAATCTTTTCTCACAAACAGTTTGGCGAACTTGCCGATACATAATCTTTTTTCACAAACAGTTTGTGAGATTTTCCAATGATATAAGCAAGTTTCAAAAAAATATTGTTACCTTTGCATCATTTTAAAGCAGATCAACAATGAAAAAATAGCGACTCCGTTTTGACAGGCGATATAAAAGATATTCAAGTATATGATACACTGATATTTATTTTAGACGACAAGAATAAACTGTTTGTATTTAATAAAGACGGCAAATTCAGGAATTACATTGGAAAAACAGGCAATGGACCTGGAGAATATTTAGCAATAAGAGCATTTTGCGTAGATAAATTTAGCCGTCAAATAATAGTTTTTGACAATATGAATTATGCTTATTTCCTTTATGACATTGATGGAACCTTCAAGTCTAAAATAAATATCGAAAGCAACTATAATGAATCACCAATGAAAATGATGATGATCAATCAGCAATCGCTGCTTGTTTATTACGCCCTGTACAAGGAAAATACTGCATATAAACTTTTTGATTTTCTCAGTCAAAAAGAGATTCAGACAAAACATTATCAGTATGCTAATTGTACTTCATTTATTTATTCTTTCTCAAAGCACCCGATTACGGTTAGCGAGAACAATACAGCAACTATAATTATGCCGCTTTGTGACACATTATTTCAATGCAGTAACAATGAATTAATATCCAAATACATTATTCAACATTCCAACCAAATTGCTCCAATTGTAACATCAGAATTCAACAGAGAATATAATCCTGTAACTCTTGGTATACAATACACCAAAGATGGCTTATTTACTGGATTCAATGGAATCTTTGAAATAAAAGATAAAATATTACTTTACATTGGATTTATTGATGGAGGTAATTTATATTTTATAGTTGATAAAAATAAAATGGATGGAAGTTATCATGTTTTTTCCAGTGTCGGAAATATTAACAGCGAAAATATTAACAGTAACCATACATCACATAAAGAATTGACCTGTATGCCTTTTTTCAAGCCGTCAGAAACCGATGGTAATTACCTTGTCAGTTACGTCATGCCATATAACCTGATTAATCTTCAAGGTAAAATTAATTCAGAACAAGATGCCAATCTGTCTAAATTAAATAACTTAGTAAATACTGTAAATGAAGAAGATAATCCGGTTCTTTTCTTTTACAAATTAAAATAATTAGGTTGAAGACAAAATTTTTACCTGCGAAACTGGGTGTTTTTGTGAAAAATATTTCATTGATTTTAAGGTTTTATAAATTATTCATAAGAAAAATCAAAAAAAATAGCAGGAAATATTTGGATGTTATAAATATTGTTTTTATCTTTGTAATCAAATAAAAAGCAAAGTTAATGACGCTTATCGCAAAAATATTATCTCGTATTGTTGCAATGCTTGACATTGTTTCATTCAACAGCCAATCATTACAAACGTAATATAAAAGATGGTTGAGGAAGTTCCACTTTAATTAACTATCTAAAACTATACAGAAATGAAAAATTATATCTTAATACTTATAACTGTTTTCTTATTGACTGCTTGCAACAATAAACAAAAGGTTTCACTGTTCGATAATAATACAGAGATATTATCTCTATCGAGTATGAAAAATCTTTACTCTATAAATTGTAATGACAGTAATTTTTTTGCTTCATGCCATTTAATACAACCTGAACTTACAGATAACAGTATCATTTGGCAGGTAACACAAGTAGAATTATTTGAAAACAGACTTTTTATTCTTGATCAAAAGAGTTCCAAACTGTTTGTTTTTGATTCACACGGCAATTACATTATGTCTGTTGGAAGCAAAGGTAACGGACCGGGAGAATATTTAGCAACCAGTACGTTTTTTATCAATCATTATACAAATTCAATCAACATCTTAGACCCAGTTAAATTGGCACTGCATATATATGATTTGGATGGGAATTATATAGAATCCATGATGTTTAATGAATTATTTGTTGCTCATATAAAAGGAGTCGTCATGTTGGATAAAGAAACGATAGTGTGTTTTACAAATCCAAATTTTCATATGGAGTCAGGCTATTTTATTGTGAATTTAAGCAATTTATCAGTAAAAACTACAATATACAAATATCCGTTGAAAATTACAGGACACATTTCATTTGCGATAGCCGAGCATCCTTACAGTGTTTTCAACAATGAAATTCATTTTGTTATTCCATTTTCCAACTCTGTAAATTGCCATGGAAATCATTCCACAAATATGCTGTATAACATTATTAACGGCAGGGAAGAAATAAATACAGAACAGTTATTAAAATTCGCAGACCAGTATAACAATGATTACATTGATATTATAAAAAATTGTGTAAAAGACGATAAATATTCTGTTGGGTTCAAAAATTATTATGAAACAGACAGATACATTTGCGTTGATTATTATATTAAAGGGATGTTAAGTCAAGCATTATTATATGATAAAAAACACAAAGAAAGTTATATTATTGATGATTATTCCACCTTTACACCCGATTTTGGAAGCATAATTAATTCGAGCCGGAACACTCTGATTAAAGTATGGAAAAACGATCAAATAATTGGATTTAAACAAAACCTTGATAATGGGAATATCTCAAAGACACAATATTCGCCAGATATATTGCAACTGGTTGAAAATTATACAGAGGACGATAATCCGGTGATAATATTATATCAAATGAATAATTGAAAAAATTATGTTTATGAAAATATATGTCTTTTTTATCTTTTTGTTATTTGGAGTAAATAACTCAATTGTTGCTTTTGCGCATAATGATGTGATAAAAGTACCGGATTCTCTTCTATATATCAAAATAATAGATGGAAATGAAATAGCATTGTCCGAACTAATTGATAATAATCATGACAATGTTTTGATTTTTCGCTTTTATGATTTCAGTTGTAGGGATTGTATAGAAAAAGCCATTGTACAAATATCTGAAGAATTTGATATTTCAACATATTCTGTAGTTTTTCTTGTATCTTATATGCGAAAAAGAGATCTCAATATTTTAAAGCACCAGTTTCAAATCAAATTTCCAATATATAATGTTGTATTAAGAGATCCTTTTATGCCAATGGCAAGCTAACGAACGCCGGATAACTGTTCTGTTAGTGCGCATTCATATTGCCCGACTGCAAACGATGGATTGAAGATATAATTTTCACCTGCGAAACAGGAGAAACAAGTGTTTTGGCGAAAAATATTTCATTGATTTTTAAGGTTTTATAAATTATTCATAAGAAAAATCAAAAAAATACTGAAAATATTTGGAAGTTATAAAAAAAGTTATTACCTTTGCGGCATCAAATAAAAAGGACTGAATGAAATTACCCAGGAAAATAGCAATCTTTATCGGTTTAATACCAAGTGTTGCAAATGAAGTTCGCGACAGGTTGGTTTTTGCTGTTTTCGGATTCTCTCAGATGTTAGTAAATGTCAATACAGAAGAAGATTACCATATTTCAACAAATTACAGAATTAATTTTGCTTTAAGCAGCAAAGCAGAACTATATATTACAGGGTCTGTGTGGGAGAAACCGCCCGATGTGCGGTCGGGCTTTCAGTGGATTCCCGCACTGAAAGCCATGTTTGCAGGGATATGGATTGCAGTTTCTCTTGGAAAATACTGCAATCAGAAAACTACAGAGGACGTTAAGAGCGGACGCGAAGATACGGCTCGGGATTGTAAAATATTTCCGGTGCAATCCGGCAGGAAAACGGAAGGCGACAAATAGCATCAGGTCTGTATTCCCTGTATTTGTTGATAACGATACAAATCCTTTAAAAATAAGGATTACGAAAACTTTATTTAACAACTCCTTGCTTATGCAAATAACAAGGGGAAAAATAAAAAAATTCATGAAGATAAAAATTTTTTTATACAGCCTTTTGGCTGTCGCGATTATCGCAGTAGCGACATATAATGTTGCATTGAGCCAAAAAACAGCGAAAGTGGCTCAACTTGAGTTGAAAAATATCACGATGCTATCTCTTGCAGAGCTTACCAGTGCTGAGGCAGGTTGCAGGGATAGTGGTGGTGTTTTTGATGAATATTCAAGATTTATAAGCTCTAACACCGAAACTGTGCATTGTACAAGTAGTGGTGAATTAAGCTTTGGAAATTTAAAGTGGTTTAATATAAAATATAAACGGGATAAAACATACAAAGTCCAGATAGAAGTCCGTCGTTGCGAGGCCAAGGAAACGTATTGTTGTAAGTCTGATGGAACTACAATAACTCCTTTATAAATATCGGAAGTAAAGTTGTCTAAAAGTAGTGTTTTGGACAACTTTACTTTTTAAAAAATACTAATTTTAAGAAATATTAATATGAAAATACAATTTGTTATTATTTCCGTTTTGATACTGTTGGTTGTATCATGTAATAAAAATAAAACATCGCAACCGGTTGATGCCTCCATCACCGTTATTAAAAGTCTTAATTCTCAGGAAGAGTTATCTGTTATTCCTCCATCGTTTGATCAGGTAACGATAGTTCCTCTCGAAACGAATGACGACGTTTTGGTAGGTGATATAGAACAAATTCAAGTGAATGACTCACTAATCTTTGTTTCAGACTGGAACAGGAAACTTTTTGTATTTGATAAGCAGGGACGATTCCGAAATATGATTGGTTCGAGAGGCAATGGACCCGGCGAATATAGAGCGCTGGGCGCTTTCTTTATTGACGATAATTCCAATGAAATCGTCATACTTGACCAAATGAAATCTACATTTCTTAAGTATGGTTTTGATGGAAAATTTCATTCCAATGGGGTTAGGATTGATAACAGTCAGATTGATCCTGAATGTGCGTCGTCGCACGGTGATTTCATCCTTCTTAACAATTCTATCACGCCTGAAAATACAGCAGCCTACCGGCTTTATAACGATAAGGGTGAAACAGTATTCAGTAAACAGTACTACGGATTTTCTGTCTCAGACTATGCACTGCTATTTTCCATAAACCCGATAGCAAAAGTTGATGACGGTCTACACTTTATTATGCCTTTGTGTGATACGGTCTTTCAATGCAAGGATGATTATGTTATTCCAAAATACATAATAGAACACAGTAAAAAGATGGCTACAATTGAAAATTATAAGATGAACAATGAACAAACTATAACGGGATTTGAGATACAAAGCGTTAAAGATGGTTTGTTTACCGGGTTTAGAGATATTTTTGAAACCGACCGTCATATTTTACTCAATTATGGATGGATATCAGGGTATAATTCAGGATACTTTCTTGTAGACAAAAAAACTGATATCGGACTTTATTATCTTTATGACAAAGAAAGTATTTTTTCTGTTATGCCTTTTTTTAGAATCAATGCTTCTGATGGGAAAAATTTTGTGAGTATAGTGCCGGCATATCAGCTTTTACCCTTCAAGGGTAAAATTGATGCCGCTAATGATGAAAATCTTGAAAAATTCAAAACAGGAGTTGAAAACCTCGATGAAGAAGATAATCCGGTTCTTTTCTTTTATAAACTGAAATGATTTTTAAGTATGAAAAAGAAAATTATTGTATTAACAAGTATCGTTCTTGTAACTTCTATTCTTTCTCTTTTTCTATGTATTTATTATTATAGAACCGAAGAAGTGTTGGCGGTAGTTGCGAATACTGCTGATTTTGGCAAAGTTAATTATTTTGACACGGTTAGAGTAGAAACGATTGTGAAAAATATTGGAGATAAACCAATAATGATTTCTCATATTCTAACGACCTGCAATTGCTCGATGGCAAAAGCAAGAAAGCATAAATTGGAAAAGGGAGATTCTACAATTGTTGACATAACGTATCACGCCGTAGATGAGGGATATGTAGAAAAAAGAATGCCTGTACACTTTATAAATACGACGGAAACAGTAGATATCTTATTGAAAGGAAGAGTAAAGCCAATAAACTCACAATGAAGCATCTAATAGAAATATTTTGCTTGGCGGCGACTGCTGTATCAATAATGATTTTAAACTCTTGTTCTTCCGGTCATTCAGATTTTCTTTCCGAATCTTTGCAACTGTGCGATTCCAACCGCCCTCAGTTAGAACTTGTGCTTTATCATTACAGCCAAAACCCTGCCGATTCTCTGAAATACAAGGCAGCAGTATTTTTGACAAGCAATATGGCGGGGCATTTTTCTTATTCCGGCGAAGGTTTAGAGGAATATTACAATGCTGTTGATTCTGTTTCAAAACATTATGCAGAGAAAGATGAACAGAAAATCAAGTCTGCGCTGGATTCTATTGGAAAACTGACAGAGAATCCAAGTCTTGTTTATGATTTGCAGTCTATTTCGGCAAAATATCTGATTGATAATATTGACAGGGCTTTCGACCTTTGGCAAAACGGACAGTTCGCAACCCATCTCAATTTTGACGAATTTTGCGAATACCTTTTGCCATACAAGGTCTGCGAATTGCAAACTCTTGATGATTGGCGTGAATATCTGTCCGACAGTCTTTATGGCGATTTGCAGTATATGGCTCACAGCGCACATTCCAATCGTTCGGCGTTTTGGGCTGCCGACAAGGTAAACAGACAACTTGCTGAAAAACTGCCAAAAACATTGGCAGAACCCGATATCCCGCTTGTTCGCCGCATCAGCAGCCTTTTAATATTAAAAGAAAAGAATTGCGAAGATCTTTGCATTGCAACTGCCGCTGTAATGCGCGCCAAAGGCATTCCTGTTGCTATTGACTTTACGCCTCAATGGACAAATCGCGGTCGTGGACACGAATGGTGCGTCGTGCTTGACAACGGTGGAGTTAATCAGCCTTTTGAAGGCTTTGATGAAAGAGGTATAAGAATTATCCGCAATTTGCCTGTGGCAAAGGTTTTTAGAAAAACATTCGCAGTAAATCCCGAATTGCTCGAAATGGCACAATCAGGAGAATTAATTCCTCGCTTGTTCCAATATCTCTGCATAAAGGATGTTACAGATGAGTATCAGCGTACTGATAATCTGGCAATTCAAGTTGATAAAACAAATACTCAATATGCTTATTTGACTGTCTTTGATAATAGGAAATGGGAACCGGTTGCTTTCGGAAAAATTAAAGGCAGGAAAGCGTATTTTGACAAAATGGGACGTGATGCAGTTTATTTGCCTGTAATTATGCATGACGACCTGTTGAAACCGGTTGCACCGCCGTTTGTGCTTGATTTGCAAGGGAATATTAAACCGATAATCGCAGACATCCATAATACGCAAACTCTGAAATTATATCGCAAATATCCTGCACAACGTTACACGACTTATGAAACGCACCGCATTTTTGGTGGATGTTTCGAGGCTGCAAACCGACCGGATTTCAGCGATGCAGTAACGATTCACACGATTGATAAATATGGGACAGAATCGGATGAAATTTCCCCAAAAACAAACGAAAAGTACCGTTATTGGCGTCATTTGTCGGCAACAAGCGGTTTTGGCGCTATGGCAGAGTTGTATTTTTTCCAAAATGGTAAATTAGTCAATAAAAAAGGGAAAATCATAGGTAGCGCGGATGGCGAAACAAAGTTTCAGAAGAAGACTAATCTGTTTGATAATGACCCTGCTACCTTTTGGGATGCTCCTACAAAAGGCGATTATACTTGGGCAGGTTTCGATTTCAGCGTTCCCGTTGATATTGACCGAATCATTTACGCCCCTCGTTGCGATGGTAACGGCGTAGCTTTCGGCGACGAATACGAACTCAATTATTGGGACAACAACTGCTGGAATTCGCTTGGACGCAAAGTTGCCGACAATATTTTCGTTGAGTTTGACAACTGCCCGACTGATGCTCTGTTCCTCTTACATAATGTAACGAGAGGAAAAGAAGAAAGAATTTTTACTTACGAAAACGGGATGCAGGTGTTTTGGTGAACTAAAAGTGAAATACAGAACCGCCCTGCATTTTATTTAAAGGTTGTGGTCTATTCGTAAAAATAAGAACTTGTTGCGAAAAAAACGACAAGAAGCGAAGATTTGAAAAAAATGCTTAATTTTGCAAAATGAAAAGCAAAATAAATTACTCTTGGCGGCAGTTTTGGAAAGAATTGCTTACGTGGACTGTCGTTATTATTATCGCAATTATGCTGGCAACAGCGATGCGTGTTTTCCTGTTTTGCTCGTTCAAAGTCCCGTCTGCATCAATGCTGCCGACTATTGAGCCGGGAGATTTTATTATGGTCAACAAACAGATTCCGGGACCGAGAGTTTATCCGCATTTCCCTTACCTGCTGGGCGAAGACGGAAAAATTGCGACAAAAAGATTTAAAGGAATAAGAAAAATAAAAAGAAACGATGTTATTGTATTTAATTTTCCGTATAATGATTGGAATAAATTGGAAATGGACATCAACCTGAATTATGTGAAACGCTGCGTAGCAATTCCGGGCGATACTTTTCTGATAGATAACGGAATATATAAAATAGAAAATGCACAGGGCGAAATTATTGGCTGTCGCGAAAATCAGGAACGTTTCCGTGCAGACATAACCAATGGGAAAAGTTTGGTTTTTCCTTACGATACAATAAATTACAGATGGACGCGCAAAGATTTTGGTCCGCTGTATATTCCGAAAAAAGGCGACAAAATTTCAATAGATACTTGCAATTATTCGCTTTACAAGAAGATTATCCGATACGAAACAAATAATCCGAATTTTAAGCGACACGATGGCGCAGTATGGCTTGGCGACAGCATTATCCGCGAATACACGTTCCAAATGAACTACTATTTTATGGCGGGCGATTATGTGTTTGATTCGGTCGATTCGCGCTATTGGGGACTTGTGCCGGAAGACCATATAATCGGCAAGGCGGTAATGATTTGGAAGTCGGAGGATATGAACACACAGAAGTTTAAATGGAAAAGGTTTTTTAAGTTATTATGAAAAAATATCTTGACGAAATATTGGTTTTTGCGCTTGGAGCAAGCGTGTATTTTTCTGCTCTTGTGGTAAATGACGCCTGGGATAACAGGAGTAAACTTTACGGATTCGGGCTGTTGCTTGTTTTGTATTTTTTGTTAAGATTTATTTTGAACACAAAATGCACAAAGAGCATAATTTGTTTTCTGATAATTGCAGCAGGATTATACGAGGTAGGGCTTGGTTTGCTGCAACTCTACGGCTTTGAATCGTCGAATCACGGACTGTTCCGTTTGACAGGGACTTTTTTCAATCCGGGTCCTTATGCCGGCTTTTTATCCCTGGTTGCACCTGTGTCATTATGGTTTCTTTTTAAAACAAATAATGAAGTCAAAAACAAAAACAGTTCCAACATTCTAAAATTCTTTAATGTCCTTACCATCATTAAAATAATATGCGGTATCACCTTTGTAATAATTTTGCTTGTGTTGCCTGCCACAATGAGCCGCGCCGCTTGGCTTGCCGCTATTGCAGGCTGTTTAATTGTTATTTACAAGCATTATGAAAGCAAATTGCATTTGGCAGAATTTTACCAGAGTTATAAAAAGAAACTTTATACAATATTATGCTGTACGATTATTGTCATAGTCATTGCATTAGCAGGCATTTATTTCCTCAAAAAAGATTCTGCCGACGGTCGTTTACTGACATGGAAAATTTCCTTAAAAACAGTTGTAAAACATCCTTTGGGAGTAGGTTTAGGTAATTTTTCAGGTGCTTATGGCGACGAGCAGGCAGCGTATTTTGCATCGGGAAAAGCATCGGAAACGGAAGAATACGTTGCAGGAAATCCCGAATACGGTTTTAATGAATATCTGCAAATACTTGTGGAATCAGGAGTTGTAGCATTTATTTTGTTTATAGTTATTGCTTTTAGAGCAGTGAAGGCTTTGAGTAAACACAATGCAGGATTAGCAGGTTCATTGATGGCATTGCTTGTTTTTGCGGCGTTTTCTTATCCTTTCAGTTTATGGGAATTTCTTATTATGTTAGTGGTTTTGCTTGCAATGAAACACACAGATAACACTGATAACCGCAGATTTCAACTTTTTAAAAAATCCGCGTTAATCAGTCTAATCAGTGTTATCGGCGTGCTAATAATTTACAGGTTATATCCTGTTTATCAGGCAAATAAATCATATAAAAAAATAAGTATATATTATCATTCCGGCTTGTTTAAGGAAGTAATAGAAGTGTATAATCCGTTGTATCGGCATCTTAATGATAATACGCAATTTTTGTTTGAATACGGGCGAAGTTTATCAATGTCAGAACGATACGAAGAAAGCAACGCTGTATTGCAAAGGGCAACCAAAATTTCTTGCGACCCGATGTTTTATAACATTATGGGAAATAATTATAAAGCGTTGAAAGATATTGATAAAGCGGAAGCAAGTTATCTGAAAGCGGCGTATATTGTTCCAAATCGACTGTATCCCTGGTATTTGCTGATGAAACTTTACAGCGAAACAGGACAGACAGAAAAGGCGTTGAAAACGGCGAAAACAGTACTGACGAAAGAACCGAAAGTTCATTCAAAAGCGATTGAAGAAATGAGAACGGAAGCGGAAAAACTAAAAGTACAAAATGAAAGTTGACAGGGGATTTTTTAGAAATATTGTGTCAAATTGAAAATATTTTATTTACTTTGCATCATAAAATAGCGTTGTTATTATGAATATACGAAATATTTGTTTGGCGCTGATTTGCAGCGCAGTTGTCGGCTGTACTTCCAAGAAGACCGAAAAGGAAGATGAAGGCGGCGTTCAAACCGTCCTGCTCGACAGGATTGCGGAGGTTAAAGCAGTAAGACTTGAAGTCCGCGAATTCAACCACGAACTTGTGTCCAATGGCTTAATTTCAGCCCGTAATTGCGCCAACCTCAACTTTAAGGTACAGGGTGAAATTTCCGAAGTGTTCGTAAAAAATGGCGATCGGGTGCGCAAAGGTCAAAAAATCGCCTGCCTCGACAGCTTTGAACTCCAAAAATCGCTCGAACAGGCGGAAGATAACCTCGAAAGCGCACGGCTGAACTACCTAAACGAACTGATAGGTATGGGCTATTCGCTTGCCGACTCATCGAAAATCTCTTCCGACGACCGTAAAATGGCGGCAATAAAAAGCGGATACAAACAGAGTCAAAATCAGTTTGAATTAGCAAAATACAATTACGACAATGCCACTCTCTACGCTCCTTTCGACGGCGTTATAGCCAACCTCTTTTCAAAGCCCTATAACAAGCCAGAGGGCGAGCAGTTTTGCACCGTTATCGACAATGTCCATCTTGAAACGGATTTTCGAATACTCGAAAACGAATTGAGCGCCGTTAGCGTTGGCGACAAAGTTACGGTTTCGCCGTTTTCGATTGCTGACTATTCCTGCGAAGGGCGCATCAGCGAAGTGAATCCTGTGGTGGACAAGAACGGAATGGTGCGCGTGAAAGCCGCCGTCAACAGCGCCGACGGCAAACTCTACGAAGGAATGAACGTTAAACTGTTGCTCAAACAGGCCGTAGGAAAACAAATTGCAATCCCTAAATCGGCTCTTGTACTCCGAAATAATCGCAAAGTGGTTTTTAAACTGCAAAACGAAACAGCAATCTGGGTTTATGTTTCTACAACGCTTGAAAATGCAGAAGAATACGTTGTTATTCCAAATAACACAAGCGAACTTGTTGTAGGCGACAGTGTGATTTACGAAGGAAATATTAATCTTGCGCACGAAACACCAGTTAAACTGATTCAATGATAAAATTTCTAATTAACCGCCCCATCGCCGTCTTTATGTCTTTCACGGCATTTTTCATTCTGGGAATAATAACCTACCTGAATGTTCCTGTATCGCTGTTGCCCGACATTGCGATACCTGAAATTACTGTGCAGGTAACGGGCAAAGATATGTCGGCACGGGAATTGGAAAATCTACGGGTCAGCGGAATTAGGCGGAGTCTGATGCAGGTGTCGAAATTGCGGGATATTCGCAGCGAAACACGCGACGGTAGCGCAATTTTGAGGTTGAGTTTTGAATACGGGACAAATACCGAACTTGCATTTATTGACGTAAACGAAAAAATCGACGAATCAATGCGCAACGCCCCTGCCGGAACGGAACGCCCGCGGGTCATCAAGGCAAGCGCAACGGATATTCCGGTGTTCAATATCAATCTTACACTTAAAAACACGGCTGCCGACGAGGAGGCTTTCCTTGCAATGTCGGAAGTAGCGGAAATGATTATCCGCAGGCAAATTGAGCAATTGCCCGAAGTAGCAATGGTCGATATGACGGGCATTGTAGGCAAAAGGGTTATTATTCAGCCTGACAGGGAAAAGATGCTCGTTGCGGGAATCTCGCTCGACGCTATCGAACAAAGCCTGACAAGTGCAAACTTCGAGGGAGGCTCTGCAACCGTGCGTGATGGATTTTACGAATACAACATCACGTTTTCGGAAGTGATGCGCACGGTCGAAGACATCTGCAACATCTATATCCGCCACAACGACAGGATTTATCAGTTAAAAAACCTTGCCCGAGTTGAAGTTGCACCGCAAGAAGAGCGCGGAATGGCGTTTTACAATGGTCACAGGGCAATTATTATGTCAATCATCAAGCAGGCTGACCAGAATATGGCAGATATGCAAAAGACACTTGATGTGCGGATTGAGAATCTGCGTGGCAAATTTCCCGATATCGAATTTAATATTTCGCAAAACCAGACTGAATTGCTTGATTACACAATTTCCAACCTGCAACAGAATCTTTTGGTGGCTTTCCTTTTCGTATGCCTGATTTCTGTGATTTTTATGCGCGACATCCGCTCGCCGTTGATAATCGGGTTGAGTATGTTTGTGGCGTTAGTTATAAGTCTGATGTTTTTCTACCTATGCAAAGTATCTCTAAATGTGGTTTCATTGACCGGCTTGGTGCTTGCTCTTGGAAATATGATTGACAGTTCGATAATCGTAACCGACAATATCGGGCAGCACAGGCAGCGCGGACTGACGATTGACGACGCCTGTATCCGCGGGACAAACGAAGTGATTGCGCCGATGTTGAGTTCTATGTTTACGAATATAGCGGTGTTTGTGCCACTTATTTTTATGAGCGGGATTGCTGGTGCACTGTTTTTCGACCAAGCATTTTCGGTAACGGTGGGGCTGTTGGTTTCTTATTTTACGGGGATAATGCTTCTGCCGGTTCTGTATAAGTTGACGTTTAGAAAAAAAGCGGAAAAAATCGCTGACGAAAACTTGGAAAACTTGGAAAATTTAGAACGGAAAAAGCCGTTGCTTGACAAGATTTATGACGCCTCCATTAACTGGGTTTTTTCTCACAAAACAGCCACAACAGTGATGGTTATTGCATTTTTGCCGCTCTGCTTTGTGTTTTTCAAGGTGATTCCAAAAGAAAAGATGCCGCAAATCAGTCAGAATGAAATTATTGTAAAAATAGACTGGAACGCAAATATTCACGTGGAGGAAAATTCGAGGAGGACAAATGAGTTGTTGCAACACGTTAAAAATATTCCATATTTCAAAAATATGGAATATTTTGAATCCTCCGCGCAGGTCGCCGCCCAACAGTTTTTATTAAATCGCGAACAGGAGCAGTCTTCTTCCGAAACAGAAATTTATCTGAAAACTGCAGAAACCAGCGATATTCCTGCATTGAAACAAGCGGTTTCGGACTATTTCGCGGCTAACTATCCCAAAGCCGTTGTGTCGTTTTCGCCTGTGGACAATATCTTCGAGAAAATCTTTACAACCGGCGACCCTGAACTTACGGTCGAATATTATACCCTTCGCGAAGATGATATCGAAAAGATCGAAGTGTCGGACATCAGGCAGTTGGAAGAAAATCTTGCGGCTAAAACGGGCGAAACGCCGGTGGGAAACGCTTTTCAAAAGCAACTGAACATTCATATAGATAAAGAAAAACTGCTGCTTTACGGCGTCAGTCAGGGACAGATTCTTCAGGCTCTGCAAACCGGATTCCGTGAAAATCAGTTTGCGCTGTTAAGGTCATATCAGCAATATTTGCCGATTGTAATTGGATTTGAAAAACAGAATATCAGAGATGTGATTGAAAAAACGACTGTTGATGCTCCTGTAGATAACGGAAATGCACCAAATTCATTTGTTACAAAAATTCCTTTGTCGGTATTCGTTACCACTTCGCCTGCCGAAGACCTGAAAACGATTGTGGCAGGCAGCAACGGCGAATACATTCCGCTGCAATATTATAAAACGGAGAGGCAGGAAGAGATAATGAAAATTGCCCGCGAAGATGCACGGAACAGCGATTTCTGGAAAGTTGATTTTTCAGGTAATTATTTCTTTAACAAAAAAATGATTTCAGAACTGATAGTCATACTTCTGATTTCAATAATGCTGATGTATTTTATTCTGGCAGCGCAGTTTGAAAGTTTTGTGCAACCGTTGATTGTACTGCTCGAAATCCCTATGGACATTTGCGCCTCGCTCGCACTGCTGATGCTGCTCGGACATAGTCTCAATCTTATGTCGGCAATCGGCATTGTAGTTTCAACGGGTATTATCATCAACGACAGTATTTTAAAGGTTGATGTGATGAATCAGTTGCGGCGTGAAGGGTTTGCGTTGATGGACGCGATACACGAGGCGGGACGCAGGAGGTTGAAAGCGATTTTGATGACGACGCTGACCTCAATTGTATGTATGGCGCCGCTGTTGTTCAGTTACAATCTCGGCGCAGAACTTGAAAAGCCGCTTGCAATCGCCACCATCGGCGGTATGCTGCTTGGAACGCCGATAAGTTTGTTTGTGGTGCCGCTGGTGTATTGGGCAATCTATCGAAAAGAAGAAAAATAAAAACTATGGAACAGATTCATATTGGACAGATTATTAAAGATAAAATGCGTGAAAAAAGGCTTTCTGCAAGAAGGTTATCTGAGCAATTAAGCTGTAATCGGTCGAAAATTTATAAATTGCAGGATAAACCAAGTATTGATACTTCAGAATTGCGGCGAATATCAATTCTTCTTAAATTTGACTTTTTCAAGGTTTTATCAGAAAAAACTTTTGCAAACGACAGCAGATTACCCTAATTGGGAACAATTTGTGCCTAAATTGGGAACAAAAAAGTTTGGTGACAATAAAAAAAGACAGTATCTTTGTATGAAGTTTAATCTAAAATATTTTTTTATGAAAAAAATCTTTTTAATCTCGTTTACTGCTATTGCAGTAACAGTCGTTGGAGTGTTGAACGTGAGTTTGGCACAAAATAAAATCGAAGGAACCAGTGTTTCGCTTGGTTCAGGAGAAGCGTTGTCTGCGTGTGAAGTAAGTTCTAATGCTTCAGACAACGAAGGATATTGCGAAAGGAATTACGAGGATACTGCCGATGTCTGTACAAAAGGTGGCAGTAGTTCGGTTTGCTGTAGCGGCAACCTCTAAGTCCTTAATAATACAGAGGGTATTATACTCTCTGTATTATTTTTTTGTTAATACCTAACTAAGGAATATTTTTTATGAAAAGCAAAATAGTTTCTTATATAATTTTTGTATTGTTGGTTTCTTGTACACATCATAACAACAAAACACAGGACAGAAAAGGAAGAAGTATTTACACGATGAGACAAGTTGAGTATAAACGCTTCCCTCTTGATGAAAATACCACCCAAAATACCAACTATACTCAAATGTGTATTATTAATGGGAAAGTCTGTTTTTCTCTTTTTAATCCCGCAAAATACAATATTTTAGTATATGACTTTGATGCAGAAACTCTTATTGATAGCATACAACTATTTAAGGAAGGGCCAGACAATGTAGGTAATGCGGCTCAAGGTTTTCTCATTTGCTCTATAGATTCTATCTATGTATATGACCAATGGTTAGGGATGATTTATCAAGTTAATCATAAAGGTAATGTAGTAAAAAAAATCGATATTGGAAAAAAAATCGTACAATCAAACATTGATTGTACGATTGCACCAGTAATTTTTCCGCAAACTAATAGCCCAATAGATATAGTTAATGGTAATTTAATTTTGCAGGGAATGAGTGGCAATATTCGTGATTGCGAACGTCCTGTTTGTACAACCACTCTGCTATACAATTTTAAGAACGATGTAGTATCTTTAATAAACCCTTATCCTGAAATATATGGCGAACATAAGAATATACGAGAAAAATGGGGAACTTTCAGTTATAGGCAAACGCACTATACACTGGATAAAAAGCGAACAAAAATGATTGTTGACTTTCCCGCTGATGATTGTATTATAATATACGATTTAAAAACCGGAGGCTATGAACGCATTTTTGCTGGATATTCAGTGAAAGATGTAATAAAGGTTGCAGACATAAAAACACGGGCATCAATTGATGAACAATATTATGGGCAAACCCAATATGTTGGCATTTACTACGATGAATACAACGATTTATATTATCGCCTTGTATTGCATCCGCTCAATGATTATGACCTGAGTAATCGTGAAACGTTGGCAAAAAAAGCAAGTGTTATTATTTTGGACTCCAATTTTAGGAAAGTTGGTGAATATGATGTACCTGAAAGACTTCAGGGCAGATATGCTAAAACATTTGTTTCAAAAGATGGATTACATATTAATTGTTTGTCGGAAGATGATGATTATTTGAAATTTATAACTCTTAATCCCGTAAAGTTATGAAACGGACAGTTGTCGGTTGTTTACTTTTTATTTTTGTATTTTCGTGTAATAATAAAAATGATTTTGAAAGTTTTATAAATAAGCAATTTCAATCAAACTATCCTAATTATTATATTGATTATGATAGTGTTATTATAATTCCAAGAGAGGGATGTACATCTTGTATTAAGGAATCAGAACGTTTTATCAAAGAAAATATTAATAATAATGCATATTTATTTATTTTTACGAAAATAAGTTCCGAAAAAGAATTGAAAATAACTTTTGGATACGAAATGCTAAAACTAAAAAATGTGATTGTAGATACAAAGAATATATTCTATCGTTATGAAGATATAGAAAATCATTATCCACTTAAGTTAACAAAAGATAAAGATTATTTTTTATATGAAAGATTAAATTTTTGATTTATGTTTTCATATCAAATTCTATTTTAGTTAAATGAAACATTCCTCTTAATAATCCTGACCTTAGGATGCTTTTCGATTTCGACCGTCGTGCTTATGTCGCGGCTGATGGTAAAATTTTTTAGTAAAAAAGAAGGGGAATGACGTTTTTTTGAGATTTTTGTCAAATATTTGGTATTCTAAAAAATAATAATTACATTCGATCTCAGTTATTTATCCTTATTTTTGCAAACCATAAATTTAAAATATGAACCAAACTATATATTGTATAGGTATTCTTGTGGTCTTTTTCCTTTTATCCTGTAATCACAGAAAAAAGTTAGACAATACTGTTTCTGATTCAAACTGCAAAATTATTAAAATTGATTTGCAGAAAAGCATTGAAGCAAAAAGCATAGCAGATATAGCCTCTTCAATTCAAGTTCGAATACTGGAAGAAGATAAAAAAAATCCAATCGGTGTAATAGATGAAATGCTTATAACCAATACAAATATCTATATATTAGACAGGCAGCGAGCAAAAACTCTTTTTGTGTATGAAAGAGATGGACATTTTTTTAATGCAATTCGCCATATTGGAAATGGACCAGGTGAATATTCTGCTCCGCGTAATTTTGATTTGGAAAAAGGCACTGGTAATTTAGTTATTCTGGACAGCAATCAGCGTAAATTTTTATATTACACAAAAGATAATCGCTTTTTATCCACTATGAGTTTTAAAGGAACTTATTGTTCTTCGTTTTGCACAACTAACGACAGTTTGTTAATACTTGATACTGGAAATTCAGTTTCAGATGCAGACGATATAAACAACTATATTGTAATTATCAATAAAAATGGGGAAAAAATTACTGAATTGTTGCCTATTCCTGATTATCTGGAAGACATTACGCTGAGTCCTCGCAATCCTCTTCAAAAAATTAATGATACCGTTATCTTTTTACCCTCTGCAAGCAATAAAGTTTACAATATAGCAAATAATCAAGTTTCTACAAGATATGAATTTGATTTTGGGACGTTATGGGCGAACGAAAATTTCTTTAAAAATCAAAAACATAAACATCCAATGGCTATGGCTCGCGAATGGGGAAGAAGTTATATTTCTTTTCCAAATATGCTTGAAACAAGGGATGCCGTTCACTTGAATTTTCATTATAACACTAAATTATATTGTTTTTTTTATAACAAGAACACAGAACAATCTTTGCTTTTTTATACGGATGCAAAAGAAGTAAGCGCTCCTCTTGCTGTTGCCGAATCATCTTTTGTGTCTATTATTTATGTAGAAGAAAAAAATCCAAAGTTGGTTTTTTTTGATATAAAATGGGATTAAATCCGTATAATAATGAAAATACAAATTTGACTATGAGGATACAACGTAATAATCTATATTTTTGTTTATTTGTATGTTTATTTATTCTGTTGTTTTCCTTGTGTAGTACAAAACATAAACATCCAGAAACGATTGATGTAATAAAAGAATGGATAGACAAAGATATTCTTGTCCCCAATAACGTTTCTTGTTGTATATTGGGCAAAGATACAACGAAATATAAATGTACCTGTTTGCTGGAAAGCAAATATAAAATCTTATTGTACGTTGATTCCACCGGCTGTAGCGATTGTCGCTTGAAACTTTTTTTGTGGAAACAACTAATAGAAGAAACAGATAGTTTGTTTTCCGACAAATTGAGTTTTTTATTCTTTTTACAGCCCAAAAACGATGAAGATTTATTTTATCTAATCAGAGGCAATGATTTCAACTATCCTGTTTTTATTGACAGAAAAAATGAAATAAATCAACTGAATAATTTTCCGCAACAGCAGGAATATCAGTGTTTTTTACTCGACAAAAACAATAAAGTTCTGTTCCTTGGCAATCCGGCTATAAATCCTAATATTTGGGAGTTGTATAAGAGATATATTTTGGATAAAGATAAATTTGAATAAGAAAGCAAGAAATGGTTAAAAATTTAATGAAAATTTGGTAATTGGAAGTAAATGATTTACATTTGCACCAGATGATTTTTTAATTCTTGTTTTTTTATGACAAAGGGGAACTTTTTTATCTTAATTGCTGCTTTGGCTGTCACATCTGTTGCAGCGTACTGTATCGCCCTTTTGTAATACACGTTTTAACACATTTATAATATGAACAAATTACTGTCATTTTTTCTGATTTTAGGATTTTATGCCTGTGCAGACAGGCAGGTTAATTCTCCGCTGCTTGACGCAGAAGTGAAAACTGTAGAAAGTCGCCTTTATGAAAGCGACCTGATGATAAAATACTGCGACGCAATGGACTGCAGTAATTCTTGTATTTATTTGTCGGCGGCAGGACTTCATCAGGAAAATATTGCCGTGCGCGAAACAGACGGGAAAGAAATCGGCTCGTTTGGTCGCAGAGATCAGGGACCGGGTGAATATATTGCTCCAATATATGCCGGTCATTCGGAAAACAAAGATACAATTTATGTCTGGGATATGAACGGGAAATTATATCTTTACTCAATTCAGTTGCAGGACAGTGTATTCAGTAGTAGTTTTGCATACAGTATTAATCCTCCTGAATCCAAGTTTTACCAGCGGTTAATGCGTCTGAAAAATGGCTGTTATGTAGGATTGCCCCTTGAAGAAAAAGCCACAGACAGTGTTTTTGTATTGCTTGATTCGCGACTCAATAAAATAAAAAAATTTGGTCGGAGTCCTGTTGAATTGAAAGCTGACTATCGCGATTTCAGAAAATGTTTTGATAATGCAAGGATTACTGTATATGGCAACAAAATATTTCTGACGTTGGGCAGTTTTGCCTATATAGCAGGTTATGAAATAACTGACAGCCAGGGAATAACAACTCTTTTTGAAAAGACGCTTATTCAACCCGTCTATCATTCAAGCGATGGTTATATAGTTTTCGACAAAGAGAAAAACAGGGAGGGATTTTATGATATCGCAGCCACAGATAAACATATTTTTACTGTCGATAAGTCAAAACCTGACGGAAGAGGTATGGAGCCGGGAACTTTTATGGTTTTTGACCATCAAGGAAATTTAATATCCCGAATAAAAATGAATCATGAAGGAGCACGGATATGTGTTTCCGAAGATGAAAAAACGCTGTATCATTGCGTTAGAGACCCAAACTTTGACATTGCATCTTATAAAATTGAAGATATGCTAAAATGAAGAGCTGGATTTTATTTTTTGCCATAACAGTTTGTTTTTCTCTTTTTTCTTCCTGTAAAAAAGAATCCGCAGAAAGCAAATTTAATAAAATAGCACAAGATTGGATAAGCAAGAATGTAGTTTTTCCGGAGGATATTTCTTGTTATATTAAGGGAAAAGACACAAGTATTAATAATTGTGCTGATTTATTAAAGAAGGAGTACAAGATTTTGCTTTATGTTGATTCTACAGGATGCAGTGCGTGCAGGTTGAGGTTGATGCAATAGAAAATTTTTATAGAAGAAGCAGATAGTTTATTTACAAATAAACTAAGTTTTCTATTCTTTTTTCAACCAAAGAAAAGTACAGATATGTTGTATCTTTTTGAAAATGCGGATTTCAACTACCCTGTTTTTATTGACAAAAAAAATGGAATAAATCAACTGAATAATTTTCCGCAACAGCAAGAATATCAGTGTTTTTTGCTCGACAAAAACAATAAAATTCTGTTCCTTGGCAATCCGTCCATAAATCCTAATATTTGGGAGTTGTATAAGAGGTATATTTTGGATAAAGATAAAGATAAAGATAAACAGGAACACTTTTAAATGAAACATTCCTCTTAACAATCCTCACCTTCATCTGCTTTTCGATTGCGAACGTCGTGCTGATTCCGCAACTGACGGTAATTTTTTTTAGTAAAAAAAGAAGGGAAATGACGTTTTTTTGAGATTTTTGTAAAATGTTTGGTATTCTAAAAAAATAATGGTTACATTCGCGCTCAGTTATTTATCCTTAATGTTTATGTATAAAAAAATATTATGTTTTCGTGCGCTGTTTATTTGTTGCATCGCTTTAAAAAGTTTGGGGTTTTCCGCTCAAGCCCAACAATCTCTATCTTTGCAGCAAACCATTGAGATAGCGAGCGACAGTTCGTTGCAGGCGTTTATCGCGAATAACCGGTATCTTTACAGTTACTGGGAATTTCGCTCGTATAAGGCGGCGAGGCTGCCTTCGCTGAATCTGCGGATGACGCCAATTCAGTATTATCGCGATATTACGAGGCGTTACGATTACGAAAACAATATGGATGTTTACCGTGAACAGCAGTCGCTATATTCGTCCGGCAATCTTTCTATTCGCCAAAACTTCGATTTGACGGGGGGAACATTTTTTATCGACACTGAGCTGGGCTATATCCGCAACTTTAGCGAAAACGTTTATTCGCAATACACTTCAACTCCTGTTCGCGTCGGGTATTCGCAGGATTTGTTCGGTTTCAACAGTTTCAAATGGGAAAAACGGATTGAGCCGTTAAAATACAAAAAGGCAAAGCAGCAGTTTCTGACCGACCGCGAAGAAATTTCAGTTGCTTCCATCGAATATTTTTTCGACCTTGCAATGGCTCAGTCCGCTTACGATACTGCGCTTGACAATCTCGCCTCTGCCGATACCCTTTTCCGTATGGGCGAAGAAAGAAAAAAGATTGCTGCAATATCGCAGGCAGACCTTCTTACATTAAAATTGGATATTATAAATTCAAGAAATACATTAAAAAACACCGAAATAGACCTTAAACGCGCAATGACAGCTTTTGTGTCGTTCCTTAATCTTGACAAGGATACCCATATCAATTTAAAACTGCCTGACAGACCGAAAAATATGGAAATTTCGGCAGATGTGGCGTCGAGCCTTTCCCGCGAAAACAATCCTGGATTTTTGGAAAACAGTCAGCAGATTCTGGAAGCCGAAAAAAATCTCGACCAAGCCGCCAAGAGCGCTGTATTTGATGCAAGTTTCAATGCAAGCATCGGTTTCAATCAGGTTTCGCCGACGCTGCGCAGCGCTTATATGAATCCGTCGCAGCAGGACGTTATCTCAATTGGTTTTTCCATTCCACTGATTGACTGGGGGGTTCGTAAAGGTCGCGCGAATATGGCTCGCAACAATCTTTCGGTTACGAAAATATCCGTTCAGCAGAAAGAAAATTCGCTTGAACAGGACGTTTTGATGACTGTAAGTGACTTTAACGTTCAGCAGGGAATGATTGAAAGTGCGGAAGAAGCGGTTAATCTTGCAAATCAGGCTTATCAGGAAACACGCGAGCGGTTTATTATCGGAAAATCCGACGTGAACGGTCTGCAAATGTCACTTAACCGCCAGAAAGACGCACAGAAGAACTATTTGCAAGCGTTGAAGAATTACTGGCTTTCGTATTACAAGATTCGGAAGATGACGCTTTGGGATTTTGAGAATAATGAGAATTTAAAAGTATCGCTTGATGAAAAACAAGGATTTTTAAGAGAAAAAGCGGGAAAGTGAAGATGTTGCTTTGGGGAGTGGAATATTGGAATACCATAACTACTGCAACAGCACAACAAAATCGCTATTAACAAGAGTTTACAACCATACTTCCGCATTATTTCAGTTTGTAAAAGAAAAGAACCGGATTATCTTCTTCATCGAGGTTTTCAACTCCTGTTTTGAATTTTTCAAGATTTTCATCATTAGTGGCATCAATTTTACCCTTAAAAGGTAAAAGCTTATATGCCGGTACTATACTCACAAAATTTTTCCCGTCTGAAGCATTGATTCTAAGAAAAGGCATGGAAATACTTTCATCGTCATAAAGATAATAAAGTCCGGTATCAGTCTTTTTGTCTACAAGAAAGTAGGATATATTGAATTCTTTACTGTACCCTGACATCCATCCACAGTTGAGTAAAATATGACGGTCGGTTTCAAAAATATCTTTAAATCCGGTAAACAAACCATCTTTAATACTTTGTATCTCAAATTCCAACATAGTTTGTTCCCTATTCAGCTTATAATTTTCAATTGTCGCCATCTTTTTGCTGTGTTCTATTATGTATTTTGGAATAACAGAATCATCCTTGCATTGAAAGATTGTGTCACAAAAAGGCATAATAAAGTGCTGACCATCATCGGTTTTTGCTATTGAGTTTCTGGAAAAGGTCATCATATAGCCTGAAACAGAAAATCCACTGTACGGTTTACTGAATACTGTTTCACCCTTATCATTATAAAGCAGGTAGGCTGGCTCATTTTCAGGCGAGATAGAATTGTTAAGAAGGACGAAATCACCGTGCGACGACGCACATTCAGGAGAAAACTGACTTCTATCAATCCTGATTCTGGAATGAAATTTTCCATCAAAACCATGCCTGCGAAATGACGATTTCACGTTGTCAACTATGACGATTTCACTGGAATTATCGTCAATAAAGAAAGTGCTCAACGATCTGTATTCGCCGGGGCCCATGCCAATAGTACCAATCATATTGCGAAATCGTCCATGCCGGTCGAAGACAAACAGTTTATCGTCGCTGTCTGAAACAAAAATCAGGGAGTCATTCACTTGAATTTTGTCTATATTACCGATCAAAATGTCGTCATTAGTTTCAAGAGGCACTATCGTTACCTGATCAAACGATGGAGGAATAACAGATAACTCTTCCTGAGAATTAAGACTTTTAATAAAAGTGATGGAGGTATCAAGCGGTTGCGATGTTTTATTTTTATTACACGATACAACCAACAGTACCAAAACGGAAATAATAACAAATTGTATTTTCATAATTGATATTTTTTAAATAAATGTCATTTACTTTTGTTTTTTTAATTGACGGAGCAAAGGTAATAATACTTTTGAAAACTTTCAAATATTTTTGAAAAATTTAAAAATTCTTCAAAAAAATACGGGCGTTATGGACAAAAAGTATCGGCTGAGAAATGCTGCCTTTTTTTCGCTTTACTTGTTAATTGTCATAATACTCTTCTTCAATCAGAGCAATAAACCCGAGCAATGCACCCCAATGATAGAATTTATCGCTGTTTTGCACATCGTCTCCAACACCCGATTCAGAATTGTAGTTTTCAAAAACATAACCGTGTTCGAGCCAACTTTTGAGCAGCAGATTTTTCGATTTATCAGACAACGCTTTACGAGCTTCGGGCAAATCATAATTACGCAATCCCATATAAACTAGAAAATTAAGCGGTGCCCAGATTCGTCCCCGCCAATAGTGATTATCAACGTAAGCAGAGTCGTTACGCGGAGTGGCGGGGATTACCCATTCTCCCCAAAACTCTTCAGTATTAAACAGGTGTTCATTAACCATACGTTCTACCTGCGCTTGAGTAGGCACATTGGCGAGCATTGCGTAGAAGTTTGTCGGCGATATACGAGGGTTTAATTTTCCTGTATCGGTATGACGGTTGTAGTAGAAACCACGCTCTTCATCCCACGTTTTAGTCATATTTTTACGATAGATGTCGGCGCGTTTTTTCAATTCGCGAGCATCTGACGATTTGCCAAGTTCGGCGGCAATTTTCGCCAACAAATCGCAATCCATTATGTATAAACTGGACAGTCCTACATCATTGAGTTTTTGCTGATGCTTGACGGTATCAAACGGTATGTTGTCGTACATGTGTGAGTTGTCCAAGCCAGATTCGAGTGCGCCTCCGTAAGTTTCATTCACGCCTTCGGTTTCCCAGCCGCGATAGGTAATTTTTTCAAAAGGACTGCTACCCCAACATAGCAGTCCGTCTGTTTCGCGATTTTTATCCCACCAGCGATTCCACGAAAGCAGGTTATTGTAAACGAGTTCAAGAAACCATTTTTCTTTATATTTCTGATAAATCATCCACACAGCCATTGAGCCGACAGGAGGCTGCGAGCGGTCGCGCGATTTGTAATTATTGACTGCGTAAAAATTTGGAACAAAGCCGTTTTCGGTAAGAGCATCAGTTATTTCTACCGCATTTGCATAAGCAAGTTCCTTACTGCCTGTTGAAAGCATCATTGACGCGAAATAGGTGTCCCAGCAAAACAGCACAAAGCCACCAAGTGATGGATTGGAACTCCAGCCTACGTTCCATATTCGGCTGACAGGTGTGATGACGCGATTAATTGTCGGGTCAAATATATTATCCCAAGCCAAAACGTTTTGCATTGCATCATATACATCATAACAATCTCCATATTTCTGTTTGTTCTTTTCCACAATAGCGTCGGCGTGCGATTGAACAAACTGTTTAGCTTCTGTAAGTTCCAAGTTGCAGTCGATACAAATCACAACAGGTTCATTTGCCGAAAGCGTAATTTCGCGACGTTCCGTGCCAAGATATTTTCCTTTTACAATTGATTCAAAAGAAAAATTTTCACCGTAAGGATTTATAGTGAACGTACTGTCTTTTACTTCAATGATATTTGAGCGAAACCATACTTTGTTCGGTCTGACGACTACTTTTCCACCTTTTGCATTATCTTCGAGAGGAGTAATCAGAATAACGTTTTTGTATCCTTCGGCTGCGCTTTGTACACGAAGTTTCAACCCTCGCCAATTAACCGAAATATCTGTGTATGCACCGTCGAAAGTATGAGGTCCGGGGTGCAGTACAGGTACGTCGCGTCCTCTGTCGCCAACGCGAAAATGTTCTTCTCGGTTTCCTTCTGCGTCAATTAGATTTATATCGACTGCCGAACCAAAAGGCAGGAAAACGTGTGTCAATACCGAGCGGGTATCCCAAGTGTTCCACCCTTTTGCGAGTTCGCGCTGCATTGTTTCGTAGCGAGCCTGCGGCGATTGTATCGAATCAGTCTTTTCTGCTTTTTTTACGCAAGACATTAAAAGCGGGCATAAAAAAATTCCCGCAAGGAAAAATCGAATAATTTTATTCATTGTAAGACAATAATTTTAAAATGTTTGTGCAAAGTTATATATTTCTTTTATTATTAACAAAAATATTATTAACTTTGCAATCAAACTTAAAAAAGACAATCCATTATGAAGAAAATCTTATTTTATTTTGTTGTGCTTTTTGCACTTGTATCTTGCGATAAAAAACCTGCCGTAGAGTGGGTTACTACTACTCCAGACTCTGTTTGGGAATTACAGTCTGCCGATTCTGTAGTATTTGTTAATAATGCTGTAGTTGATTTGGAAGTTTGTATAAATACTGTTCAGCAAACCATCGACGGTTTTGGCACTTGTTTCAATGAACTCGGCTGGACATCTTTGAGTTTTTTGAATGAATCCGACCGCAAGGATATTTTCAAAGAACTGTTTGAGCCAAACACAGGTGGCAATCTGCGGATATGCCGTATGCCTGTCGGCGCTAATGATTTTTCTCGCGACTGGTATTCATACGACGAAACTGAAGGTGATTTTGAATTAAAAGATTTCAGTATTGACAACGACAAAGAGACGTTGATTCCTTTTATTCAAGCGGCTTTAAAATATAATCCCGAACTTAAAATATGGGCTTCCCCGTGGTCACCTCCCTCGTGGCTGAAAGACAATAAGCATTATGCTTGCCAGCCACTTGAAGTCGGATTTTTCCACAGCATTGGCGAAGGCGGTAATGGTATCCGTCCAGACCAGATTCGTCACGAAGAATATAATATGTTTATTCAGGAAGACACATATTTCAAGACGTATGCAAATTATTTCGCAAAATTCATCGAGGCTTATCGCGAAAACGGCATCAATATATTTATGGTAATGCCACAAAACGAATTCAATTCCTGTCAGCCATTTCCAAGTTGTACATGGCAAGCCTCCGCGCTCAATAAATTTATCGGCGAATACCTTGGTCCGAAAATGAAAGAACTTGGTGTGGAAGTGGCTTTCGGCACAATGGAACGCCCCACATCCGCTCTTGCTGATACTTCCCTGCTTGATGCAAAAAGCAGCCGGTATCTGACAGGCGCAGGCTTTCAATGGGCAGGCAAACATGCTATCGGCGACATTCACAGGAAATATCCCAATCTGAAACTTTATCAAACAGAACAGGAATGTGGTAATGGCAAGAACGACTGGCGCGGCGCTTCGTATTCATACGACCTGATGGCGCTTTTTCTAAACAATGGCGTAAGCGTTTATGACTATTGGAATACTTCGCTCAAAGATGGCGGAATGAGCCGCTGGGGCTGGACGCAAAACTCTCTCGTAACGGTTGACACGACACATAATACATATAAATATACTTATGAATATTATGTACTGAAACACGCCAGCCATTATATTTTATCCGGAGCAAAGAAACTTGCAGTAGGTGGCGCAACAGGAGGTTCATTTGGCGGCGCTCTCGAAAATACGCTTGCTTTCCGCAATACAGACGGAAGTTATGTTTTGCTGTTAAGAAACAAAGCAAAGGAATCGGTAAAACCTGTCATTAAAGTTGGCGCATACACCTTTTCATCTGTCTTGAAACCAAACTCAATCAACACCATAGTTTTGAGATAGAAATTTTCCTGTACATCAAACACTTGCTGCACAAGAATCTCCGGTGATAGCAAGTGTTTCTTTTTTTTGCCGTTTTATAACTATTTAAATACCGTTTTGTAAACCGTCCCGGCAGCCATTGCGCCAAGAATCGGAACAATAATAAACACCGGCAGTTGACACAAAGCATCGCCTCCGGCATAAATCGCCTGACTGATACTTCGAGCCGGATTAACAGACGTATTAGTAACAGGAATTAAATAAATCCCACTCTAGGTCATTTGTTTTTTGGCGCCCACATCCCCTCGAATTTTTCTAATTCTTTCAATGGAACAGATGGCTTTGTCGTTTGAATTGTATTTTCCAACAGAGCCATTGTAATCCGTTTTTTCTCTTTCAAGGCAGTACGGGCCGTTTCATTCACTAAAAATTCTATATCTGCCGAAACATAGTTTTCAGTCAATGTGGCAAGTTTATCATAATCTATACCGAAGTCCAAAGGTCTGTCTTTGAGATACATCTCAAACATTCCCTTTCGTGCCTCAAAATCAGGAGGTGGCAGATAGAATTTCTTATCTAATCGACCGGCACGAAGCATAGCAGGATCAATCATGTTAGGATAATTCGTTGCCCCAATGATAAATATACCCTTTTCACCTGTTCTGTCCATTTGCGCCAGCATTTCATTGACGGCGCTTTTGTACATTTCGTGAGAATCACTGTCGCGATTGGGTAACAGTTCATTAATCTCGTCAATGAAAATGATGGTCGGTGCATTTTTTTCGGCTTCCTCAAACATCTTGGCAATGTTTTCCTGAGTAGCATTTACATACCTGCTTTTCAGAGAAGAAGGCGTCATTAACATAAAGTTAAACCCTACTTCTTCGGCAAAATGTTTAGCAAAGAAAGTTTTCCCGCATCCCGGCGGACCATACAGTAACATGCCGTTGGGAATGGTTATTCCGTATTTTGCATACTCTTCGGGATGATGCAAGGCATCTATGACATCCAATTTCAGTTGTGCTTTCAATTCATTCATCCCTGCAATTGCATCAAAGCCCTTGCCTTTTGCTTTTTGCACCTTGACTTTACTGCTAGGCTTGTTTTCTGATTTTTCTTTTTGAACGGTATCCATATCAGGTACTTCAATCTCGCCATTCAGGGCTTGGATAAATTCATTTGCCGATTGAAAACGTTCTTCAAAGTTGTTGTGCACGGCTTTCTTTACAATATTTAGAATGGAATTGTCGAAATCAATAAAATGGCCGTATA
This sequence comes from Dysgonamonadaceae bacterium, assembly GCA_031267615.1. Taxonomy (GTDB): domain Bacteria; phylum Bacteroidota; class Bacteroidia; order Bacteroidales; family Azobacteroidaceae; genus Azobacteroides. The sequence goes on from JAIRYM010000019.1 coordinate 67,270, forward strand.
GTTCCCGAAAGATAAGCGGTCGTTTCCGATTGTGTAAATTTACAGTGGGAAAACATTACCGGCGGCAAAAAGCCGAGTATCAAATTCAATCAGCAAAAAACCAAAAGCACTGTTTATATGCCGATTTCGACAGAGGCGTTAGAACTTTGCGGCGAGCGAAAAAACGAGAGCGAAAAAGTTTTTGCAGGAGTAAGCAATTCGCAGTTTTGCAACAATATAATAAGCGAATGGGTACAAGCCGCAGGCATTACCAAAGAGATAACTTTTCACTGTTTCCGGCACACATTTGCAACCCTGCAATTAACAAGCGGCACAGATATTTACACAGTAAGCAAGTTGTTAGGACACGCCGATGTAAAAACCACGCAAATTTACGCTCAAATTGTTGATGAAAAGAAAGAGAAAGCAGCACACGCTATCAAATTGAATATTAACAAGAAAAAATAATAAATAAGATGGAACTGAAAATTTACGACAGTATCATTCACGGCACATTGCAGCCGCAGGGTGACCAGCCGCCAGCCCACTATTCCGAGATTTCCCATTTGTTGCAGGAAATACCGGTAACATTGCCCGAACTCGAAACCCGATTAAATCAGGTTTTAGGCAGAAATTCACAAGTGAATTTCAACGCCGACATGCCTGTAAATATTACTCAATATTTAAGTAATCAGGATTATACAAGTATTTCGTCAGATTATTTCCCGACCGAAATAACTTTGCTTTTGCCGCGAGCGGCAACGCCAATTCAGCGCTTTTATTACTTTGTAATAACCGCCGAAGCCCAACGCATAAAACTTCGTTTATTGCAGTCGATTGAAATTTTGAAAGATGATGTTTGCGTCAAAGAAGAAATAAAAGCAGTATTGAAATTGCTTGCCCGATACGCAAAGAACATTCGGGAACACACGCAGTCCAACTCGATTTTTGACGATTTGTGCAAGCAAATCGTCAAACTCTATTTTGAATTGACCTTGATTTTTGATGTGCTTTTGTCCGAAACCGACTATCATTCATTTTTAGATTTTTACTATAATCGCCTCAATCGGCAAGCCGATGAGAGCGAACTGTCAGCATATCAAAAAGCCCAGCACATACACCAAGCGCAATACCTGTACAATGATTTCGACAGTGCAGCCGCTCAAAGTTTGCTTGCGTAACTTTTCGCAGACCTTGAAAGAACGCCAACAGATAACACACTAATCGCTGTTATCTGTGCGCTTGAAAACGCTGTTTTTCTGCAAGCAGAAAACGCCACTATTCCTGATTTTCCCGAAATTGTCAGTGCCAATTTCTCAAAATCTCTTTTGAAAGACAAAAAACAGGCATTTAATCAGCAATTAAACACCATTTCAAACGCTCGTGAGGCACTCACGGAGATTGAAAATGTTGCTGAGAATCTTCCTGATTTTCCTGCAATAACGCCCGAGGTTGCCGCGTTGCTTACTCTTTCGGTCGCTCGCCAACTTCGCAGTTGGCTTGCCGAACAAAAAGAAATTTACAAAAATAATGCTGCGCAAATTTTTGTCCCGACTATTCAAAACGAGGGTACGAAAACCACCAAACCAAGGGCGACACAGCAAAAAATCAGTACGCAAAAGCAAAAAGATATAGCCACAAAACGCATTGCGTTTTTGAGTGGCTACAATCGTTTGAACGCAAAAATTATGTCCGATGACGATTTTTACCGATTGACAACTTACATTTGTTCGTTGATAGACACAGGAACGGTGCCGACAAACATTCAGCAAATTTCACAAACAAACATCTCAAACGAGTATTTGCGTTATACCTTTTATATCATTCACAAGGAGTTGTACACAACCCGACCAATCCGCCCCGAATGGATAGACCTTTTACACGCCGTTTTTGCTCAATTCCGGGATGTAGAAAAGGAAACCACCCGCAAAAAATTCAGTACCGTTCCGCAACATTACGAAACCGACATTAAAGAAATAGTAAAGCAGGGGAAACAATAAAATTGCCTCTTGTTTCGTGGTGATAATGGTGATTTGTCTGTAAAAAAGTCAAATCACCATTATTATTTTTACTCTGTTTATCAGTGTAATACACTCGTTTTTCGTGGTGATTTTGGTGATTGAAAATCACCGCGATTCCCCCATTTTATCACCCAATTCTTTTGCACCACTATTCAATTTTTGAGTAGTGGTTTTTTGCTATTGGCACGCAGGAAATCAAACCGCCGAAATTTCGATAATTATGCAAGAAATTTCATTTGACACGCTGCCGCA